>CAZWDB010000150.1:0-9148 GCA_964632885.1 uncultured Acidimicrobiales bacterium | reverse complement strand
CACAACGGCCACCTCGAGATCATCGAGACGGCCGCCAAGCTGTTCGACCGGGTCGTGGTGGCTGCCATCCGCAACCCCGGGAAGGGCGATCCCATGTTCACGCTCGAGGAGCGCCAAGAGATGCTGCGCGAAGCCCTTGTCGACCTCCCGAACGTAGAGGTCACCTCGATGGCGAAGCTCACCGTCGACGTCGCGAAGGACATGGGTGCCACGGTGATCGTGAAGGGTCTCCGCGTCGCGTCCGACTTCGAGTACGAGCTCCAGCAGGCGCAGATGAACCATGCCATCAGCGGCATCGAGACGATCTTCCTGCCGTGCAACTCTTCGAGTTCCTTTATCGCGTCGTCGCTCGTGCGCCAGATCGCCCAGTTCGGCGGGTCTGATCGGATCGGGCCGATGGTGCCCCCCGCCGTCGCTCGCCGCTTGAAGGAGAAATACGCTCCGTGACCGCGAGCGGAGGCGGTCCCCACGATGCGGAGACCCTGTTCCGCCGCGTCCTCGAGATCGTCTCGAACGCCAAGTCGATGCCGCTGTCCTCGTCGGTGATGATCACCAAGGACGAGGTCGTCGAGCTGCTCGAGGAGGCCATTGCACGCCTGCCGACCGAGCTACGGGAAGCGCGCTGGATGCTGAAGGAGCGGGAGGAGTTCCTTGCCAAGGTGGCGCGCGAGGGCGACGAGATCCTCGACGCCGCCCGCCTGCAGGCCGAGCGCATGGTCGAGCGCCAAGAGATCGTCAGGGAGGCGCGCCACACGTCGAAGCGGGTGGTCGAGGACGCTCGGGCCGAAGCTCGCCGGTTGCGCCACGAAGCAGAGGACTACTGCGACCAGAAGCTCGCGGCCTTCGAAGTGGTGCTGGAGCGCACCACCAAGACGGTGCAGGCAGGACGGGAGAAGCTCCGCGCCACCCCGTCCCATCCGCGTGACGAGGATGACGACGCCGGCATCGGCGCCCTGATCGACGACCCGACTGGCGCCCACGGCGTGTTCTTCGATCAGGACAGCCAGTCAGGCGGCTAGGAGATGGCGCGCCGGCCGTTCGTCGTGAACGTCTCCGACCTGCGGCGTTCGGGCTCTGAACGGCGCGAGCGACGGCAAGGACGGGTGGCAGCTGCCGTGTCGGGCAGCGCCGTCGTTGAGGGCGAGCCGGTCTCCGTCGATCTGGTGCTGCAGGCCGCTGGACCCGCGATCGAGGCGGTGGGCACGGTTCGAGCCTCCTGGACGGGGGAGTGCCGGCGCTGCCTCGGAACGGTGGTAGGGGAGCTGGTCGCCGAGGTCGACCACGAACTGTTCGTGGAGGACCCAGACGAGCTGAGTTACCTGCTCGACCGTGACGAGATCGACCTGGAGCCGCTCGCGCGCGATGCTGTGTTGCTCGAATTGCCTCTGGCGCCTCTCTGTCGTGAGGATTGCCAGGGTTTGTGTGCCCAGTGCGGCGCTGATCTCAACGAGGGCGGATGCGGCTGTGAGCCACCGCTCGACCCGAGATGGGCGGCGCTCGACCAGCTCCGAGACCAAGCCCCCCGTGCTGCGAACAACTAGCCCGGCAACGACTAGACCGCTCTGCGAGAAGGAACGCCATGGCCGTACCCAAAAAGAAGACCTCGAAGGCGAAGACCCGGAGTAGACGCGCGTCGGCGTGGAAGGTGTCGCGGCCGCCCCGGAGCGTCTGCCCGCAGTGCCACCAGGCGAAGTTGCCCCACGTCGTGTGCCCCAACTGTGGGTGGTACGGCGGTCGCCAGGCCATCGAAGTCGACTGAACCCGCCCGTTCCGCGCCCCGCGCCGCGAACTTGAGGCAATAACGAACGGAATCCGTGCGTTATTGCCTCAAGTTCGGCGCGCCCGTGACTAGGGCCGAAACCTAAGCCAATAGCCATCAATTTTTCTATTGTCTAGAGGGAAGGGTTCCTGCTATCATGCGGATCATCATCAGGACAACGACAGGCTGAACAAGCAAAAGGAGGCATGTACCGATGATGCTGCGTTGGGACCCCTTCCGTGAGCTCGATCGGCTGACGGAGGCCGCCTTCGGTGAACCCGGACGGCTCGACCGCGGCATTCCGATGGACGCCTACCGCAGGGGCGACACCTTCTTCGTACACTTCGACCTGCCGGGAATCGACTCCGACAGCGTCGATCTGACGGTCGAGAAGAACGTGCTTACTCTCAAGGCCGAGCGCCAGTGGGGCCGCCAGGAAGGCGACGAGGTGGTTGTCAGCGAGCGAGCCCGTGGCACCTACAGTCGCCAGCTCTTCCTGGGCGACAACCTCGACCTCGGCCGCATCGAGGCCAGCTACGACAAGGGTGTGCTCACCCTCGCGATCCCGGTGGCCGACGAGGCCAAGCCCCGCAAGGTCGAGATCAGCGTGGGCGACGGCGGCAAGCAGGCCATCACCGCCGCGTGATGCCCGCCTTCGGGGCGGTGACACCCCATCACCGCCCCGAAGGCTTCTTCACAAGCGCACGAGGTCACAAGCGCACAAGCGGTGTCGGGAGTATGCTCAGGACGCCCCGAGCACCCCTCCAAGGAGCGAGAGTGCCTGCCGAGACGCATGTGGAGCAATCCCCGATGGACCGCCAGCAGGTCTTCGAACTGATCAGAGACCGGCTCTCGGACATCCTCGAGCTCGATCCCCAGGCGATCGGCGAGAGCGCATCCTTCGGCGACGACCTCAACGCCGACTCGCTCGCCCTCATCGAGCTGGTCGAGGCCCTCGAAGAGGAGCTGGGTGAGCGCACCGTCGGGTTCCGTATCGAAGACGAGGACCTCGAAGACATCAAGACGGTCCGAGATGCAGTGGACTATGTCGTGGCCAAGCTCGGGACCGCGGAATGAACCGCCCCCCGCTCTGGGAGCGCCCCTGACCGATCAGGACATCCGTCCCGACTCTGCTGATACTGCCGATACGTCCGACGACGAACAGATGGCCGCGCTGACAGCGCGACTGGGCTACTCGTTCACGAGCATCGGCATGCTCAAGCGTTCGCTCGCCCATCGCTCGTGGTGTGCCGAGACGGAGGGCTCCCGCTCCAACGAGCGTCTCGAGTTCCTCGGCGATGCCGTCCTGGGCCACATCGTCACTGACCACCTCTTTCGCGCCTATCCCGATCTGCCCGAAGGTGAGCTCGCCAAAGTGCGGGCGAGTCTGGTGAACTCCGAGTCCCTGGCCGAGGTCGCCGCTGAGCTCGAACTCGGTTCCGCGCTGCTGCTGGGCAAGGGCGAGGCTGCCAGCGGAGGACGGGAGAAGCCGTCGATTCTGGCCGACGCCCTCGAAGCTGTGCTCGGGGCGGTGTACCTCGACGGAGGTCTCGGCGCGGTGTCGGCTCTTGTGATGAGGCTGTTCGGCGACCGCATCGAAGAGGCTGCCGCCGGACCGGGCGGACAGGACTTCAAGACGAGGTTGCAGGAGCTCGCGGCCCGGAAGTTCGACCGACTTCCTCGCTACATCGTCGAGGAAGAGGGCCCCGACCACGCCAAGGAGTTCTTTGCCCGAGTCGACGTAGGCAGTGACACCCTCGGGCGAGGCGCGGGGCGGTCGAAGAAGCAGGCCGAGCAGGCCGCTGCCCGCGCCGCATGGCAGCAGCTGCACCACGACGACACGACCGGGTTGGTCGCGCTCACAGCCGAGATTGCCGACGACGAGGTGAGCGACTGATGCCCGAGCTTCCCGAGGTAGAGACGATCCGGCGCGATCTCGACAAGGAGGTCACGGGCCGCCGGATCAAGAGCGTCGACGTCACGGGCATGCGCTCGATCCGGCGACACGGCACGAAGCGCCAGTTCGTGTCGAAGCTCGAAGGACGGAAGATCGCGGGCATCGAACGCAGGGGCAAATACCTGCTGTTACGGCTCGACAGCGGCGACGTGCTTGTAGCCCACCTCGGCATGAGCGGCCAGCTTCTGCGGGCCAGGGGCACCCGCGACAAGCCCCCCAAGCACACCCACGTGGTGATCACCTTCACCCAGGGCGGACAGCTGCGCTACGTCGACCCGCGCACCTTCGGCGAGCTGTTCGTGACGACACCCGAAGAACTCGCCGATCAGGTTCCCGAGCTCTCCCACCTCGGCTTCGACCCGATCGACGATGTCATGAGCTGGGCTCGCTTCGGCGACCTGTTCCACGCCAAGCGGGCGAAGCTGAAGACCCTCTTGATGGACCAGAAGTTCGTCGCGGGCATCGGCAACATCTACTCGGACGAAATCCTCTTCACCGCCGGCCTGCGCTACGACCGCCGCTCAGACACGCTGTCGGCCCAAGAGGTCCGGCGTCTCTACCGCGCGATGGGCGAGACCCTGCAGGACGCCATCAAGCACAGGGGGTCGTCGCTGGCCGATCAGCAGTATCGAGACATCTTCGGCGAGATCGGCGACTACCAGAGTCAGCACAAGGTCTACGACCGGGAAGGAGAGCCTTGCCCACGGTGCCGGAACCCGATCACCAAGGTCAAGACGTCGGGCCGGGCCCACTTTCTCTGTGAGCAGTGCCAGGTCTGAGCTGATCCGCGGCCGCGGAGGAACCGCCCGGTACGCTCGCACCCGATGTTCCTGAAGTCACTCACGCTGAAGGGGTTCAAGAGCTTCGCCGAGACGACCACGCTCGATTTCGAGCCGGGTATCACGGTCGTGGTGGGGCCGAACGGCAGCGGCAAGTCCAATGTCGTCGACGCGGTCGCGTGGGTTCTCGGCGCCCAGGGGCCCCGCACGCTGCGCTCCGCCAAGATGGAAGACGTCATCTTTGCCGGCACGGCGTCGAAGCCCGCCCTAGGGCGAGCTGAAGTCAGCCTCACGATCGACAACAGCGCCGGGCTTCTCGACATCGGCTTCGCCGAAGTCACGATCACGCGCACGTTGTTCCGGTCGGGCGACAGCGAGTACGCCATCAACGGCGTGCCGTGCCGCCTGCTCGACATTCAGGAACTGCTGTCCGACAGCGGCGTCGGTCGCCAGCAACACGTCATCGTGTCGCAGGGCCAACTCGATGCCATCCTGAATGCCCGTCCGGAGGAACGGCGACTCGTGATCGAGGAGGCTGCCGGAGTTCTGAAGTACCGGCGTCGCCGCGAGAAGGCCCAGCGCCGGCTGGAAGCGACGGAGGGCAATCTCCTCCGGCTTCAGGATCTCCTCCGAGAGGTGCGGCGCCAGCTGCGCCCCCTCGAGCGGCAGGCCGATGCCGCCCGGCGTCACGGGGCGCTTGCGGCCGAGCTCACGGCCATACGGCTCCACCTTGCCGGTCGGGAGATCTCGGGGCTGCGGGCGCGGGTGTCCTCGGGCGCAACCACCCATGTCGAGCTCGACGAGACGCGGAAGAACCTCGCCGCCCGGCTTGCCCAGCTCGACGCGGCGGTGTTCGAGGCCGAGGCGGAGCTGTCGGCGCGTGGTGCCGACGACCTGTCCGATGACCTCGTCCGGTTCGAAGGGCTCCGGGAACGCGCACGCGGCCTCGCGGCTGTGCTGACCGAGAGGCAACGTTCCATCGCCCGCGACCGTGACGCCTTCGTCGACCAAGCGCTGATAGCAAGTCTCGAGGCCGAGGGGGCCGAGCTGCGCGAGGCGCTCGCCGGAGTCGAAGACGCGGCCGCGCAGCTCCTTCCCGAGGCCGACGAGCTCGACGGCGCAGAGCGAGACCTCGCTGTCGAGCGTGACGAGGTGGCGCGCCGCTGGGGCGACGCCCCTGCCGGTGCCGCCAATCAGGCCGCCCAGGCGCGGGGCGAGCTCCAGGCCCTGGGGACGGCGCTCGAGCGGGGAACCGTCGAGCTCGAGAGGGCCGAGGGGAGGGTCGCGGCGCTGCGTGACAAGGCGGCGCGGCTGGCCGCCGAGCTCGACCAGGCGCGCGACGACCTCACCGATGCCTCCGATCGAAGCGAGCCGCTGGCGGAGTCGAAGGCGGCGGCGGAGTCCCAGCGCGCTCTGGCCACGTCCTCCCTCGCCGAAGCCGAAGCCGCGTTGCGGAGCGCCGAAGCCGAGTGGCACGCATGGACCGCACGCGGCGACGCCCTCGCACTCGCACTCGACGAGGCGCGCGCCCGTGCCGGGGCGGAACGCCTGGCCGGAGTCGACGGTGTCGTCGGCACCCTCCTGGAGCTGGTCGAAGTAGACAGCGGGTGGGAGCCCGCCTTCGAGGCGGCCGCGGGCGAGGCGATCGCGGCGGTCGTGGTCGACGACGTCGGTGCCGCCCGGCGGGCCCTCGCCCACCTCCGCCAGTCCGACGCCACGGGTGCGGTGCTCTCGCTCGGGGCGCCGCCGCGTCCACCGGAGTTGCCGTTCGAGGTCACCAACGCCGGTGGTGAGCCGGTGCGTGCCCACGTGCGGTCGGATCGGCCCGAGGTCGAGCACCTCCTCGACGTTCTGATCGGAGGGGCGGTCGCGGTCGCGGGCGCGTGGGAGGCCGCGGTCGACCTCGCTCTCGCCCATCCGTCTGTCGTCGTCGTCACCCGCGCCGGCGACCGCTTCGGACCGTCAGGGTGGCGCATCGGGGCCGCCGGCGCCGGCGCGACGGGGGCCGCACTGGAGGAAGCCCGCCGTCGCTCCGACGAGGCGGGTGCCGAGGTGGAGCGGCGTGCCGAGGAACTCGAGCGGAGACGTACGGGTGTCGACGAGGCCCACGCGGCCGAGGTCGCCGCGACCCGTGCGGTCGACTCGAACGCCAACCGCCGTCAGACCGTCGAAGTTGCGGTCGAACGCCTCGAGGTTGAGCTGAGGGAGGTGGCGGCCGAGGAGGAGACGGTGCGCGGCCACCTCGAGGAACTTGCCGCGCGGGTGGCCGCGGAGCGCGACCGAGCGTCTGAACTCGAAGCCGCCCTGCCAGCGCTCGAGGCCAGCGAGGCGGAAGAGACCGCCCAGGTCGAAGAGGCGAGGCACGAGCGCGAGCGGCTCGAGCGCCGGGCCACCGAGGTGGCCGCGCTGCGCACCAACCTGGAGGTGAAGGTCGCCGGTCTCGATGAGCGCCGGCGGGTGCTCACCGCCCGTCTGTCCGACGTGGAGGCCCGGTTGGAGCGAAACCGGGAGAAGCGTGAGGAAGCCGAGCACGGGCGGCGCCGGCTCGAGGGTCTCGCGCTGGCAACGACCCGCCTGTCGGCGGCCGTCGCGACGCGGCTGGCCGAGCTCGAGTCGACCGTTCACGCTCTGCGTGAGCGCCGGCGGCGCCAGTCCGAAGAGGTGCGCGCCATCGCCGCCCGGCTCGATGACCTGCGGCGCGAGCGCGCCTCCTCCGAACGTGAGCTGACGGAGCTGCGGGAGCGCATGCAACGGGCCGAGCTCGACGACGCCGAGGTGCGCATGCGACTCGAAGCGGCCGTGGACACCCTCCGGCGCGATTTCGACTGCGAACCGGAGTCGGCAGTCGCGACGGAGTGTCCCGACCTGCCAGGAGGAACGACTGCGGCGGCGCGGGTCCGAGAACTCGAGCGCGAACTACGGCTGATGGGGCCGATCAACCCGCTCGCGCTGGAGGAGCACAGCGCGCTTCTCGAACGGCACGAGTTTCTGGAGGCGCAGCTCGATGATGTGAAGGCGACGCGCCGAGAGCTCTCGAAGGTCATTCGGGCCATAGACAACGAGATCGTCGAGGTCTTCGCCGCCGCCTACGCAGATGTGTCCGACAACTTCAGCACGCTTTTCCAGACACTGTTCCCGGGAGGCACCGGCAGGCTTCGGCTGACCGACTCGGAGAATCTGCTCGAGACAGGAATCGAGCTGGAAGCCCGGCCATCCGGAAAGAATGTCCGGCAGCTCTCCCTGCTGTCAGGAGGTGAGCGCTCGTTGACCGCGCTGGCGTTCCTGTTCGCGGTGTTTCGGAGCCGGCCGTCGCCGTTCTATCTCATGGACGAGGTGGAGGCCGCTCTCGACGACGTGAACCTGCACCGGTTCCTCGAGCTGATCGGCGACTTCCGCCGTGAAGCCCAGTTGGTGATCGTCAGCC
The DNA here is from genome assembly GCA_964632885.1 of uncultured Acidimicrobiales bacterium. GTDB lineage: Bacteria > Actinomycetota > Acidimicrobiia > Acidimicrobiales > CAZWDB01 > CAZWDB01. Next base: position 1,229 of record CAZWDB010000150.1, on the reverse strand, counting down.
ACCAGAAGCGCACCATGGAGGCGGCCGACTGTCTCTACGGAGTGACGATGCAGACGGGCGGGTCCTCCAAGGTCGTCAGCGAGCGCGTCTCCCCCTGACCCACAGCCGAACTTGAGGCAATAACGATCGAATTTCGATCGTTATTGCCTCAAGTTCGACCGGCGTAGGCTCGGGCGGCATGGAGCTGGTCGTCGTCCTCATCCTCGTACTCGTCGTCGCGGGCCTCGTCGGGGGCGTCGCGATCACCCGCCGACGCGCCCGCCCAGAGCTCGGGCCGCCGCCGACGCCGCCTGCCGCTCCGACCGAGACCGTGGAGGCCCCACCCCGGCCGGAACCTGCGGTCGACGAGGCGGTGCCTGCCCCGCCGGCCGAGCCGGAAGTCGAAGTCGCGCCCGCTCCGGAGGCCGAGGTCGAGCCCGAGGTCGAGCCGGAGCCGGAGCCCGAGCTGGAGGTCGTGGCTCCTCCCGAGCGGCCCCGGCTGCGGGATCGCCTCGACAAGGCGCGCGACCTGCTCGCCGGCTACGTGGCCTCGGTGCTGTCCCGGCCGAGCATCGACGACGAGACCTGGGACGACCTGGAGGAGGCGCTGGTACGGGCCGATGTCGGCGCCGGCCTGGCGGCCTCGCTGCTCGACGAGCTGCGCACCCGCGTCAAGTCCGAGAACATCACCGACCCCGCGGAGCTGCTCGCCGCGCTCAAAGCTGAACTGAAGGAACGGCTCGACGAAGGTGACCGCACGCTGGTTTTCAATCCGGGTGCCACCAACGTGTGGCTGTTCGTCGGGGTCAACGGCACCGGAAAGACGACGTCGATCGGCAAGGTGGGCCTCCGTGCCGCCAGCGACGGTCACGCGGTCGTGATGGCGGCGGCCGACACGTTCCGCGCCGCGGCGGCGGAGCAGCTGGGGACCTGGGCTGATCGGGTGGGTGCCGAGCTCGTACGCGGCGCTGAGGGTGCCGATCCGGGCTCGGTGGTGTTCGACGCCGTACAGCGGGCCCACGCCCGCGGAGCCGAGCTGGTGCTCGGCGACACCGCAGGGAGGCTGCACACCAAGGTCAACCTGATGGAGGAGCTGAAGAAGATTCGCCGGGTTGCCGCCCGGGAACCTGGCCAGCTCAACGAGGTGCTCCTCGTCATCGACGCCACTACCGGCCAGAACGGCCTCGTCCAGGCGCGCGAGTTCGCCGAGGCCGCCGGGGTCACCGGCATCGTGCTCACCAAGCTCGACG
>CAZWDB010000149.1:0-9161 GCA_964632885.1 uncultured Acidimicrobiales bacterium | reverse complement strand
CCATGCGATGGATCTTGGCCGGCCTGATGATGGTGCTCGTCGCCTGCGGAGCCGACGAGGGGGACGGCATCGACGCCGGAGCCGGCGGCACCACGACCACGACCACCGCCACCAGCACGACCACCACCACGGCACCGCCCGCGGGCGACGGCGAGCTGCCGGGTGAGCGCGTCGAGATCTTCCCCGACGCGGGAGCCCAGATGGCCGTGGTCGGTGTCGCGGCCGACGACACCCTGAACGTGCGGGAGGGGCCGGGTGTTGAGTTCGCGGTCGCCTTCGAGCTCGAACCGCTCGCGACCGGCTTCACCGCCACCGGCCACAACCGCACGGTGGGCGACAGCATGTGGTCCGAGATCGAAGCCGAAGGCGGCACCGGCTGGGCCAACACGGCCTTCCTCCTGCAGCCCGGCGGAGTCGACGACATCACCTCGCAGATCGCGCCCCGCCCTGAAGACCGGCCGCGGGCCGAGACCATGGTTGAGCTCGGCCGCATCGTGGCCGACGCGCGGGCCAGCGACGAACCGGAGTCGAAGATCGTGATCGTCGACGGACCCACTGTGGGCGACCTCGGTGAGATAACCGTCGACGTCATCGGGCTCGGCGACGACTCCGTCGGCGGGGAGCGCCTCCACATCTTCGCCGAGCCCGAAGAGGGCGGCGAGGGCTTCGTGCTCCGTACGGTCGAGCGCACGATCCTCTGCAGCCGCGGCGTCTCGGATGGGGTTTGCGTATAGCGCCTAGATAATCTGCCGCCCATGACGACGATCGAGAGCGCGCCCCAGTCATCTGGGGGGAAGTCACCGGGAGAAGTGCGGGAGGAATTCGTCACCTGGCTCCGGGAGAACCTGTCGCCCGACTGGGTGAAGGGCGTCGACAGCGACGACGAATCCCTCTTGGCGGCTGCCCGAGAGTCGGTGAAGTCACGCGACCTGCTCCGCGCTCTGGCCGAAGCGGGTTGGGCGCAGCCTTCATGGGATCCCGGCACCGGTGGCCGTGGCCTCGACGCCGAGGTGGCCGAAGTGGTCGAGGAGGTCAAGGACACCTACGGGCTTCCCCGCTCGTTCAGCTTCATGGGCATCGGTCTGGCAGCGCCCACGATCCGCCAGTGGGGATCCGACGAGGCGAAGCGGAAGTTCCTCACCGGGATCGCCGCCGGCGAGCAGTGGTGCCAGCTCTTCTCCGAGCCGGGCAACGGGTCCGACGTGGCCGGCCTGTCGACCCGGGCCGAACGTGACGGCGACGAGTGGGTGGTCACCGGCCAGAAGGTGTGGACTTCGGGGGCCCAGAACGCCGACTGGGGCATGCTCATCGCGCGCAGCCATCCCGATGTCCCCAAGCACAAGGGGATCACCTACCTGGCATGCGACATGCACGCGCCCGGAGTCGAGGTGCGACCGCTGAAGCAGATGACCGGCAATGCCGAGTTCAACGAGGTCTTCCTCACCGAGGTCCGCATCCCCGACGCGTGGCGGATCGGCCCGGCGGGCGAAGGGTGGGCGGTCGCCCAGACGACGTTGATGAACGAGCGGGTCGCGCTGTCCGGCGCCTTCGGCGGCGGCGCGCGCCGGCCGGCACGGGGTGGTGCCGCCCGAGGCGGCGCGGCCAGGGCCGGCGCGACCCGAGGCGGCCGGGCCCGGGCGGGGGTCGAGGAGCTCATCACCCGGGCCAAGGAGTCCGGGGCATGGGAGGACCGCACGTGGCGTGACCGCATCATCTCGCTGTGGATCGAGGGCAAGGTCGCGAGCTACAACAACCAGCGGGCCGCGGCCAAGCGGCGCACCGGCCAGCCCGGAGCGGAGGGATCGGTCGGCAAGCTCTTCCAGGCCGAGTACAACCAGCGGCTTACCGTCGCGAGCATCGACCTCATGGGCGCGTCCGGGCTCGCCTGGGACGGTGACGACGAGTCAACCCGGGCCCGCATCTACGGCTTCCTGCGGGCGCGCGGCAACACCATCGAGGGCGGCACGTCCGAGATCCAGCGCAACATCCTGGGCGACCGTGTGCTCGAGCTCCCCCGCGAGCCCGACGTGTCGAAAGACCTCCCGTGGAAGGACGTGCCCCGGAACTAGGCGCCGGCCGCAGAGCGAACTGGCACCGGAATCCCGCCAGATCTGGCGGGATTCCGGTGCCAGAACGGGGCGCGCACGCTCTGGCTTACCGCGACCGGCGGTCGCGCGTGGCCTGGTTGCGCCGGCCGGCGGCGCTGCGATGGGCCGATATCGACTTGGCGGTCGCGCCGCGCGGACCAGACGACCGTTGTTGGGCCGCCGTCGCCGGCCCGGTGAAGTCCTTCGTCGGCCGGCGGTGCTTGCTGCCCCGCGTGGCGCGGCGCACCGGCGGCTTGGCGCTCGAGCCCGTGGGACGCGCTTTGCCAGTGCGTTGAAGAACAGCGCGCCGCTTGGCCCGTCTCTCCGCTGCCTCTAGTTTGGCCAGCCGCTTCTCGAGCCTCGCAAGAGCTTCGTCGAACATGGTGGCCTTCTTCGAGGTGCGCTCGTTGGCGTCCGGGGCCGCGCCGCGTGCTCCGGTCTTCCGCCTCGTGCTCGTGCGCTGCCGCTTGTAGAGGTCGCGGTACTTGTCGCGGGCGCGGCGGGCGCGCCCGATGAGCTTCCGCAGCGCCACCAGGTCGTGGTCTCCGACGTGGTCGGCCAGGCTCTCGGAGAACAGTTCGTACTCGGTCGCCGTCAAAAGGCGGTGGGCGTGATTCCGCGTGTAGGTCACGTCGGTCTCGACTCTCAGCCGGTCGTGACGACGACCTTACCCTGGGCCCGGCGCTCCGAAAGCTCGCTGATGGCGGCGCCCGCCTCCTCGAGTGGGAAGGTCGCGGAGATGTGGGGCTTGATGCGGCCCGCCGACCACATCTCGAGCAATTCCGCGACGTGGCCTCGGTGTTCGTCGGGGAACTTCCCCGTGAACGCTCCCCAGAAGACACCCACGACCTGACAGCTCTTGAGGAGGACGAGGTTGAGCGGGATCTTCGGTATGTCGGCCGCGAAGCCGATCACGAGGAAGCGGCCGTCCCACGCCGTCGAACGCAGCGCCTTCTCGCTGAACTCGCCACCGACGGGGTCGTAGCAGACGTCGACCCCGTCGGGTGCGAGCTCCTTGAGCCGGGCCCGCAGGTCGTCGTCGACGTAGTTGATCGTGTCGGTCGCGCCGCGCTCGCGGCACACCGCGAGCTTCTCTTCCGACGACGCCGCCGCGATCACGCGGGCGCCCATCACCGCGCCGAGCTCCACCGCGGCGAGGCCGACGCCGCCTGCGGCGCCGAGCACGAGCAGGGTCTCGCCCGGCTGGAGGTGGCCGCGGTACTTGAGGGCGTAGTGCGAGGTGCCGTGGGCGAAGATGAACCCGGCCGCCTCGGCGAGGTCGATGCCCTCGGGCACCTGCACCACCGCGCTGGCCGCGACGGCGATCTTCTCGGCCATCCCGCCGTAGCCGGTCATGGCGAGCACCCGGTCGCCTACGGCGACGTCGGTGACGGCGTCGCCGACCGCGCTCACCGTCCCGGCCACCTCCCCGCCGGGCGAGAACGGCATGGGCGGCTTGAACTGGTAGGCGTCCTTGATCATCAACGCGTCTGGGAAGTTGACACCGCACCCGGCGACGTCGATCACGACCTCCCGCGATCGCGGCTGCGGGTCGGCGACCTCCTCGACCACCAGGGACGACGGTGGGCCGAACTCTTTGCACAACACGGCTCGCATGGCCCTGCAACGTACGCGCTCGGCGGCGCTCTAGCGTAGGAAGCCATGGCAACTAGTGACCCGGTAGCCCAGATTCGACCCGCCGACCGGATGGAGGGCGACCCGACACCCGGCATGGTCCGGGAGCAGGCGATCGCCGTCGAAGGCATGTGGTCGGGCTTCGTCCGGGCTGAGGCGAACATGACGTCGGGCTGGCACCACCACGGCGACTACGAGACGACGATCTATGTCGTGTCCGGGAGTCTCCGCATGGAATCCGGGCCGGGTGGCAACGATGTGATCGAGGCGAGCCAGGGTGACTTCCTCCACGTGCCCAAGGGGGCGATCCACCGCGAGGGCAATCCGGAGGAGACCGAGAGCCGGCTCGTCGTCGTGCGCGCCGGAAACGGCCCGCCGACCATCAACGTCGACGGTCCGGCACCCGAGGACTGACGGCTGATCGGCTTCCGTTCGCGCTGATCGTGGGTCAGCGGCGGTAGACGAGGGCGCGCCACTCCCCGGTGAGCGGGATCGGGCTGAGCCGCTCGCCCGCTCGCAGCAACCAGCCGAGCACGTCGTCATGCGCGTCGCGGGGGTGCGCGGCGATTATCAGGCCGTGCCGGGGGTTGTCCTGGAGCACCGGCCAGGTGGAGCGGATCTCGACGCCCCGCTCCGCGAGCAGGGCGACCACCTTCGAGCCCGCGCCGTGCTGCACGCCGAGGGCCACGTACTCCACCCCTGCGCGGGTGCGCTCGTGCGGCTTCCACGTGCACACCGGCAGGGCCGCGCCCCTGCCGGCGACAAGCCCGAACATGGCGCTCTCCGCCGGCGCGTCGTTAGGGTCATAGCCGGGCTGGAGGTTGATCCATCCGCCGGTGGCCGCGACCTCCGACATCGACGCGACGACGTCGCCGGCCCGGTCGGGGTGAAACTCGATCACGTCGGGGCGCCGGCGGGGCACCCCCCAAGTCTGACCACAGAGATTGCACATCACCGAGCCGTCGCTTGGGAGCGGGGTTGAACCGACCGCTGCCGCCGACTCGTATAGGTGGCCATGGGGAAATGGAACGTGTCTGTACCGCGCCGCGCGGCCGTGGTGGCCGCCGCGGCCCTGATCGCACTTCTCGGGGCGGCGCCGGTCGCGCCTCTCCGGGCCCAGAGCCACACCCTCGCGGGCGTGGTGGTGGCCGATGTTCCTACTCCCACCGCCTTGCACGCGACCGACACCCACCTCTACGTCACCTCGTTCGGGTCGGGCCGCGTCGTGCGGCTAGCGTTCCTGCCGGGTGGGCGGCTCGGCCCGCCTGAGCCGGTCGCGGATGGATTCTCCGGTCCCCTCGGTGTAGCCGTCGCCGCCGACGGCACCATCTTCGTCGCCGACAGCCGGGACGGCGGCGAGACCTACGGCGGTCGCACCGTCGGACGGGTCCAGGCCATCGATCCGGCGACCGGTGAAGTCGAGGTTGTGGTCGACGGGCTCCCCAACGGCCGCCACAACACCAACAACGTCGTGATCCACGACGGCCGGCTCTACATCACCAACGGCAATTCCACCGACGACGGAGTGGAGGGCGGCGATCCCGAGCTCCCGCTGTCGGGCACGCTGCTGTCGGTGCCGCTTTCGTTGCGCGGGCACGTGGTCGGGCCCAACGGACGGGCCACCGGCTTCCTCACCGTCGAGGCCTCCGGGATGCGCAACCTCTACGACGTGGCGTTCCGGCCGGGCACCAACGAGGCGTGGATCCCGACGAACGGTCCCGACCAGCTCGACCCCTACGGCGAGGACACCCTCGTCAAGGTTCCCGACGTGACGCGGTACGCGCCCGACTTCGGCTTCCCCAACTGCCTCTACAACGCCGACGGCGAGCTGATGGAGGACCCGCCCGCCGGGCCGTGCCGGGGGCACAGTCACACCCCACCCGAGGAGCTCCTCGGGATGCACGTGTCGGCCGACGGGCTGGCGTTCGGCCCGAACGACGACTTCTGGTCCGGCGACCTGTTCATCGCCGAGTTCGGCAGCATCTTTCCGAGCGGCGGTGTGGCGGGCCACCGGGTCGTACGAGTCCCCGTCGACGTCGACGGCGACTCCTCAGCCCCTGAGGACCTCGTGCTCGGCGGAACTCCGCTCGACCTCGTGTTCGGCACGGCGGGCCTCTACGTCGCCGACTTCGGGGCGGGCACCATCACGCTCTACCAGCCGTCCGGGCTCTAGGCCGTTGGTGAGCAACGCCAGGCCGAGGCCGGTGAGCACCGCGAAGACGACCGAGCCGGTCCAGATCTCGGCGGGCCAGCGCACGCCCCAGACGGCGGCGTGCACCCCGAAGTAGCCGAGCCAGCACACCGCCGGTACCGCCATACCGATGAGGAGGTCGCGGCGGGCACCGCCGAGCCCTCGGGCGACGATCACGTCTGCAACGGTGCCGCCGGCGACGAAGGGCACGGCGAGCGCGATCGGCTCGAAGCTCTCCAGCCCTGCCAGCGCGACCGCGGTAACCGAGAAGAGCGCCGTGAAGGATCCCGCGGGCGGCGTGAAGCGGCGCAGCACGAACAGCGTCGCGCCGAGCAGCACCGCGGTGCGGACGATCACCGACGCCACCCCCCAGACCTGGCCGCTCTCGCCCCCGTAGCTGCCGCTGTGGCTCTCCGCGATCGGCATCGCGGCGGACAGGTACATCAGGAAGAACAGCACGAGACTCGTCGCGAGCGTGACTGCACCCATCGTCGCGGCGAACTCACGGCCTGAGGGCCGCTCGGGAAGCCACCGCCATCCGGCCCGAATCGGCGCGGTGACCATCAGCAACCCGCCAACCATGAGAGCGAGGTGGGTGGGACTGAGCAGCGCCTCGATCCCGACTTCGATGCCGAACACCTCATGCCACACACCGTCGCCCACGGCACCCACCACGAAGAGGAAGAGCCCGGCGGTGCCGAGACGGTCACCGGTGTCCATCCCGCCGGGCTGGCGCCTCCCGTCCCAGGCGAACCACAGCACTGCTGCGACGAAGCCGGAATAGAGGATGCCGTGCCATGGCGAGAAGAACGTCTCCGGTTTGTCGGTCGCGTGCGCCCAGCCGTCGATGAACAGTCCGGTCAACATCCACGTGCCGAAGAAGGCGACCGCCCGACTGTCCCGCAGGGCCAGCGCCCGCTCGTCCCGGTCCTGGTCGGCCACCTTTGTCCCCATTGGGTCATCGTAGGGATATAAGCCGCCGGGCACATCCTCCCCGAGGACGAAAGCGACGTCGTCCCCAGGACGGAGCGCACCCGTGGGACACTCGGTCGCCATGCACCTCGTCACCAAGGCGGCGAGCGCAGTCGCGGTAGTGACCGCTGCCGCGGTAGCGGTCGGCGGCGGCATCGCGCTCTTCACCGAGGAGCGAGACGCCGTCACCTCCTCGGAGATCGAGTCGCTCCCATCGTCGCTGCTCACCGCGTCGTGGGTGGCCTCCGCCCTGGTGATCGCGGTGTTCGCGGGCTGGTACGCACTGCTCGGCGCCAGCCTCGCCCGCCGGAGGCGGTGGGCCCGTCTCGGAGGGATCGCGACGTTCGCGGTGGGCGCGGTGCTGGCGCTGGTCGTCGCGGTCGACATCGAACCCGAGAAGGCCGAGGGCACCGCGGATCCGGTCGAAGGCGCGGGCGCGCCTGCTTATGTCGTCGCGGCGTTGAACGCGGCGGGAGCGGTCATCCTGTTGTTGCCGGCCGTTCGGGCTGACTTCACCGACGCGTGGCTCGACCGCCTCGGGCCGGAGCGGCGAGCCGCGATAGAGGCTCGTCGCAACTACCGCTGGTAGCGGGCGCGGGCGACGAGACCGGCGACGGATCCGGCACGCAGCGCGGTGTCGACCTCCTCCAGGCCCGACTCCGCGATTCCCCACACTCCGGGTTCGCCGTCGTCGACGTGTGCGACGTAGCGCAACGATCCCATGCCGGACGCCGAGAGCACGGCGGCGACGGTGGTGCCCGCGGGATGAGGGTCGAGCCTGACGTCGACGACCACGACGTCGCCGGGCGCGGCGACGTCGGCTCCCGTGTGCACCGCTTCGGCGGTCAGGTCGCCGGTGACATCGACGTGCACATCCCCGCCGCCATGGTGCAAGGCGGCCGCGACGAGCGAGGGCATATGGGGCCGCGCCGTGACCAGGATCCCGGCAGTCGCCCATCCGCGGCGGTCGCGATCCACCTCGCTGGGCTGGACCGGCAGGCGGTAGAGGTAACTGCGACCTTCCCGCCTGGTCGGCTGCCAGCCGGGGATCGCGTAGCCGAATGTGACTACCCGCGTGCCGTCCGGCAACTGGCCGAGGCGAGCACGCAACCGTTGCAGAGTGGCGGGGCTGAGATAGGCGAAGACGACATCGCCTCCGATGTCGACCTCGGCGAAGTCGGCTTCGACGACATCACCGTCGACGTTGCCGGCGGCGAGCACGTGGCGGGCCTGAGCCGCCATGCGGGGGTCGGCCTCCACGCCGTGCACCCGTGCACCCCGTTGGGCCGCGGCGCGCACGAGCACCCTCCCGTCGCCGCAGCCGAGGTCGACAAACCGTTCGCCCGGCTGCAGGTCTGCGAGCTCGAGGGCCCGATCGATGGCTTCGTCGCTCGTCGCCGCCCAGAACGGCCAACCGGACGCGCCCACTCCCCTGTTCTACCCGACGCCCGCCATCGATCCTCCGATAGACAGGTGCCCATGGCCTACGCGCGCAACGGTGACGTCGAGATCTACTACGACCGGTTCGGGGAGGAGGGTGCGCCGGCGCTGCTACTCGTAAGCGGCCTCGGGAGCCAGTGCATCAACTTCAAGGACGCCTGGTGCGAGATGTTCGTGAGGGAGGGATTCCAGGTCGTGCGCTTCGACAACCGCGACGTCGGCCTGTCGACCCACTTCCACGACGTGACGCCTGACGTCGCCGCAGTACGCGCCGCGCTGCGGGAAGGCCGAGCACCGGAGGTCCCCTACCTGTTGTCCGACATGGCAGCCGACGCGGTCGCCGTGCTCGACGCCATCGGCGTGGACGCCGCGCACGTCATGGGCCTGTCGATGGGCGGGATGATCGTCCAGACGATGGCGATCGAACACCCGGACCGGGTGCTGTCGTTGACTTCGGTGATGTCGACGACAGGTGAGCCCGACGTCGGCCAAGCCGCTCCGGAGGCCGGACCAGTGTTCGGCGCCCCGCCGGCGACCGACCGGGAGAGCGCGATCGCCAACCACCTCGCCGGCCTGCGTGTGTGGGGAAGCCCGGCCTGCTTCGACACCGAACGCATATCAGCCGATGCTGCCGCCAGCTTCGACCGCTGCTTCGATCCCCCCGGGCGCAACCGCCAGCTGATGGCGATCATGGCGTCTCCCCGCCGCGTCGACGGACTACGTGAGCTCAAGGTGCCGACTCTCGTGCTCCACGGCAGCGAAGACAAGCTCATCGGGCCGAGCGGCGGCCGCCGCACCGCCGAGGTCATCCCCGGCGCGCGCTTCGAGCTCATCGA
>CAZWDB010000148.1:0-9182 GCA_964632885.1 uncultured Acidimicrobiales bacterium | reverse complement strand
TCGGGATGGTGTTCCAGAAGCCGAACCCGTTCCCGAAGTCGATCTACGACAACGTGGCGTTCGGGCCGCGGATCGCGGGAACCCGCAAGGGGCTCGACGACGTGGTCGAGAACGCGCTCCAGCGCGCCGCGCTGTGGGACGAGGTGAAGGACAGGCTGCGCGCCTCCGCGTGGGGCCTCTCGGGCGGGCAACAGCAGCGCCTCTGCATCGCGCGGGCCCTGGCGGTCGAGCCGGAGGTGATCCTGATGGACGAGCCGTGCTCGGCCCTCGATCCGATCTCCACCATGCGGATCGAGGACCTCATGGTGCAGCTCAAGGAGCGGTACACGATCGTGATTGTGACCCACAACATGCAGCAGGCTGCCCGGGTATCGGACCGCACCGCGTTCTTCACCACCGAGGTGAACGAGACCGGCGACCGCACCGGCATCCTCGTGGAGTACGGCGAGACCCAACGGATCTTCACTGCCCCCCGCGACAGCCGCACCGACGACTACATCACCGGCCGCTTCGGCTGAACACCCCGAACTTGAGGCAATAACGAACGGATTCCGTTCGTTATTGCCTCAAGTTCGGCGGGGAGAGGCGGACGACGGCGTCGATGACCGCCCGACCGATGAGGTCGAGCACGACGTCGTCGCGCACGCCGGTGCCGTCGAGCGCCGAGGCCGCCAGCACATGAGAGTCGAGACGGTCGCGGAGGTCGAGCAGTCGCCAGCCCTCGGTGGTCTCGACGCCAACCCCGTGGGCGACACTGCCGATCTCGGCGCTCAGGTCCTGAGCGATGCGGACCGCCGACAACGTGTCGGGGCGGGGACGTTGGCGCAAGGCCCGGCTCGCCTGGCGCGCGCTGAGCAGCAGCGCGGGCAGCGAGTCGGTGCTGGCGGCATTGGCGGCGGGGGCGGCGGGGGCGGTGGAGGTCATCGCGACAGACCGTAGAGCCCTTGCCGTGTGGACAACTAGAGGCAAATCCCTGTGGACAACTACGCCACGCCGCCCCACCCGCCCGAACTTGAGGCAATAACGATCGCTTTCCGTACGTTATTGCCTCAAGTTCGGATGGGCGGAGGTGGGTGGCGCGGAACTTGAGGCAATAACGGTCGAATTCCGTGCGTTATTGCCTCAAGTTCGGAGGGGTGGGCGGGAGCGGTGGAGGGCGAGCTCCTGGAGGCGGCGCTGGCTGCTCGGTCCGCCGGAGGCGGCCGGCTCCCAAGTTCCGTCCGGCCGCAGCTCCCAGGCGAGTTCGCCGTCGGCGAGGTTGACGTCGAGGACCTCCTGCAACCGGGCCTGCAGATCGGGGTGCTCCACCGGCGTGACCGCCTCGATGCGACGGTCGAGGTTCCGCGGCATCATGTCGGCAGACCCGAGGTAGTAGCGGATCGGGCGGTCACGACCGTCACCGAAGGCAAAGATCCTCGAGTGCTCGAGGTAGCGCCCGACGATCGACCGAACGCGGATGTTCTCCGACAGGCCCGGCACCCCCGGCCGGAGGCAGCAGACTCCTCGCACGATCAGGTCGATCTGCACTCCCCTGCTCGACGCCTCGTACAAGGCATCGATGACGACCTGGTCGACGAGGGCATTCATCTTCATCACGATCCGGCCCGGACCGTGGGGCGCCGAGGCCTCGCGCTCGATCAACTCCACGATGCGCGGGCGCAGCGAAGTGGGGGCGACCAGCAACTTCCGGTAGAGCACCTGGCGGCTGTAACCGGTGAGGAAGTTGAACAGATCGGTGAGGTCGGCACCGATCGCGCTGTCGACGGTGAGGAGGCCCAGATCTTCGTAGCTCCGCGCCGTCTTCGGGTTGTAGTTGCCGGTTCCGATGTGGCAGTACCGCCGAATGCCGTCGTCCTCCTCCCGGACGACGAGCGCCGTCTTCGAGTGTGTCTTGAGGCCGAGCATCCCGTAGACGACATGCACTCCGGCCTCTTCCAGGGCACGGGCCCACGCGATGTTGGCTTGCTCGTCGAAACGCGCCTTCACTTCCACCAGCACGGCGACCTGCTTGCCCTGCTCGGCCGCCCTGATCAGCGCCTTCACGATCGGACTGTCGCCCGACGTGCGGTACAGCGTGTGCTTGATGGCCAGCACACGCGGATCGACCGACGCCTGCTTTACGAACGCCTCGACCGATGTCGTGAAGGAGTCGTACGGGTGGTGCACAAGGACATCGCCTTCGCGGAGCACGCTGAAGATGTCGACACGCATGTCCTCATCGGCCAGGAGCCGCGGCTGGGTCACCGGCGACCAGGACTCGGCCTTCAGCTCAGGACGGTCGAGCTCATAGACATTCCAGAGACCGCCCAGGTCGAGTGGTCCTTCCACCACGTAGAGGTCGTTGGCCGTCAGCTCGAGCTCCCGCAGGAGGAGGTCACAAATCTCCGGCGGCGTCTTGCTGTCGACTTCGAGCCGCACCGGATTGCCGCGCCGCCGCAGTCGCAGCTCCATCTCAACCGCAGCCAGGAGGTCGTCGGCCTCTTCCTCCTCCAACCGGAGGTCGGCGTTCCGGGTCACCCGGAACGGATAGTGACCCCCGATCTCCATGCCGGGGAAGAGCGCGTCGAGGTGGGCCGCGATCACCTGCTCCAGGGGTACGAAGCGCTCGCCGTCCGGCATCACGATGAACCTGGGCAGGAGCGGCGGAACCTTCACCCGCGCGAAGCGGTTGTCGCTCGTGACCGGGTCGTGCACCGAGACGGCCAGGTTCAGCGACAGGTCGGAGATGTGAGGGAACGGGTGGCCCGGGTCGACGGCCAATGGCGTGAGCACCGGGTAGATCCGCTCCTCGAACACCTCGACCAGGTAGTCGCGGTCGTCGTCGTCGAGAGCGTCCCAGTCGGAGAGCCGGATCCCGACGTCGGCGAGACCGGGCACGACGCTGGCAAGAAAGGCCTTCGCCACCCGCTCCTGCTGGGCGAGGCTGTGTTCCCGGATGAGGCGGAGCTGGTCGCCCGCGCTCAGCCCGTCGGGCGCGGTCGCCGACAACCCTGCCGCGAGCTGGTCCTTGAGGCCGGCCACGCGCACCTGGAAGAACTCGTCGACGATGTCGGTGTAGATCGCGAGGAACCGCGCCCGTTCGAGGAGCGGGAGGCTCGTGTCCTCCGCCCACGCGAGCACGCGGTCGCTGTAGTGCAGCCACGACAACTCGCGGTTGAGGTAGCGCGTCGCTCGATCGATGTCTGCCGGGGAGCCGGGCGGGACGTCGATCGCCATCCCATCCAGGCTATCGACGGCCGATCTAGGGCGAAGCGGCGAGAAGCGCGGCGCCTATGGCTCCGGCTCGATCGCCCAGTTTCGATCGCACCACACGGATCGCGCTGCTCGCCCCGCCGAAGAGGTTTGTGCGCACGGACTGCTCGACCCGGCCCACGAATCCGGCGCCGAGGCGGTCCGCGAGCCCGCCGCCGATCACCACGAGCGGGACGTCGAGCAGGGTCACCGCGCCGGCGACACCGACCCCGAGGGCGTCGACCGCCTCGTCGAGGAGCTCGATGGCGACCTCGTCACCGGCCGCGAGCGCCTTCGCCCAGACGCCCGAGGTCATCCGCTTCGTGCGCGCCAAGGTGACCAGCGCCGTGTCACGACCCTCGCCGTCGACCTCCCGCGCCCGGCGCTCCATGCCGGCGCGGCCCGCGTAGGACTCCAGGTGCCCGCGGCCTCCGCAGCCGCACGGGCGTCCTCCCGGCTGGACGGTCATATGGCCGATCTCGCCGGCCATACCGGTTGGTCCCCGGCGGACCTCGCCTCCGAACACGACGCCGCCTCCAACCCCTGTGCCGACGAAGACACCCAGACCGTCGGGGACCTCCTCACCCGCGCCGGACCTGAACTCGGCCAGAGTCCCGACGTTCACGTCGTTGTCGAGGGCGATCGGGATGCCGTCGAGGGCTTCGGACAGAGCCGGTCCGAGGCCGAATGGTTCGATCCAACCCGGCAGATTGGGCGCCCGCTTAACGGTTCCGGTTGCAGGGTCGACCATGCCGGGCGCGCCGACACCGACGGCCTCGCCCTTCTCGCCGCCCAGCTCGCGCACCACGCCTACGATCGCGTCGACCACCGCGAGCGGACCACCATGCACCGGGGTCTTGGACTTGGCCTCGCCGGCGACCTCACCGTCCTTCAGCCGCACCCCGTAGATCTTGGTGCCGCCCAGGTCGATGCCGATCGAGGCCACCGCGCTTAAGCCTCAGGTCCTCCGACGGTGTCGAGCGTTTCGACGGCAGCCGCCTCAGCTCCCTCGACCCCGGCAGGAGCTTCCTCCTCGGGGATGCCCAGGTCCCAGTCGAGGACGACGTTCTCCCGCTCGGCGTCCCTGATCACGCGCTCGCGGTTCCGCCGGAACTGCGGATCGTGCGGCGGCAGCAGGAGCAACCGGGCCAGGACGCGCTGACGGAACTCCTCGACCAGGGTGCGGTCACCGAATTCGGACTGCACCTCCCAGTGCGGCGCGACTGGACCCATGTAGACAACGCGGATGTGGCCGCGGGGCGGCTGGGCTTCGAGGTCTGCTGTGGGCTGCGTCATCCGGACCAGCGTAGAGCGTCAGGGCGCCAGGGGAGCTGTGCCGAGCACGACGTCGACGGTCAGGCGCCGTTCACCGCGAACAATCTCGACCTCCACCCTGTCGTCGGGTTCGTGGGAGCGGACCGCCTTTACCAGGTCGTCGGCCGAGGCAACCTCGGCGTCGCCGATGCGGACGACCACGTCGTCCTCTTGGAGTCCCGCCTCGCCCGCGGGCGAGTCAGGTACGACTGCGACCAGGAGCGCCCCTTCGTCGACCGCCAAACCCTGCACGTCGTCGGAGAGCGTGACGGCCTGAACGCCGAGGAACGCGGTGGGAGCAGTGGAACCGCCGCCGGCGCGGATCTGGTCCGCGATGATCCGCGCCCGATTGATCGCGATCGCGAAGCCGATGCCCTCGGCGTTCCCTCGGATTACCGCCGTGTTGATGCCGACCACCTCGCCGTCGGCGTTGGCAAGTGGTCCTCCGGAGTTGCCCGGGTTGATGGCGGCGTCGGTCTGGATAAGCCCGTCGAGACTCTCGATGCTGCGGTCGAGCGCGGAGACGATGCCGGACGTAACTGTGGGCCGTCCGGGGAGCGCGAGGGCGTTCCCGATCGCCACGACCGAGTCACCCACCTTGAGCTCGGAAGAGTCGCCGAGCTCGACCGTCGGCAGGTCGGAGACGCCCTCCACCTTGAGAAGAGCGACATCGGTGCCGGTGTCGGCGCCGATCAGGTTCGCGTCCCGAGGCTCGGTCTCGCCGAAGAGAGTCACCTCGATCGAACGGGCCCCGGCCACCACGTGGGCGTTGGTGAGGATCTCGCCGTCGGCGGTCACCACCACGCCGGTTCCGGCGCCCTCCTGGGGGAAGAAGGTGCCCGAGCGGAAGCCCTCGGTGCGGATGGCGGCTACTCCGGGCTGGACCTTTGCCAGGACCCCCTGGATGTCCTTCGGCTGGGTCAGGACGCTGGTGTTGGGGCCGAAGCTGTCGATGACGGTGGTACTGCCGTCATCCAGCACCGTGACCGTGCCGGCACCCGCCAGCGCGCCGATCAGCGCGGCGACGACGGCGACGACGAACCACCGAGGCCCTCGCCGGCCGTCGGGTGCTACCGGTCCTGAAGGCGGGCTGGGAGGCTCGTCGAACCTCTCCCGGAGGTCGGGCTCGGCCCAGGGGAGGGCTTCCAGCGTCGAGTCGCTCGACGGTCTCTCGTGCTCATCCACGGTTCTCTCTCCGGGTTTTGTGGGCTTTTCTTGGGATTCAGACATCCGCTGCCGACATGAAGATCGTATGGAATCCAGGGAACGTTTCCGCCTCGTCCCTCGTCGAAAGGGCTGAACGTGGAGGTGACGATGGATACCGAGTGGATGGCGAAGGGCAAGTGCAACGACACCCCGCCCTCGACCTTCTTCCCCAGCGACGGCGTCGGGGTAGACATGGCGCGCCAGATTTGCGCGGGATGCCCGGTCAAAGCGCCCTGCCTCGAGTACGCACTACGGAACCGCATCGACCACGGTGTCTGGGGCGGCACCTCCGAACGGGAACGCAGGCGCATCGCCCGGCAGCGTCGGCTGTCGGCGACGACCACCCAGCCATAGCGCTCAATCGGACGTTTCGGACTTCTCAGACTTCTCGGACTCCTCGGCTTTCGCGGTCTTGTCCGTGCTATGCGTCTTGTCGGTGTTCCCACCGGACGCGCCGTCCTCCGACACGCCTTCCTTGAACTCCCGCTGGGCCTGTCCGAGGGACCGCGCCAGCTTGGGAAGCTTCGTAGAGCCGAACAGGAGCAGCACGATCGCGAGCACGATCAGCAGCTCCATGGGGCCAAGTCCGAACATGGGGTCTCCTAGATCACGGCCGCGGCGACGAGCTCGAGATCCGCGGCCTCCGTCACCGAAAACGGTAGCGCCCCCAGCGCCACTATCAGTTGCGCCACACCGAGCTCAGCCCACGCCTCGACCTTGTCGCGGACCTCTTCCACCGTGCCGACGAGCCGGCCGCGGCGCCACTCGTCGAGGCTGATACCCCGCAAGACACCGCTCGGGGTCGCCGTGGCCATGTTCTCGAACCGGCGCCGCAGGTCGGCCTCGTCCTCCCCGACGAGGGCATACAGCCCCAGCGAGCGCACGACGGTGGACGGGTCGCGGCCCGCGGCCGCGCACGCAGCTTCGAGCACCTGGAGCCGCTGGCGGTATGCCTCGAAGTCGCAGGCCCACACGGTGTTCCAGCCGTCGGCGTGGCGGGCGACCACCTCGAGCAGACGATCTCCCTTGCCGCCCACCCACACGGGCGGTCCACCCGGCTGGAGCGGCGGCGGACGGTTCCGGGCACCCTCCACGCGCACGTGGTGGCCGTCGTAGGAGTACGCCTCGGTGGCTGCGCCCATGCCCTTGACAACGTCAACCGTCTCCGCCAGTTGCCGGAGGCGGACCGCGGGGCGCTCGAAGTGGATCCCGGCCGCGGCGTACTCGGGCTCGAACCAGCCAGCACCGATTCCGGCAGTGAGGCGTCCGCCCGCGAGCCGGTCGAGGGTCGCCAGGTTCTTGGCGAGGACCGCCGGCGGACGCAGCTGGGCACAGAGCACCAGGGTGCCGAGGCCAACCGAGGGAACCGCCCGGGCGAGGGCGGCCAGGGAAGTGAGCGGTTCGTAGCCGAAGTGGTTCCCCGGCGGCCCGCCGTACTTCTCGATCGACAGGAAGAGGTGGTCAGCGAGCCAGACCGAGCCGAATCCGAGCGATTGCGCTCGCCTCGCCCACTCGACGACCTGCGGCCACTCGAGCCGGGCGCCCGCCTGCACCGAGTAGTCGTACTGCGGCAAGGCGAAGCCGGTGTCCACGGTGGCGGAGCGTAACGTCGGGGGCCGGTGGCGCCGTGCTCGAGTGTGTGATCAACATCAGTGAGGGCCGGGAACTCCCGGTGGTCACTCTCATCGCGCTGCGCGCCGAGACGGGACTCCTCGATGTGCACTCCGACCGGCACCACAACCGATCGGTCCTCACCCTCGCGGGGCCTGACGTCGAGGAAGCCGCCTTCGCCATCACCGACGCGGCCGTCGAGGAGCTTGATCTCGGTCGCCATCGCGGGGTCCACCCCCGCCTCGGCGTGGTCGACGTGGTGCCCTTCGTTCCGCTGCCAGGGACCGGCGCGAGCATCGAGGACGCCGTCGCCGCCCGGAACCGGTTCGCGACCCGCGTCGCGACGACGCTCGGCCTGCCGTGCTTCCTCTACGGCCCGGAGCGGACGCTGCCCGAGGTCCGCCGGCATGCCTTCACCACGCTGGCCCCCGACGCCGGCCCGACCGAACCGCATCCCACCGCGGGGGCGGTGTGCGTGGGCGCCCGGCCAGTCCTCGTGGCCTACAACCTCCGGCTGGCCGAGCCAGACAGTGAGCCAGACACCGAGGCGGCCATGGAGACCGCGCGGGAGATCGTCGCCTCGATCCGGGGTCCGGCCGTCCGCGCGCTCGCGCTCGACGCGGGAGGCGTGCAGGTGTCGTGCAACCTGGTCGATCCGGGGGTGGTCGGGCCCGCCGAGGTCTACGACCTCGTGGCGGCCCGGGCGCCGGTCAAGCGGGCCGAACTCGTCGGGCTGCTGCCCCGCTTCGTACTCGAGGCGACGCCACCCGACCGGTGGGAGGAGCTGGGGCTCTCGCCGGACCAGACGATCGAGGCCCGCCTCCAGGAGGCGGGCCTCGACGGGGGAAGTTTCTCGTGAGAGCCGGTCAGGAAGCCGATGCGGCGCCGCCGGATCGGCGTGAGAGTGCCCGGGCCCGCCGGATGCGCCGGCGCTCCCGCTCGCTCATGCCGCCCCAGATGCCGAACTTCTCACCGTTGGCCAGCGCGTACTCGAGACACTCGTCTCGTACGACGCAGCCCCGGCAGACTTCCTTTGCTTCTCTTGTGGACGCGCCCCGCTCCGGAAAGAACAGATCCGGATCGACGCCGAGACAATTCGCTCGCAACTGCCAGCTGCGATCTTCCTGTAGGAACTTGTGGAGGGACAGTTCCATCGGCAGCATCCCCTTCCCCTCAGTCGGCTGGTTGCACCGATGTAATTACAACAATGTGGTATTGAACCGGCTCCGAGAGGGAAACGCAAGGGGAGATTTCGGACAACATCCCGTCGCGCCGTCCGAACTTGAGGCAATAACGAACGTAAACCGTTCGTTATTGCCTCAAGTTCGGAGGGTCCGCGACCCGGCGGGTGGGCGGAAGTACGGTTTCGAACGTGAATTTGTTCTTCGACTCGTTCGGCTTCTTCACATGGGGGATCTCGCTCGTCGGGGTCGGTCTGGCCATCTGGGGTGTGGTCGACGCCTCCCAGCGTCCCGACCCCCAGTGGGCCGTGGCCCAGCAGAACAAGGCGCTCTGGATCTCCCTGCTCGCCGGCGGTGCCGTGCTCAGCTTCTGTTGCATCGGCCTCGCGGGGGCTGCGGTGTGGGCCGTCTACTGGTTCGCGATCCGTCCCAAGCTCGAGGCGGCCGGCGGTGCGCCCGGAGGCGAGGCGATGCCGCCTCCGCCTCCTCCCCCGCCGCCACCCCCTCCCACCGTCTGAGACGCTCGAACTTGAGGCAATAACGATCGGATTCCGATCGTTATTGCCTCAAGTTCGGCGACGGCGTCAGGTGCGGGCGCCGCCGCGGGAGCGCATGGCGCGCTTCTGTTCGATGAAGTCG
>CAZWDB010000147.1:0-9184 GCA_964632885.1 uncultured Acidimicrobiales bacterium | reverse complement strand
TGGCCAAGGATCTGCAGCGGCTCCTGAACCGGAAGGACGACTCGCAGTACGGCGTGGCATTCGTCTCCGCAGGCGAGGCGAGCCGCATGGTCGACTGGGCGAAGCGCCTGTTGGGACACGCCCGACGGGCTGTCGAGGCGTAGCTCCAATGGGAGGGCAACGGGCTTCATCCACCGACTCAGATCGAGCCCAGATGGGCGTTGGTGCGACCATCAGTGCGCAGCTGGACACGATGCACTAGCTCGGTCCGGTAGGTGCCACCGAGGACAGAAATAGCCAGTTGGGGCCATGGCGCCACGATTGGTGCGCGAGCCAGGATGGCAGCGACCGATTGCAACGAGGTGAGGTTCAGATGGATATGAGGCGGGCAACGCGCGTCATTGCCGCGTTCGCGGCTATCGCTCTGGTGACCGGCGTGCTGGCGGCAGGGAGCGCAGGGGCGTCACCGAACGCCGGGGCAAACGGCCAGGCGGGCGACTACATCGTGGTGCTCCACGATTCGGTCGAGCGCCCAGGTGCAGTCGCCCGGGAACATGCGCGTCACCAGGGTGCCCAGGTGCGCTTCGTCTACGAGAACGCCCTCAAGGGCTACGCCGCGACGCTGTCGGAGCAGGGACTCCGCGGCGTGCAGCGTGACTCCCGCGTCGCCTATGTGGAGGCCGACGGCATAGCGACCATCACGCACCACCTGTGCGGCCACGACAAGCCCACGCCCGGGGACTGCACGAACGTCACTACCGGGACTGTGGACGGCACCGTCACCGACTCGGCAACGAACACCGCCATCGCAGCGGCGACGGTGTCGGTCGACGGCAAGTCGGCCACAACTGGACCCGACGGCACCTACACGATCGACGGTGTGACCGCCGGCGACCAGGCGGTGACGGCATCGGCCGACGGCTACGACCCGCAGACGCAGACCGTGACGGTGACCGAGAACAGCACCGTCACCGCCGACTTCGCACTGGTGGCGTCGCTGATCGAAGACCCGTCGACGTGTGACTCCCAGACTTTGCCGTGGGGCATAGACCGGGTCGACGCCGATCTGAGCGACACGGTGGCGGGCGACTGCGTCGGAGAGGTCTCGAACGTCCGCGTCTACGTCATCGACACGGGTGCGGACACCGAGCACCCCGACCTGAACGTCGTCGGACACGTGAACTTCGCGGGCGGGCCGAACAAGGACTGCCACGGCCACGGCACCCACGTGGCGGGCACGATCGCCGCCAAGGACAACAACAAAGACGTCGTCGGCGTGGCACCGGGCGCACCGGTCACCGGCGTGAAGGTGCTGGGCTGCAGCGGCTCCGGGTCGTGGTCGGGCGTGATCGCCGGCATCGACTGGGTGACCGCGCAACAAAAGGACGCCCTAACGCCCGCGATCGCGAACATGAGTCTGGGCGGAGGCGCCAACGACTCCGTCGACCAGGCGGTGGTGACTTCGGCGGCGAGCGGCGTCGTCTACTCCCTCGCGGCCGGCAACAGCGGCGGCGACGCATGCAAGTCGTCGCCGGCCCGGGCGGGCGCGGGCACCAACAACGGCATCATCACCGTGGGCGCCACCAACGAGGCCGACATGGAGACGTCGTGGAGCAACTACGGGTCCTGCGTCGACATCTGGGCGCCGGGGGCGAGCATCCTGTCCACCAGCAAGGGTGGTGGCACCACAACCATGTCGGGCACCTCGATGTCAGCCCCCCACGTCGGCGGCGGCGCCGCGCTGTACCTGTCGGCCAACGCCCTCGCGGACGCCAGTGGGGTCGAGACGGCCATAACGGGCGCCGCCGACACGCTGACCAGCGAGAGCAAGGACGACCAGAAGATCACCCTGCTTGACGTCGGCACCTTCTGAGCCGATTCCCCCGGGGCGGCCCGGGGGTAGGCTCGGCGCGCCATGGGACTGCAGGACTTCGAGCGTCGTCTGGAGCGGCTCGTCGAAGGGGTGTTCGCCAAGGCGTTTCGCAGCGGCCTGAACCCCGTCGAGATCGGCCGGCGGCTGGTGCGTGAGATGAACGCGGGCCGCAAAGTCGGCGTCCGCGGCACTATCGCTCCCAACCACTTCACCGTGCTCGTCTCGCCTGGCGACCACCAGAACCTGGCCAGCTTCTCCAACACCCTGGTCACCGACCTCGCCGATTACGCCCGAGAACACGCCCGAGAAGAGGACTATCGCTTCGTCGGACCGGTGACGGTCGCCCTCGAGCAGGACGGCCGGTACGGCAGGGGTGAGTTCAACGTGATCGCGGAGCTTCGCGAGCGCGAAGGAGGCGGTCCGGTCGGCTCAGTCGTCACCGGAGACGGCACGCGGATCTCAATCGGCGAGCATGCCCTCAGCATCGGACGCGACCGCGACTGCGACCTTCCCCTCGACCCGAAGGAGATCAGCCGTCGCCACGCCGAGATCCAGCGCGAAGGCGACTCATTCGTGCTCGTCGACCTGGGCTCGATGAACGGCACTCGGGTCAACGGCGCGGGCGTGACGCGGCACCAGTTGGGCGACGGCGACGAGATCACGATCGGCGGTGTCGTCAAACTGCGCTTCGAGGCGTCCTAGTCTCGTCGACACCCTGTGCCCGAGTCACTCCTCACCATCCTCAAGTTCCTGCTCGTCATCCTCCTCTACCTTTTCTTCTTCCGCGTACTGCGCGCGGTGTGGGCCGAGGTACAGAACAGCAACGAGTCCGCGGCGCGACCGTCGCCCCGACGCACGCCTCGCGCCGGTCGGACCGGTCGGGGCGAGCGGCGCACCGTCTCGCGTCTCAAGGTCGTCGAGCCCGCCGCTCAACGAGGCCGCGCCTTCGACCTGGGTGAAGAGGTCACCGTCGGGCGCGCCGCCGGGTGCGGCGTCCGGGTCGATGACACCTACGCGTCGCAGCTGCATGCACGCGTCTTCAAACGCGACGGGCAATACCACGTCGAAGACCTCGGATCCACCAACGGCACCTACGTCAACCGGCACGGCACCCGCAGCCGGGACAAGGTGACGACTCCGATGGTGGTCCACGGCGGTGACCGCATCATCATCGGTCAAACCGTGCTGGAGGTCGGGCGGTGATAGGGGTCCGGTGGGGGGCGGTGACCGACGTCGGGCGGCGACGTTCCAACAACCAAGACTCGATGCTCGCGATCGACGGCCTCTTCGTCGTCGCCGACGGCATGGGTGGCCACGCCGGCGGGGAGGTCGCATCCCTGACGGCGGTGGAGGCACTGCGCGCGGCATTCCACGGTGGCACGCCGGACGACCTCGTCGCGGCGGTGGTCGCGGCGAACCGTGCCGTGCTCGAACGCGCGGAGGGCGACCCTGGGCTCGCTGGTATGGGAACCACCATGTGCGTGGTGGCACCGGTCGAAGTCGACGGCGAAGACCGGCTGGCGGTCGTCAACGTCGGTGACAGCCGCGTCTACCTCTTCCGCACGGCCGAGCTGACCCAGTTGACCGAGGATCACAGCCTCCCCGAGGAACTGCTCCGGAAGGGTGAGCTCACACCGGAACAGGCCGCGGCTGACCCTCGCCGCAACGTCGTCACTCGCTCCCTCGGCCAGTTCGAGCAGGTAGAGCCCGACATGTGGGACCTCGTCCCCTACAACGGCGACCGCCTCCTGTTGTGCAGCGACGGGCTTACCAACGAAGTCGACGACGAGACCATCGCCTCCGTGCTGCGGCGGGTTCGTGACCCCGAGGCGGCCGCCTCCGACCTGGTCAACCGGGCCAACGAGGCCGGTGGCCGCGACAACATCACCGTCGTCATCGTCGATGTCGTCGACGACAACGACGCCGCCGGCCGGGCATCCGAGACGCTCGCGGACGAGCCCCCGGCGATGCGGAGGGCATCTCGCCCCCTAAACGATGACGAACGCGACACCCAACGCCGCCTCTCCTCGCGAGGATCGGAGTGGGCGGCTGGGCAGGAGGCCGGCGAGGCCCGCGAGGCCGCGGCGCCCCGCCGCCGCCTCACATGGCGGGCGGCGGTCTTCGTCGTGATGGTGCTGGTGGTCGCGGCTGCCGCCGCGGGCGCGGTCACCTGGTACGCCCGCGGTTCCTACTTCGTGGGTCTCCAAGACGACCAGGTCACCATCTTCAAGGGCAGGCCTGACGGCTTCCTGTGGTTCGACCCCACCGTCGAACAGCGCACCGCCCTGCTCGTCGACGAGGTGATGCCGGTACGGCGTGACACCCTCGCGGAGGGCAAGGAGACCCCCACCCTCGAAGCCGCCCGGCGCTATGTCGCGAACCTCAGAGACGAAGCTTCCTCGACGAGACCGCCCGCCACTACGTCACCGACCACTTCAACAACCTCCCCGGGTGGGACGCCGTGATCACCACGGCCCGCCGGACCACCGAACTCGGGCTGATCGTGCTCGCGGCGATCATCATCGTCGGCTCCTATGCCCTCGCCAGCCTGGGCCGTTCCGCGTCGCTGCCCGCCAACCTCGTGCCGTTTCTCGGCGTGATCATCGGGCTTCTCGTCGCGGCCCACGTGGCTACCCGCGTGCTGGCGCCCGCCGCTGACGGGGTCCTCTTGCCGATCGCGCTCCTCCTCAACGGGCTCGGCTATGTCTTCATCGCCAGGCTCGACGAAGACAAGGCCGCCCAACAGGCGGGATGGACGGCGCTCGGGGTCCTGGCCTTCATCGCCACCCTTGTAGTCGTGCGCCGCGTTCGCGACCTGGAGCGGTCTCGCTACACCTTCGCCCTCGCCGGCCTCGCCCTCCTGTTGATGCCGCTCCTCCCCGTGGTCGGCCACACGGTCGGGGGCGCCCGCCTCTGGGTTCGGCTCGGGCCGGCCTCGTTCCAGCCGGGCGAATTCGCCAAGATCGCCCTCGCCATCTTCTTCGCTGCGTACCTCGTGGAGAAGCGCGAACTGCTCGAGCACGGCACGGTTCGCATCCTCGGCCAGTGGTTTCCCGACCCCAAGCACCTCGGGCCGGTCATGGCGGCATGGGGCTTCTCGCTGGTTGTGATGGTCTTCGAGCGCGACCTCGGCTCATCGCTCCTCTTCTTCACCCTCTTCGTAACGATGCTCTGGATGGCAACCGGTCGCGGCACCTACGTCGCTATCGGGCTCGTCCTCTTCAGCGCGGGATCGGTGGCGGCGTGGTCCGCGTTCTCCCATGTCCAGTCCCGCGTCAACATCTGGCTCGATCCCTGGCCAGTCGCCGACAGCAGCGGCTACCAGGTAGTCCAGGCCATGTTCGCCTTTGGAAGCGGCGGGGTCGCGGGCACCGGCATAGCGCTCGGAAGCCCAGGGCGGATCCCCGCCGCCACCACCGACTTCATCTTCGCCGCCATCGGCGAAGAACTCGGGCTGATGGGCACGACAGCAGTTGTCGCCGCGTTCCTCTTGATGGCCGGCGCGGGCTTCCGTATCGCGTTGCGCGCCAACAACGACTTCGAAAAGCTGCTCGCCGCCGGGCTGACGACCATCCTCGGGGTGCAGACGTTCATCATCATCGGCGGCGTCACGCGACTCGTGCCGCTCACCGGCATCACCCTCCCCTTCGTCTCCTACGGCGGGTCGTCCTTGCTCGCGAACTACATCCTCCTCGCCCTCCTGCTCCGCATTTCCGACAGCCGTTCACGCCGCGCGAGCGAGGAAGCCGGTAGAACACGAGCTCCGACGACGCCGGGCACCGGTGCAGACGAGACCATCGCCACCTCGGGCCTGACAGGCCGGTAGCGGAGCGAAGCCGTGAACGTGCAGATCCGGCGAATGGGCATCGCCATGCTCGTGCTCTTCTCTCTGCTCGTAGCCCAGCTCACCTACCTGCAGGTGGTCTCCGCCGACCGGTTCGCGAATCACCCCCGCAACACGCGTGCCGCGATCCGGGACTTCAGCCGGGCGAGGGGCGCGATCCAGACCATCGACGGCGCGGTCCTGGCTCGATCCGTCGACGTCAGCGGCAGCACATTCGAGCGCCAGCGCGAGTACCCGGAGGGCGCGCTCTTCGGCCACATCACCGGGTTCTTCTCCTTCACCTACGGCACCGACGGCGTGGAACGGTCTTACAACGACGTGCTCGCCGGACGCGACGTGCGGATCGAGGACTTCCGGGACGTGCTCGTGGAGCAGGAGCGCACCGCCGACGTGACTCTCACCCTCCACAAGTCGATCCAGGAGGTCGCGGCGCGTGAGCTGGGCGACCGGCGCGGCGCGGTCGTTGCTCTCGACCCCTCGACCGGAGCGATCCTCGCGATGTACAGCTTCCCGTCGTACGACCCGACGCCGCTGTCGGCCCACCAACAGTCCGCGGCACGCGACGCCTGGACCCTGTTGAACGCCGATCCCGCCAAGCCGATGCTGCCTCGCACCTACAGGGAGACCTACGCGCCGGGCTCCACCTTCAAGGTCGTCACCGCCGCCGCGGCGATCGAGCGTCAGCCCGAGCTGGTCACCAAGACCTATCCCACTCTCCGAGCCCTCGACCTGCCCCGCTCGGAAGCCGACCTCCCGAACTTCGGCGGGGGGTCGTGCGGCGGCGCGTTGCCGAACCTTCTCCGGGTGTCGTGCAACACCGGCTTCGGTCAGATGGGGCTCGACCTCGGAGCCGAGAACCTGGTCGAGACCGCGGAGGCCTTCGGCTTCAACGACCGGCCTCCCCTCGACCTGCCCGTGGTCGCCCGGGCCGCCATTCCTCCGGTGGAGGACTTCGAGAGGAACGAGCCCGGCCTCGCCAAGTCGGCGATAGGTCAACAGGACGTCCGCTCGACTCCGCTGCAGATGGCCCTGATCGCGGCCGCGATCGGGAATGGTGGCTCGGTCCCCGAGCCTCACGTTCTGGCAGAGGCCCGCAACGACGAGGGTGACGTCGTCCGGCGCGCCGAGCCCGGCGAGTGGAAGCGCGCCATGTCGCCGGAGGGCGCGCTCTCCCTCCGCGACATGATGGTCAACGTCGTCGCCAACGGCACCGGCCGGCGGGCGGCGCTGCCCGGTGTCCAGGTCGCCGGCAAGACAGGGACGGCCCAGACCGTCGGCGACAATGCCCACGCTTGGTTCATCTCGTTCGCGCCCGCAGACGCCCCTCGGGTAGCCGTCGCTGTGATCGTGGAGAGCCAGGAGGGACTCACGGAAGCCACCGGTGGCCGGGTCGCGGCGCCGATCGCGCGCGCCGTGATGGAAGCAGCCCTACAGTCTCAGCCGCAGTGAGGGCCGACAGGGACCCCTCCCGTCCCACCCCGTAGGCTTGGAGCCGCCATGTCGCAAGAGTCGCCGCAGGTCTTCAACGGACGCTACGAACTGCTGCGCCACATCGCGCGCGGCGGCATGGCCGAGGTCTATCTCGCCCACGATCTGATGCTCGATCGGCGGGTCGCCCTCAAGGTGCTCTTTCCCGAACTGTCGACCGACCGGTCGTTCGTCGAGCGCTTCCGACGGGAAGCGCAGGCGGCCGCCAACCTGAGCCACCCCAACATCGTGTCCATCTACGACTGGGGCGAGGAAGACGGCACCTACTTCATCGTCATGGAGTACCTCGACGGCCGCACCCTGTCCCAGATGATCCGGAGCGAGGGGCCCCTCCTCCCGGATCGGGCCGCCGACATCGGCGCCGACATCGCGGCGGCGTTGTCGTTCGCCCACCAGAGCGGCGTCATCCACCGGGACGTGAAGCCGGGCAACGTCCTCATCAGCACGGCCGGCATGGTGAAGGTCACCGACTTCGGGATCGCCCGCGCCCTCAACACTGACTCCGACCTCACCCAGACCGGCACGGTGATGGGCACGGCCACGTACTTCTCGCCCGAACAGGCCCAGGGCCAGCGACTCGACGCGCGTAGCGATGTGTACTCGCTCGGCATCGTCCTGTACGAGATGGTTGTCGGACGGCCTCCCTTCGAAGGCGACAATCCGATGGCGGTTGCCTACAAGCAGGTCCGCGAGCAGCCCGTACCTCCGCGCCAGACCAACCCCGACGTGCCCGTGCAGTTCCAGAACATCGTGCTCCAGGCCATCACCAAGAACCCCGCCGACCGGTACGTCAGCGCTGACGAGCTGCGCGCCGACCTCGTGCGCTATCGCCAGGGGCGGTCGGTGTACGCGGCGCCCACGATGGCAGCCGCCGCGGGGCAGCCGACGGTCGCCGCGCCGGCAGTAACAGACCACACCCAGGCGATGTCGGCGACCCGGGCCGCCGAAGTCGTCTCGGAGCCACCGCCTCCACCGCCGCGCCGCACCGGCGCTTTCGTCCTGCTTCTCGTCGTAATGCTCGGCATCCTCGGCGGGCTGCTCTACCTCTTCGCCCGGGAAGCCGGGCTCATCGGCACGACCGCTTCGGCGCGGGTCGACGTACCCAACGTCATCGGTGAGTCCGCCGACGACGCCGCGCGTACCCTCGACGAGGCCGGTTTGGTGCCCGACCGGCGGGAACAGGAGCACGAGTCCGAACCGGGGACAGTGTTCGACCAGGAACCGAAGGCCGACGCCGGTCAGGTCGACCGCGGGTCGAGCGTGATCATCTTCATCAGCGCGGGTTTCGAAAAGGTCGAAGTCCCCGATGTCGTCGGCAAGACCCTCGACGAGGCCACGAACGAGCTCGAAAACGCGAACCTCGTGGTGCGCGTGACCCAACGGGCCGACGAAGAAGCACCCCGCGGCGAGGTCCTGGAGCAGGACCCCGAACCCGGCGAGGAGATCGCCAGCGGCTCGACGGTCGAGCTCGTGGTGTCGTCCGGCAAGCCGACCATCTCAGTACCCGACGTGATCGGCGACGACGCTACCGACGCGGAGGTCGAGCTCCGAGTCGAGGGCTTCAACGTGGAACGCCGGGAGGAGCCGTCATCGGATGTCGAACAGGGCCGGGTGATCCGCACCGACCCGTCGCCGGGTACCCAGGTCGAGAAGGGCTCCACGATCACCCTTACCGTGTCGACCGGTCCAGAGCGCGCCACCGTGCCCGACGTGATCGGTGATACCGAGAGCGAGGCGCGGGCGAAGCTGGAGGCGGCCGGCTTCAAGGTGTCGGTGCAGGAGCGCACCGTGGCCGACAGTGGGGACGACGGTCGCGTCGTCTCCCAGGACCCGGCGGGCGACACCGAGGCCGAGAAGGGCACGACCGTCACGATCACGATCGGCCGCGCCCTCGCCCAGTCGACGACGTCGAGCACCACGACGTCGACGACAACCGCACCCGGAAGCTAGTGACCTGAGTCGATAGTTCGCAGGAGTATCTGCGTTGGGTCGCGAACTTC
>CAZWDB010000146.1:0-9516 GCA_964632885.1 uncultured Acidimicrobiales bacterium | reverse complement strand
CGTGTCGGAGGGGGGACTTGAACCCCCATGTCCTTGCGGACACATGGCCCTCAACCATGCGCGTCTGCCTATTCCGCCACTCCGACGTGGGACGGCTCACTCTACCGCAGCGCACGCGCGCGGCTCGCGCCCGCCGTGGGCGCTGCGACCGAAATTCGGGTGCGCGTTCTAGCCTCACGCCGGAGCGTCCTCGTCGTACCACCAGGTCGATGCGTTCCAGGCGGCGCTGAGAGCGTATCCGTTGGCGGCCGGCCCGCGAAGGGGCGGTCGCCAGGCCACTACCACGGCATGGCGCCATAGGGGCAGCAGCAGGTACTCATCGCGAAGGCGCCCTTCGAGGGCGGCGACGGCCGCTTGGTTGCCCGCATCGGCGTCTCGCGCCGTCGCCTCGTCAACACCCGCGAACCGGCACGTCCAGCAGACCTCGGGAGGGTCGACCTCGAGGCTGATCGCTGCGTCGTACTCCCCCGCCGCCAACCAGAGCGTCACCCGCTCGATCTCGGCATTACGCAGCTCAAGGCGCGCACCCGTCGGATGCGCCCGCCGCTGCATCGCTCGTTGGAGCACCGGCCTCATCGGCTCCTCAAGCATGCCGACCAGGTCGACCTCCTCGGACGACGGCGGAAGTCCGCTGACATCGTCGGACTCGACCCCCGCCCAGGTGTCGTCCTCGGGAGATGCCAGCCCGTCGAGTACCGACGCCTCGCCCTTCAACAGCGTCCCGACAAACTTCCGGCGATCCACCGTTGCCGCCAACGCTTCGCGTTCGGCGTGGTCGAGACGGGCCGGGTTCAGGTGCAGCGCAGTCCACCAACCTGACCGGACCCGCCGTTGCACGTCGACTCCCTCAATGGCTTCGAGCTGGTCCGTTCGGACGGTCGCGGCCGGCGGCATCACCACGTCGAGCTCGCCCCGCTCGAGTAGCCCCTGAGCAATCACGCTGTTGGGCACCAGCACCAGCCGAAGCTCCGAAAGGAACGGGCCACTCCCCCACCACCGGTCGTTGGGCCGCAGCACGGCCTCGAGCCCATCCGTGAATGACGTGAGCTGAAAGGGACCGCCCCACAGCCCCTCCCGAGGCGGGGTCACCGTGTCTCGAAACGACCAGAGCCGCCGCCATCCCGGATAGGGCTGGGTGAATCGCACGACGACGCGGCGGGGGTCGTTCTCGTCGACCTCGACCGCCGCAACGAATCGGTCGTCGGCTGAGGCCTGCAAATCCCGCCCCGTGACGGGCGTGCCGTCCGACCACACCGCGTCCTCCCTGATGCGGAAGGTCGCCGACGCGGCGTCCCGAGCGGTCATGTCGGTACCCGGCTCGACGAGCGACGCCCGCCACTCGCCGTCCGGTCCCGCGACGAAGAGCTGCGGGTAGACGAGCGCGCGCAGTGCCGCGCCGCCGACGTGCGGCGCGCCCAGATCGGGCTCAGCCCACACGCCTACACGGGCGGTCCCACCCTTCGGTCGGTCGCTGGTGCCGTCGTCACCGTCGCCCGACGGTGTCCGGCCGGACTGGTCAGACCGTGTCGTCGAGGATCCACCAGCGTCACCGTCACCGCTGTCGTCCCCGCGGGTGCAAGCGGCGAGAAGGACGACGATGCTGGCTGCAACCACCCGGCTACGGCGCCCCATCAGCCGTCGCCGGCCAGCCATACCTCGGTCGCATCGAAGGTTCCGAAGCCAGTAAGGACGAGTTCTCTCACCCGAGCGCTGGTCACCGAGTGGAGCTCGAACTGGGCGATGGGCACAACCGGCAGCTGCTCCATGATCGTGCGCTCGGCCGCCCGGTACAGGTCTCGCCGAACCGACGGGTCGGGCTCGGCGCGGGCGAGCTTCAGCTGGGCGTCCACGTCGGGCGAGCTGAAGCCGGTCAGGTTGCTCGGAGCGTCCGACAGGAAGAGAGGCGGCAGGAACGCGTCAGGCGACGGGTACGCGGCGATCCAACCGAGACGGAACAACTCCTGGTCGCCGCTGACGGCGAAGTCCTGGTAGGCGGGCAACGGCTTCGGTCGCAGACGCACCGGGATGTCGACCTCCTTCAGGCTCGCCTCGATCGCCTTTGCGACAGCCTGCTGGGTTGGCTCGTCGTCGAAGTCGACATTGACCTCTGGCACGTCGCCCTCGGGGAACGCTTCGGCGACCAGCGCCCGTGCCTCGCTCCGGTCGGTCACACAAGGGTCGCCACACACGTCTGACTGGTAGCCCGGCACACCGCGCAGAACAAGACCGTCGAGTGGCAGGACGGTGCCGTCGTAGACGGCCCGGATGATGGATCGCTGGTCGATCGCGCGCACGATCGCTTCGCGAAACCGCCGATCGGCGAACTTGGGGGAGTCGAGATTGAACCCATAGAAGAGCTCAGCCACATACGGCTGAAACCCGTCGTCACCGAAGCGCTCCGCGGCCTCCTCGACGTCTTCGGGAGGAACCTGGCTGATGAAGTCGAGGTCGCCGCGGGAGAAGGCGCGGTATGCCCCGCTGGCATCGTCGTACTCCACCACCTCGATACCGTCGACATGTGCGTCAGTGCCCTCGGCCGGCTCGAGCGAGAAGCCGGTCCGCGAACGCTCGTGGAACCTCCACGGTCCGCTGCCCATCGGCTCCTCCGCGAAGCGCGGTGACTCCGCCTCCACAGCTCGGCGAGGCACGATGCCGAAGGCGGGATTGGCCAGCACGCTCGGCAAGACCGCCAGGGGTTCCGACAGCGCGATCGTCACCGTCTCCGGAGCCGGCGCAGTGATGCCTTCGAGCTCCTCGGCTGTGCCATCGATAGCGAACGCGCGGAAGCCTGTTACCGGCTCCAACAGATCCGCCACCGGAGACCCAGACTCGGCCCGTGCGATCCGTTCTAACGTGAACTTGACGTCGGCCGCGACGACCGGCTCACCATCGGTGAAGCGGGCCGACGGGTCAATAGTGAAGGTCCATTCGCGCTGGTCCGCCGATGAGGTCCACTCCTTGGCGACGCTCGGCACCGGCTCGAGAGTCGTCGGCTCATAGGCGGCAAGCGCGTCGAACAGCTGATCCGCGACCAGCACCTGATCGACCGTCCGCGCCTGCGCGGGGTCCAGCGTGGTGAGCTGCTGGACCCCCACCCGGAGGGTGCCACCCTCTCGCGGCGTGGACGGCGTCGGGCTCGATGTGGTGGTTGCACCGTCGTCGCCGTCGTCACCAGTGCAAGCCGCCACGATCAGTATCGTCACCGCCACTGCAAGGAGGGCTCTTCTCCGTCTCACAACTCGCATCATGGGTGGGGTCAGACAACCTTCTGTACTTCGGCGAAGTGACAGGCAACCGGATGGCCTTGACCTCGATCGACGAGCGCAGGTTCCTGCTCGGCGCAGATCGCCTGCGCCTTCCAGCAGCGAGTGCGAAATCGGCAGCCGGAGGGTGGCTCGACCGGGCTCGGCACGTCGCCTTCTAGCACGATCCGCGAGCGGCGCCGCTCGGCGCGTGGATCGGGAAGCGGCACGGCTGACAGCAAGGCTTGGGTGTAGGGGTGGGCGGGCCGCTGGTAGACGTCGTCGCGGCTGCCGGACTCGACGATCTTTCCGAGGTACATCACGGCAACCCGGGCGGAGATGTGGCGAACCACCGACAGGTCGTGAGCGATGAAGAGGGCCGAGAGGTCAAGCTCGGCCTGGAGGCGTTGCAGCATGTTGACCACGCCTGCCTGGATCGACACATCGAGGGCGGAGACCGGCTCGTCGAGCACGAGGACCTTGGGCTCGAGAGCCAGGGCGCGTGCGACTCCGATCCGTTGTCGCTGCCCTCCGGAGAACTCGTGGGGATACCGGTTCCCGTGCTCCGGATTGAGACCCACCAGATGGAGCAAGTCCCTCACCCGATCTCTGCCGTCGTACATGCCATGAACTTTGAGCGGCTCCGCGACGATTTCGTTCACCGGCATCCGCGGGTTCAACGAAGCATACGGGTCCTGGAAGACGATCTGGATGTCGCGACGCAGGGGGCGCATGGCACGCCGCGAGAGGCCGGTGAGCTCGAGCCCGTCCAGCCATACCTTCCCGGCCGTCGCGTCTATGAGCTGAAGGATGGCGCGAGCGGCGGTGGACTTGCCGCAGCCCGACTCTCCCACCAGGCCGAGCGTCTCGCCGGGATAGAGGTCGAAGGAGACGCCACACACGGCATGCACGTCGTCCACTTTCCGCCTGATCACGCCCTTGCTGCGGACATCGAAGTGCTTGACGAGATTCGACACGGAGAGCACTGCCCCCGCGGAGGGCTTGTCGATCCGCGCGGAGTCGGCCGCGGCGATCATGCTGCACCGCCGTCACTCATGGGCGCGGCGGTGTCCTCGTGGGTTACGACGAAGACCTCGTCGGGTCGCACGCCCTCACGGAGTTCGTCGGAGTAATGGCAAGCCGCCGCGTGGGACGCGGTCGCGGTCACGCGCAGTTCCGGCTCATGCTCCTGACACCGTGACCTCGACATGGGGCATCGAGGGGAGAACGGACAGCCCGGGGGGAGGTTGATCAGCGACGGCGGCACACCGGTGATCGGAGTGAGGCGTTCATCGCCGACCGAGTCGAGCCGGGGAAGGGACCCTAGAAGTCCGAGGGTGTATGGCATCTTCGGCGCGTAGTAGATGTCGTCGACTTCCCCGGTCTCGACAGCCTTGCCCGCGTACATGACGAGGACGTCATCGGCCACGCCCGCCACCACACCGAGGTCGTGGGTGATCAAGACGATCGCGGCGTCGGTCTCCTCGCGAGCTCGCTCCAGCGTCTCCAGGATCTGGGCCTGTACCGTGACGTCGAGAGCCGTCGTCGGTTCGTCGGCGATGATCACATCGGGGTCGTTCGCGATCGCGAGGGCGATCACCGCACGCTGACGCATGCCCCCCGAGAACTCGTGCGGGTAGTTGCGGGCGCGCGCTGACGGGTTTGGTATGCCAACCAGTCCGAGGAGCTCCTCTGCCCGTGCGAAGGCGTCCGGTTTGGACACGTCTGAGTGCGCTCGGACGCCTTCCGCGATCTGCCAGCCGATCGTGTACACGGGGTTGAGCGAGGTCATGGGGTCCTGAAAGATCATCGTGAGCTCAGAACCACGAACCCGGTTGAGCTCCTTGGCAGGACGGCCGAGCAGCTCCGTGCCCTTGAACCGCACCGATCCCTTCACTCGTGCGTTGCGGGGCAGAAGGCCCATCACCGCGAGGCTGCTCACCGTCTTGCCCGAGCCCGATTCCCCCACAATGCCGAGCACGCGACCAGGCTTCACCTCATAGCTGACGCCTCGGACAGCCTTGACGACGCCATCGTCGGTCGGGAACTCGACGGACAGGTCGTCCACCTCGAGGAGCGGAGCGGCCACCCGTCAGGCCCTTACCCGTTGGGTGGGATCGAACGCATCTCGCAACCCGTCACCGAGAAAGTTAACCGAGAGGGCGATCAGGATGATGAACAGACCTGGGAAGTAGAAGAGCCACGGACGGGTCTGGGCCGCCTGGGCGCCTTCCGAAACGAGGAGCCCGAGCGATGTGTCGGGGGGCCTGATCCCGAGCCCGAGAAATGACAGCGCGGTCTCGAGGAGGATCGCGATCGCGACCGTAATAGTTGCGTTCACGATGATCGGGCCGATCGCGTTCGGCAACAGATGCCGGAAGATGATCCGCCGGTCGGTTGCCCCGATGGCCCGCGCCGCTTCGACGAACTCCCTCTCGCGGAGAGAGAGAAGCACCCCCCGGACGACGCGCGCGACCGATGTCCATGCCACCAAGCCGATCACGATCGCCAGGTAGAACCATCCGCCCTTCCGGCCCGCGACGCTGTTCGCGAGGAACGCGTAGATAGCGAACGCAGGGATCACCAGAAGTAGATCGGTAAGCCGCATCAACACGCTGTCGATCCACCCGCGGTAGAAGCCGGCCAGGGCGCCAACCAGGGTGCCGATCGAGGTCGACAGCACCGCGACGAGAAGAGCGATCTGCACCGACTTCTGGGCGCCCCGGAGCACCTGGGCGAAGGTGTCGTGCCCGATGCCGTCGGTGCCCATCGGGTGCTCGAGGCTTGGCGACTGCGAGAGCTCAGGCGTGAGCTCTGAATAGTCGTACTTCCACAGTCGACCGCCTACGAGCGACAGCAGGATGAGCACGATGAGCACCACGAGGCTCGCCACGGCGAGGCGGTGCTGCAGGAAGCGCCGGAGCACCATCCGGCCATACGAGCGAGCTTCGACCGTGAACTCCCGATCGCGCCCAGTGGCCGGTCCGGGCCGATCGCCAGGCTGCATGCCGGCCGTCGTGTCAGCCATACCGGATCCTCGGATCGAGCACGCCGTAGAGGATGTCGGCGAGCAGGTTGAGGGTGACGACGACCACACCGGTGACCATGAGCCACGCGAGCACGAGGTTGGGATCGTTGTCGCGTATGCCCTGGATGAGGAGTGACCCCATTCCGTTCCACGCGAAGACCTGCTCGGTGATGACCGCACCTCCGATGATGACCGCGAAGTCGATGGCCACCACCGTTGTGAGCGGGATTAGAGCCGTGCGCATCGCATGTCGAGTCAAAACGCGAAAGCTCGAGATGCCCTTCGCCCGGGCAAGTCGGATGTAGTCGCTTTGCATCACGTCGAGCATCGAGGCCCGTTGATAACGAGACCATGCCGCGAACGAGATCAGCGCGAGAGCGAGGACGGGCAACACCATGTGGCCGGCGTAGTTCGCGAGCCGACCTGCTAGGTCGGCGGGAAGCGTCGGCGACTGCGCACCGACCGTGTATACGACCTGCGCACCGAAGAAGCGATTTATGCGGATCGCGCCGAACTCCTTCAGGAGCGCAGCCAGCCAGAAGACGGGGGTGGACAGGAACAAGAAGCCCAGGAACGTGAACGTGTAGTCGCCGAGGGAGTACTGCCGGACGGCACTGAACACGCCGACGGCAACGGCGAGGACCAACGCGACCACAGCCGCCGCCACCACCATGCGGAGCGTGATCAGGAGGCGTCGGATCAGGATGGGCCGCACCTCCCGGCCCTTGTTGTCCTCCCCAAAGTCGCCGCGCGCGAAATCGGTTAGCCAGATGGCGTACCGCTGCGGAATCGGCTTGTCGAGGTTGAGCTGTTGCCGGCGGATCTCGATCACCTGCGCCGGCACCGGGGGATTCCTCGCCTTAAGATCGCCGAGGGGGTCGGAGAGACTCGCCACCAGGCCGAAGACAATGACCGACGCCACCAGAATCACGACGGCTGAGCTGATGATCCGGCGGACGATGTAGCCGAGCATGGGTTCAGTTGCGTGCGATGCGTGGGGCCGGCACTACGGCCGGCCCCACGTCGTTGGCGATGTCGTTGGTACTACTCCCGGAGCGCCCAGTCGTACATGTTCCAGAGCGGCCCCGCGGTCGACGCGTTGTCCTCGACGTTGGCGATGTTCGAACGGAACGGGAGGAAGGTCGGCTTGGCATAGAGAGGGATGGTGGGCAGGTCTTCCCACAGAATCTCATCGATCTGGTTGTAGATGGCCGCGGCTGCGTCGGGGTCGGTCTCGCGGATCACCTCGTCGAACAGGTCATCGACCTCGGTGTTCGAGTAGAGCATCTCGTTCGAGCCGCTCCCGGTGGCGTACAGCGCCTTGTTGTCACTCGCGAAGGGCGTATTCACCCACGCGAACAATGCGATGTCGAAGTCACGATCTTCGGGGCTGTCGGGGAAGAAGCGTCCGAACACCGCGGAGCCGTCGACATTGTCTATCTGGATGTCGATCCCTGCTTCGCGCATCTGCGCCTGGATGATCTCCTGGGTGTCTTCACGAAGAGCGTTACCGCCAGTGGTCGATATCCGCACCGACAGCTTCTCGCCGTCCTTCTCGTAGATGTCGTCGGAGCCGAGCTCGAATCCAGCAGCCTCGAGGGTCTCCTTCGCCTTGTCGACGTCGACGCCGTCGTACTCCTCACCGTGGGCTTCATACTGTGGCTGGTTGTTCACGAACAGGCGGTTGTGGAGCGTGACCGCGTCGTCGGTGAACTGACGTACGGTGCGGTTTACGAGTTGCTCCTCGTCGAGGGCGTACGCGATGGCCTGGCGCACGGCGAAGTCGCTCAGGAACTGGTTCTCGAGGTCGAAATCGATGTGCTCGAACTGGAGTCCGAGGCTGATCTGGGAGTCGATCTCTGGCGCGAGCCGTTCCACCTGTGCCACCAGGTCGAGCTGGGGCTGCGGGTAAGCGACGTCGATCTCGCCGTTCTCGAGAGCAGCCGGAACCGCTTCGGCATCGATGCCGAAGCGGATGATCACCTCGTCGAGCTTGGGCTTGTTATCACCCCAGTAGTTCTCGTTCGGCACCATGCGAATGCTCTGCTCCGGCCGGTAGTCCTCGAACATGAACGGTCCGCCGGAGAAAGTGGGGAAGTTCTCCCCGTCGAGGCCGTCGTTCCAGCCGCCTTCGAGCTCGGTCATGATGTGCGCGGGAAGGATGTCCTCGAAAATCGACTGCCATTCGGCATAGGGCTGAGAGAACACAACGGTGACCGTCTTGCCGTCGTCTGACGGCGTGACGCTCTCGATGTCCTCATAGCCAACCCTGGAAGCGACGTCGTTATCGGGGTTGATCGTCTGCTGCCACATGTAGACGAAGTCGTCGCCGCTGATCGGCTCGCCGTCGGACCAGACCGCGTCGTCGCGGATGACGTACTCGATCGTTTGAGGATCGTCAGAGATCTGCTCCGCGCTGACCATCAGCTCCTCGTCGAGAACGACCTCGAAGTCAGGGGTCGAGCGGAAGACCTGTGGATACACGTGCTGCGTCATGATCCCCAGAGCCAGGAGGTTGTCGCTGGCGGTGTTGATGTTCCAGCCGGTGGGCTCCTGCTCGTTGGCGAAGGTGACCGAACCCCCCTCCTGGATCTCCCCGATGTCGGAACCAGTGCCGGTGTCGGTGGCGTCGTCGTCGCCACCGCAAGCTGCCGCGACGAGCGCGAGGCAGAGAAACAGGATGGGGAACAGTGCTCTCCGTCGCACAGGGCGATCCTTCCTATCCAAGGGCAGGGCTCTCGCCGTTGAAGTGCTCACTGCCGCGTCCGACGTCACTGAAGCCGGATCGCGAGGATGATCGTGGTAAAGGCGAAGACGACCGCAGTGGCAACGGTTATGCGATCGAGGTTGCGGTCGACGACTGTGGACCCCGCGGCGGTCGCTCCGACGGAGCCGAACATGTCGGACAGACCCCCACCTCGCCCGCTGTGCAGCAAGATCAACAAGATCGACAACCCCGAGGCGATCACGTGGATGACCACGATTGCGGCGGTCAACATGGTCGGGAACTCCCCTTCGACGTCGTCACACTGTGCTGAGTGTGCTGGTTCGACTGCGCCGCGTGACGCTAGCAGAGCAGCGTCTAGTGCTGGTGGCACTGCCCTCGTCGTAGCTCACTCGAATCGGACTATTCGGGAGAAGTCGTCCGGATCGAGGCTGGCGCCTCCGACGAGCGCGCCGTCGATATCCGGTTGGGCCATGAGCTCGCTGATGTTGGCGGGCTTGACCGACCCCCCGTACTGCACG
>CAZWDB010000145.1:0-9559 GCA_964632885.1 uncultured Acidimicrobiales bacterium | reverse complement strand
GGTTGCATTGATAGTGCCGGTGCGGTCGGAGTAGTCGACCGTGTCGAGTCCGAGGCCACCGTTGATGACGTCGGCGCCATTGGGCGCCGTGCCTTCATAGAAGATGTCGTTTCCGGTGCCACCCAGGAGGATGTCATCGCCTCCTTCGCCCCGGATGATGTCGTTGCCCCCTTCACCTCGCAGTTCGTTGGCGCCACCGTTGCCGATAAGGGTGTCGTCGTGGTTCGAGCCGAAGACGTTCTCGATCGAGTTGAGGATGTCGATGCTCGCGCCGGTCACCCGGTTGACGCCTAGGTCGGCGGTGATGCCGTTGGGATTGGTGCGGTAGTCCGCGGTGTCACGGCCAGCTCCGCCGACCAGTACGTTGTCCACTCCACTCGCGCCTACCAGTCGGTCGTTGCCCTCGCCGCCCACGAGACCCTCGACGTCAGAGGCAATGGTGTCGCCTTCGCCTTCTTCGCCGCTGACCGCCTTCCCGTTCGCAGCGATCACGACGTCGGCTTCGCGTTCGGAGTACGTGACGACGTCGAAACCGCCGAGGCCGGTGAAGATGTTGGCCGCGGCTGTGCCTCGGAAGGCATCGTTGTGGGCCGAGCCAGTTACGTTCTCGATGTTGGCGAGCTGATCGGTGCCAGCTCCGCCAGTGGCGTGGTCTTCTTCCTTCTGAAGGTCGACGGCTACGGCCGAAGGCGCGGACCGATAGGAAGCAGTGTCCCCGATCTCGTCGTTGCCTCCGCCGTCGATCTCGTCGTTGCCGCCGAGCCCTTCGATTACGTTGTCACCGCCGGTGCCCGTCAGGTCGTCGTTGAAGTTAGAGCCGACGAGGTTCTCGAAGCCGGAGATCGAG
The DNA here is from genome assembly GCA_964632885.1 of uncultured Acidimicrobiales bacterium. GTDB lineage: Bacteria > Actinomycetota > Acidimicrobiia > Acidimicrobiales > CAZWDB01 > CAZWDB01. Next base: position 8,712 of record CAZWDB010000145.1, on the reverse strand, counting down.
TCGGTGCCGCCCCAGCCGTCGTCCTCACCCAGAGTCGCGCTGCTGAGGTTGACGGTGACACCCGCCGGCGAGCTCCGATACTCCAGCGTGTCGATGCCGTCGCCGCCGTCGAGGTCGTCATCACCGTCTCGACCTTCGATGACGTCGCCGCCGCCGCCGCCACGGAGGTCGTTGTCTGCGGCGTTGCCGCGAAGTATGTCGTTGAACAGGGACCCAGAAACAGCCTCAATGTCGAAGAGCTCGTCGCTTCCGTGTCCACCGCTCGTCTGTGGCGCGGATCCCGCTAGGTCGACCGACACCGATGATGGCGCGGCGGAGTAGTCGGCCCTGTCAGTGCCGTCGGCGCCATCGATAGTGTCGTCGCCCAGTCCGCCAGCGATGACATTGTCGGCGCTGTCGCCGAACAGGGTGTCGTCGGCGGGGGAGCCGATGATGTTCTCGAACTCCCGAATACGCTTCAGCCCTGCACCGGTCTCGTAGAAGCCTGTCACTGACAGGTCGACCAGCACGGGTCCGGCGACGGTCGAGAAGTCGATCACGTCGGAGGACCCCAGTGAGTTTCCGCTCCCACCGTCGCCCGCGACGTCGTCGGTACCGGCGCCGGGCTTGACGAGGTCGTTGCCGTCACCTCCGACGAGTTCGTCGCTGCCGTCACCGCCCTCGATGAGGTCATGGCCGCTCCCGCCGTCGATCACCGAGTTATCCGCTCCGCCGATCAGGTGGTCATTGCCGGAGGAGCCCGCGATCTCGTCATTGCCTGCCAAGCCTTCGATCCTGTTGGCGGACTCGTTCCCGGTGAGAACGTCATCGAAGCGGCTGCCTACGATGTTCTCTACTGACCCCTTCGGGTTGTCGCCTTCGGCTTCACCGCATTCCCCAACGCCGTTAACGAGTCCAGAGTCTGAGATGTTGCTGGCCAGCTCGACTACGACCCCGCTGGGACAGCCTGTCTCGGTCGATGGCGCGTCCTGTTCCGAGTAGTCGATGGTGTCGGTTCCACCCTGCCCGAAGAACTGATCGGCGCCGAGGCGGCCCATCATCCAGTCGTCGCCGTCACCCCCGTTGAAGCGGTTGTCTGCGTCGTCACCACGCATGATGTCGTCGAAGTCAGTGCCCTCCACTCGCTCGACATCGGAGACAATGGTGTCGCTCGTGGCCGGGTTGCTGGCGACCATCGCCGTTCCGGCTTCCAGGTCGATAGTGAGCGCGCCTGACGCGCCCGAGTAGTCGACCCAGTCTTCGTCATGTGTGCCCCCGGTGATGGTGTGGTTGCCGGCGCCCATCACGAAGGTGGTTTCGATGTCGTGAGCCGCACCCGTGCCACTCCCTCCGCCCGCAGAGAGGATGTCGTCGCCGCCCGACGACTCGATGATCAAGACTTCGTGACTTGGCGCGTCGGCACCGGTGGTGCCGGGATCGTCGAAGGTGAGGTCAAGGTCTCCGTCGCCGTTCAGGTTGATGCCTGTGGCGCCGGCCGTTATCTGGTCGCCGCCTGCGGCGGCTGGCCGCCCTATCAGGATGAGCTCGTCGTCACTAAGTCCTGATTGGCCGAGCCGGAGATCGAAGAAGATCTCGTCTTGGTCTGTCCCGGCGGGGGCGCCGAACTCCGGCTGGAAATAGCCGTTCGTCATGTCGACGATGAGGGTCTGGGCCGACGTGTTCGAGGTGGCATCGACGATGACCTCAACGATGTTGGTGACCCTCGGCGTGCCGCCTATGCAGCTGACGTCTCCTTCGGTGCTGGTGATCTCGATCCGGCCCACCGGGTTGAGGGAGATCGTCACCGTGTCACCCGAGGTAATCGTGAGCGTAAGGGTGCCGTCCGTAATAACGCATGCCGTGGCGGCTTCGGCCGGGCGGGTCCCCAGCACCATCAAGGCGGCGACCAGGAGCGCGACGGTCGCGATGGCGACTGAGCGTCGCGGTAGACGGGAGGGGGCGAGCAGTCCGCCGATGTTCATTCGGTCTCCTTGGGCGGGTCAGGTGCGGGTGATCCGCGGTGCGTCGGTACGTTAGTGGAGGGGCGATGCCCGACCGGCGAACCTATGTTCATCGGGACGAACTGCTCGTATCCCCCTACACCGGGACAACGCACCAGGCTGCCGGGGATTTCACCAAGGAGCTAGGAATCTCCCGGAGCCCGCCCGCGGAACGTCGATGTGGTTGACCTACTTGTAGCGGTAGACGATCCGTCCGCGGCTGAGGTCGTAGGTGGAAACCTCCACCTGGACCCGGTCGCCCATCAGGACCCGGATCCGGTTGCGCCGCATGCGCCCCGCGAGATGCGCCATCACCTCATGGCCGTTGTCGAGCTGGATTCGGAAGTTCAGATTGGGCAGGCATTCCGTGACCACACCTTCGGTGAGGATCGCATCTTCCTGGGCACGTACTGGCATGGGCCTCCTTAAAGGCGAAACCAAAAGACAAGACTCCGTACAGAGTCCTTACCAGAATAGGCGTTGCCCACGCACATCAGCTTCGCCTTCGGCGTTCAGCACGACACTGGGAGTGACTCGAACCCGCGCAGGGTGATCGTTTCGCGCCGTACGGGCTCACTCTCGACCTCTAGTTGAGGGAAACGGTGAGCGAGCGCGGTGAACGCGACCTGGGCCTCCACGCGAGCGAGGCCGGCGCCGAGGCAGGTGTGGATGCCTCCGCTGAAGGCGAGGTGGCGGTTGGGCGACCGGGCCGGATCGAAGTGCCCCGGGTCGTCGAAGGCGGCGGGGTCCCGGTTTGCCGCGCCGAGGAGCAGGAGCACTTCCTGTCCCCGTGCCACCGGGAGGCCGGCCACCTCGACGTCGTCGGTGGCTGTCCGGCCCGTCAGCTGCACCGGACTGTCGTAGCGGAGGGCTTCCTCGGTCGCCGCGGCGGCGAGGTCGGGCTCGCGGCCGAGACGCTCGTAACCGGCGCGGTGCGCGAGGAATGCGTAGGCGCCGTTGCCGATGAGGTTCACCGTCGTCTCGAATCCAGCCGCGTAGAGGAGCACACAAGTGGCGAGCAGTTCCTCGTGGCTCAGGCGTTCGCCTTCCTCCTCGGCGGCGATGAGGCCGGAGAGCAGGTCGTCGCCGAGGTCGGAGCGCCGGCGCGCGACGAGGTCGTCGAAGTACCGGCGTAGGTGTTCGACCGCTTGGCCGGCGGGGACGAGAGCGGACATGTCATCGCTCGGGTCGAGGACCCGCACCGCGACTGCCGTCCACTCGCGCAGCTGGTCGCGGTCCTCGAGGGGTACCCCCATCATCTGGGAGATGACCGTGACCGGCAGGGGGTAGGCGACGTCGGCGATGAGGTCGAAGCGGCCGCGTCGTTCTGCGTCGTCGAGCATGCCGTCGACCAAATCGGAGATGTAGGGCCGCATCGCCTCGACCGTTCGGACAGTGAACGCCTTGCCAGCGAGCCGTCGCAGCCGGGTGTGGTCGGGTGGGTCGAGGAAGAGCATGGTGCGCTCTTGCATGTCGATCAGCGGGCCGAACCCGAGTTGGCGGGCCATCGACGCGAACTGTTTGTAGTTGTCGTTGTGCGAGTTGCTCGACGAGAGCCGGTTGTCGCGAAGCGCGGCCGACACATCGGCATGCCGGTGGAGCACGATGCTTCCGAAGGAACTCCGATGGACGCGTGCGCTGTCCCGCAACGAGTCATAGAAGGAGTAGGGGTCGGCACGTATCTCCGGTGACCGGATCGCGGCGTCGAGTTCGATCAGGGGCGGGACGGTCGTCATGAGGCCTCTCCCGGTGGAGTCGTCGGCAACACGCTTGCAGACTGACGGAGTTCCCGCTCGCGATCGAACAGCCCGAAGGGCGCGCGGAATCCGTGTCGCCACTCGTAGCCGTCGATCCCGGTCCAGTGGAGGAACCCGCGGATGTCGATGCCGTCGACGAGCGCTTCTTCAACGACGGCGAGTGAGTCGCGCAACAGATCGCGCCGCCACGCGTCGTCTTCGGTGGCTACCCCGTGCGCCGCGATCACGAGCGGCCGGTCCGGGAGTTCGTCGGCCAAACGCCGGATCACGATCCCGAGACCCTCAGCCCACGGCGCGTACCCGAGCGGACCGACCTTCTCACCGGATGGGTAGGCGCGTACCGAGCTGTCGCCGCGCACCGCGACCGCGTGGTAGTAGCTGAAGCCGATGAGGTCGGCCGAGTCGGCGAGGTCGGGGACCACTTCCTCGTGGCGGCCCGGCACGACTAGGAGTCCGTCGCGCTGAGCGCGGGTCCAGAGGCGCCACACGACACTCTCGAGGTCGTCCGCCGCGTTGCGGGCCGATCGCGAGTCGTCGGAGGCGAAGATGGGGCTGAGGTCATAGACGGTCGCCACGGGCGGTCCGCCGCCGCGCAACTCGCGCCAGGCGTCGCGCCACGCCAGATGGATGCCGCGCAACGCCCGGCCGTACTCCCACGGGCTCCGGATCGCGGGCGGATGGTCGCCGGTCACATAGGCACGCGCCGCGTACGCAACCGGTTCGTTGATCGGAGTCCACGCGAACACGTCGGAGCCGAATGTCTCTGCGCAGAACGCGACGTGGCGAGGCCAGTAGCGGCCTCGCGAGCGGTCCTCGAGGAAGCCGCCCGACTCGAGGAACCAGCCCGGCAGGCTGAAGTGGTGCATCCCCGCCCACACTTGGATGCCGGCATCGCCCGCCGCGGCCAGCATCTCCTGGTAGTGCTCGACCGCCGCCTTGTCGATGTGGCCCTCAGCCGGTTCGATGCGTGCCCACTCGAGTGTGAGGCGGTGGTGGGGGAGACCGGCGCGGGCGAGGAGACGAAAGTCCTCTGCATAGCGCGTTCGGAAACCGTTTCCATCGCCGGACGGTGGCGCATGACGGTCGCGCTCGAAGGCGGCCCAGTCGCTCTCGGGTGCGGCGCCTTCGGTCTGGGTCGAACACGACGCCGTGCCCCACCAGAAGTCGTTCGGGAACATCGGCCTGACCGTACCCCCGGTACGGTGAGTTGTCGTGAAGGCGATGCTCACGATGTTCATAGCCGTGGTAATGGGGATCGGCACATTCGCGGGGTGCGAGGCCGCCGACGAGGTCGACCTCGGTGACGACGGAGCAGTGGCAACCGATCGGGACGGGACGGGAACCGATGGCGGCGACGGCGGTGATGGCGGTGACGGCGGTGACCGCGGTGACGGCGAGTTACCGCGCCTGGACGACACGGCGGCAGTCGGGGCGTTGGGACGGGCCCTGTTGACGGACCGCGTGCCGCGAGCGACTGTCGAGGTCGACAGCGCTGATGACATCGGGTTGAGCAAGTCCGCCGTCGACGCGCTCGTCGACGCGCTCGCCGAGCATGGTCGCAAGGACGTGTCGCACGCGGGCGCGGGCGCGCCGTTGCCGAGCCAGGACGTCTACACCGCGGACGATTTGCGCCGCATCGCGCGCGAACACCGGGACGCGACGTCGGGCGGCGACACCGTCGCGGTCCACGTCCTCGTACTACCAGGCGAATACGAGAACTCCTCTGCCACCGGCGTCGCCTTCGAGGCCGGTTCGTTCGCCATCTTTCCCGAACGGCTCCGGTCGGGGCTGGTGCAAATCGGCAGCCCGGAGCGGTTCGAGACCGCGGTCGTCATCCATGAGCTCGGCCACCTCTTCGGACTCGTCAACCTCACGGGCGAGGGTGCCTTCCACGAGGATCCCGACCATCCCGGTCACTCCGACAGCCGCGAGTCCGTGATGTTCTGGGCGATCGAGGACGTCAGCATCGGCAACGTGTTCCGGGGTGGCCCGCCGACCACGTTCGACGACGCCGACCGTCAAGAGATGGCGAACTTGAGGCAATAACGAACGGAATCCGTTCGTCATTGCCTCAAGTTCGTGGGGCGGTCGCACGCGTTCGAGCGGAGGAAGGCAGCGAGGCGGTACGCGTCGGCAGTTCCGAGTTCACCGCAGCCCTCGAACAGGCGCGCCGCGTCGGCGACGTCGGTGCAGCGCACGTCGATCACGCGCTCGCCGTCGTCCGGGTTGAGGGGATCGCTGACGAGTTCGACCTCGGCCCACCCGATGACCCAGAAGAAGTCGGGGTGCGGGAGGTGGGATCTCCACGGCTCGTCCGCCGAGCTGTGCCCCCGGAGGAAGCCGAATGGCGTAATCGACAGCACTCTCGCGCCGGCCTCCTCCATGAGCTCACGGTGCGCCGCCGTCCGCCACGTCTCGCCCGGTTCGAGCGTGCCTCCGGGCATCGCCCACGGTGAGAAGCCGCGGTCGCCCCAGTCGACCTCGATGAGCACGCACCGGTCGTCCACGAAGGGCACGAGGTGGACGTTGCTCACCTGATCGTCGGGCGGGGGGAGCACGCTCAGCTCGAACGAGAGTGTGACCGGCCCGAAGCCCTGTTCCTTGCTGAGGTGCTCGAGCGTGGGAGGGTTTGTGAGCGTCTTCACAATCTATGTGAATAGAATCACAAACCCCGGATCGCGTCAAGCGATTTGCGAACTTGAGGCAATAACGAACGGAATTCGAACAGAACGGAATTCGATCGTTATTGCCTCAAGTTCGGCCGACGCTGGTCAGTCCTCAGTCGGTGGTGCGCTGGGTGCCGACGCGGATCTCGTTGAACGGGATGTCGCGGTCGACTTGGGGCTCCTTCGGGAGGCCGAGGACGCGCTCGCCGATGATGTTGCGCTGGATCTCGTCGGTGCCACCAGCGATCGACCCGGACTGCACCGACAGCGCCATCTGCTGGATGGCACCGCCGTTGGGGGCGTCGTCGCCCATCAGCATGCCGTGGGCGCCGAGGATTCCCAGCCCGATGTCGCGGGCCCGACGGCCGCTCTCCGAGCCGGCGAGTTTCGCGGTCGACACTTCGGGCCCAGGGCGCTTGCCCTGCTGGGCCGCGGCACGAGCACGCAGTCCGCTGAAACGTTGCGCTTCGGTGTGGGCGAACATCCCGGCAATCGACTGGCGTGTGGTGGCGTCGCCCGCCTTGCCGTGCTCGAGGGCGAGGTCCTTCATCGCTCCCGACGTCCGGAGCGCGAACATCGCCGCCTGCTCACCTCGCCGCTCCTGCGCCTCGGCGAGGAGGTCGCTGATCTTGCGGTCGAGCTGGCCGTTCTTCTCCCCAGGACCGCCGACCATCACGGTGCCGCCGCCTCCACCGCGTCCGCCGATGCCCTGCCGTTCGTAGGCGAGGGTGGCGACGGCGACCATCCAGCCTTCGTTGGGGTCGCCCACGAGATTCTCATGGGCGACTACGGCGTCGGTGAAGAACACCTCGTTGAAGGAGGCCTGTCCGTTCATCTGCTTGAGGGGGCGGACCTCGATGCCGGGCTGGTCCATGTCGATGATGAAGTAGCTGATGCCCTTGTGCTTCGGCGCCTCCGGGTTGGTGCGGGCGACCAGCATCCCCCGGTCGGCGGTGCGCGCCCCGGACGTCCACACCTTCTGGCCGTTGACGATCCAGACGTCACCGTCGCGGATGGCTCGCGTCTGGGAGCTGGCGAGGTCGGAGCCGGCGCCCGGCTCGCTGAAGAGCTGACACCATGACTCCTCGCCACGCGCCAGCCGGCGGACCCACCGGTCGCGCTGTTCGTCGGTGCCGTGATCGATCACGACCGGGCCGCCCATCATCTGGCCCAACCCGCCTGGAGGGCCGGCCGCGCCGGCGCGGCCGAGTTCCTCGCCGACGATGCGGGCGCCGTCGCCCGACATGTTCCGGCCTCCGTAGCCTTCGGGCCACGTGGGGAAGGCGAAGCCGGCCTCGGCCAGGCGCTGCCACCACTCCCGAAGGGTCAGGTCGGTGCTCCAGTTGTCGTCCACCCACTTGCGGACCTCGTCACGGAGCGCGTCTGCCATCTCCATCACCCCCAAATTCTCGTCCGCACTCTAGACCCCGGCGGCGGGGTGGGGGTTTGGGGGTGGGGTCAGCGGTTTTCGAAGGACGGGGGACGCTTTTGGAGGAACGACTGCATGCCCTCCTGGGCGTCGTGGGTCTGGCTGGCGGAGGCCATCACCTCCGTCGCGTACACGTAGGCCTTGTGCTGGTCGAGGTCGATCTGGGCGTAGAACGACTGCTTTCCGATCGCCTTCGACAACGCGCTCCCACGTGTCGCCCGGCGCAGGAGGTCGTCGGTGGCCTCGTCGAGCTCCGCGGCCGGAACGGCCCGGTTGACGAGACCCCACTCCGCCGCGGTGGCGGCGTCGACGGTGTCGCCGGTGAAAGCCATCTCGAGTGCCCGCTTGCGACCAATGTTGCGCGCCACGGCCACGAGCGGCGTTGTGCAGAACCAGCCGCCCTTTCCACCCGGGATGGCGAAGGCGGCCTCCTCCGAGGCCAGCGCCAGGTCGCACGACGCGACGAGCTGGCAACCGGCCGCCGTTGCCAGCGCGTGTACCCGCGCGATCACGGGTTGGGGCACGGACTGCACCTGTGTCATGAGTCGGGTGCAGGTGTCGAGGAGCCGGCGCATGAAGACGAGGTCGGCCCCGGCCATGTCGGCGAAGTCGTGGCCGGCCGAGAACACCGGTCCGTTGGCCGCGAGCACTATGCCGCGGGCCTCGCTCCCGCCGACCTCGTCGAAGGCGTCGATCAACTCCTCCATCACTTCGAGGGAGAGGGCGTTGCGCCGGTCGGGGCGGTTCAGAGTGACCGTGGCGTGGTCGCCGTCGACCTTCACGAGGACGTACTGCCGGTCCATACCTTCGACCCTACGCCCGCACCTCCGAACTTGAGGCAATAACGATCGAATTCCGATCGTTATTGCCTCAAGTTCGAC
>CAZWDB010000144.1:0-9736 GCA_964632885.1 uncultured Acidimicrobiales bacterium | reverse complement strand
ACCCCGGAACAGCATCCCGAGCTCGGCGAGCTGTTCATCATGGAACGCGACCGTTTCTCCGGAATTGGTCGCAACAGAAACCGTCATAGCTGGCCCGCCCTCCTGCTTGGGGCGTCGCGACCCGAGCTGCCCGAGCCCGGCGTTGCGCGGACGCCGAGTGCGACCATATGCGCGACTGTCTCGCAGTACAAGGGTGCGACGTGCACCTCGGGGTCAACGTCATCCTTCGGCGGCTGTCTGAGTGGTCGAGCCATCCTCACTGCACGCGGAAACGAACGCCGGCATCATTCCCAACAAGCAACCTCGCCGAAAGAAGCGGCTGCAAGACCAGGATCGTCGAGCTCGATCGACCGGCGGGCCGTGGCGTGCCCACGTGAAGGTGGTCAGCCACAACGACGAAGGCCCGGGTCGCCGAACAGCGGGTCCGACCGCCACGCGTGGTACACATCCTCGATCCCTTTGGCGACCGGAGGAAAACTGGTCGTAGCTTCGGTCGGCCGTGCGGGCGACTACCGTCCCGGCGCAGGCCGGAACGGCGTCGTCAACTTGCGACGAGGTGTCGGTTCCGCCCAGCCTTCTTCGCTTGGTACATCGCCACGTCGGCGCGATTGACGAGGCTGTCGTAGCCGTCGTCGCCACCGCCAGCGACCGCTCCGATGCTCGCGGTCACTTCGAAGGTGTAGCCCTCGACGGTGATCGGTCGGCGGAGCACTGTGAGCACCTTGCGGGCCACGGTGTCACATGCGCTGATGTCGGCTCCTTGGGGCAAGACGACGGCGAACTCGTCGCCGCCGATGCGGGCGACAGTGTCGCCCGGTCGCAGCGTGTCTCGAATGCGGTTGGCCACCGCGACGATGACGGCGTCGCCGACGGCATGGCCGTAGGTGTCATTGATCTGTTTGAACTCGTCGAGGTCGACAAAGAGCACACCAACAGGGGTGGAGTCGCGGCGGCTCTGGGCGAGCGCGTGGCTGAGGCGGTCCCGCAGCAGGGCCCGATTGGGCAGCCCAGTCAGCGGGTCGTGCATCGCCCTGTGGCTGACCTCCTCGAGCAGATCCGCGTTGCGCAGTGCGGCTGAGGCCTGCGCCGCCAGGCCGGCCAACCGTTCGAGCACGTGGTCGGTGGAGCGGAGGCGGTCGCTGCGATTGTCGACGCCGGCGGTTACGACACCGAAGAACTGACCACCAGCCGAGATGGGCACCACGGCAGCCGCCACTGAGGCAGCGAGTGCTAGAAGGCTGCGCGCGAAAGGGTCGGGATGGTCGCCGTCGAGGAAGAAGGGCTTGCGGTCGTGGAGTGAACCCTGCAGCCATGGTGTGTCCACCGGTGATATGGCCAGCCCGCCGAGTATGGCGGCCACGTCGTCGCTCAACCCCACGCTGGCGCGCATCACCAATCGTTCCGTAGAGGTCTCCCACAGGAACACTGCGGCGTTGTCACAGTCAACGACGTCGGGGACCGCTTCGGCGAGCCGGCGCGCCACCTCGTCGCGGGAAACGACGTCGGCCAGCTCCGAGGCCAGGCGAAGGAGGTTGCGGGCAGTCTCGTTGCGACGACTCACCTCGCGGAGGGCTGTGGCGGTGTCGAGAGCGGCCGCGGCCTGAGCGGCATAGGCACTCAGCAGCCGCCGCTCCTGGGCGAAGAACTGGGCGCCGCCACCGTAGAGGGCGGCCAGATGACCGTAGTGATGGCGGGCCGAGACCACCTCGACGACGACACGGCCAACGCTGGCGTGGGCGGGGTCCTGGGACAGGATCTCATCGACGACCTCTTCCTGTTGTCTCCCGGTCAAGCCTTCGGCATGTATCCGCAGCTGATCTTCTCCGGGCAGACGCACGGCGAGGATGTGACTGGGGGCCCGCACGGCGAGGCCGGCCCGGCGAGCGATCCGGGCCAGTAGCGTCTCGACGTCGGCGGGACTGACCAACTCGGTAGCCGTTGCTTGCAGGGACTCGAAGCGCTCCGTCAAGGCCGCGAGTTGGGCTTCGAGATGCTCGACTCGCCGCTCGGCAGCAGCATCCGACGAGGTGGCTGGGTCCCAGCGGATGTGGTAGCTGCACACTGGCGACGCTCGTAGCTGACATTCACGCTCCTCGACTGCGGCCGGGTCCATGCCGAAGAGAGCAGATGCTTGGGACAGCACGCCCGCCGTGTAGTCGCACATGAGTGGGTGACGGGTGAAGCCAGCCGACGTCTTGGTTGTGATTGTCGCCGACGTCTCGCCCACATGCACCGCGTCGAACTCGGTGATCGTCGAATACTTGGCCCCGGTTGCAGCGATGTTGCGAAGCAGCTCGCCGGGAGAACCGAGAGAGCGCAGCAGCGCCGCGACCTCTGTGCCGGCGTGCTGGCGGAGTAGCTCCTCGCCGATCCGGAAGCCAATAGCCGGATCGCCCGTGACCTCCCGGGCCGCTTCGAACAACGCGCACGCCTGCGAGTAGGAGCTCCATCCGCCGAGAGCGACAACCTCCTCGAGTGGCCGTGTCTCGCGTGCCAAGTCCAGGAGTCTCGACACGCCGTCCGCCCCTGCCACCCGTTCGACATAGCGCACCGCGACGGCAGTCATCGAACCGGAAATGTGCCGGCACTCCGCCACGCCGGTGTCTCCTGGCGTTCCCCCCATGCTGTGGCTTCGGTGCCACGCCAAGCCAGCTGAAGCCCACGTGACAAAAATGGTCCGTCACCGCCCGATCGAGCGGTGACACGCTCGAAGGTCGGCGACCGACCGCAAGCGATTCGCTACTCGATGACTTCGTAGATCTCCTTGTAGCCCGATCTGGCGCTGGTGTTCATCGCGTCGATCAATGCCTGGGTGCCCTCGTCGGGCTCGATGAAGGTCCCGCGCTCAATGGCGAAGTACTGGTCGAGACTCTCGAACTCCCACTGGTAGACGACCGTGTCCATCGCCCCCGTGTAGTCGACGTAGATGCGACGGTTCGTGTATCCCGCCTTTTCGAACCACTGGTCGAGGGTCCTGAACGCCGCCACGATCTCCGGTGCCTTCCCACGCTCCGCCTGGAGGACCTCGCGCAGCATGTACATGTCAGCTCCTCTCTCCTTGATTTGGGTTGCTGGCCTGTTCCTGTGATCGGAAAAATCAGCGCCAGTCGTCGACGAGCCAGGTGCCGGGGCGGCTGTAGCCTTCGTCGTTGGCCCGGTGCATGCTTACTCCGACCAGTCCCGCCCGGTAGCCCCGCGCCATCACTGCGGCGTAGGCCTCGTGGCGGGCGGCGTTCACACCGAGCTCGATGTGATCGGCGCCGTTGTCGACGGCGAGCGACTCGCAGGCGTCGAGGAGCGTCTCGAAGAGCACGCCTGCTCCGGGTCCGGGCCTGGCCATTCCGAACTTGACGTAACACCCCTGGCCGCCGGCCTCGGTGCCGGCGCCCAGGTGGCACACGGCCATGGCGGCCAACCCCGACGAGTCATCGAGGAGCAGGACCTCTCCGAGACCCTGGCTCTCCACGGCGCGGATCTCCCGCTCGAGGTCCAGCCCCTCGTAGGCGGTGGCGGTCAGTTCCCTGCACGCGTCCACGGCTCGGGCCCGTTCAGCAGGCTGAAGCGCGGTGTAGCGGATGAGCTCGGGCGCCTTTCGTGGGGCGACCGGGGTCTTGGTCATCACCGGGGTCAGAAAGCGTGGCCAGAACCCGAACTTCTGGTACAGCCCGTGGTGCTTGGGGCTGTGGGCGAAGGTGAACAGGCCGGCGTGAGCGGTGCCCCAACGGTCGAACAGAGCGACGGTGGCCTCCATGAGACGGCTGGCGACTCCCTGGTCCCAGAGCTCGGGGCGCACGGAGAGGGGTCCGAAGAACCCCACGGTTCCCCAGCGAGTCACGAAGTTGGTCCCGGCGAGCTGCCCGTCTTGCTCGGCTGCGAGGACGGAGCCGGGATCAGCCAGCCAACGGGTGTGGACGTAGTCCTTGTCGCCGAACAGGGAGGTCGCGCCCGTGAAGGTGTCGAACGCCGAGCGCAGGATTGCATCTGCGAGGCTGAGGTCGCTCTCCCGCAGGTCCCGTACGACGAGGTCGGCCCGCTCGGCGGCGTTCAGGGAAACGGTCTCGGTCATGGTCGCTCCTTCGTCGAGTCGATGCGGCCATGATCCAAGAGGTGCCCACCCCCGGGCATCGGGCAGACCCCCATCTTTAGGTCATCTCGCCCCCGCACGATGGCTGGCGGCGAAGGCCACCAGCTCGGATCGGCCCTCGACGCCGACCTTGGCAGCGAGATTGGCGATGTGACGCTCGACCGTCTTGGGAGACAGATAGAGGCGCGCCGCGATCTCTTTCGTGGAGCGTCCCTCGGCCAGCAGCGCCAATACCTCCGCCTCCCTCGGCGTTACCCCCGCGGCCGCCAAGGGTGCCGCCATGTCGGGAGCCGGCCGACGGCGTCGCGGCACGCGGACGCCGGCCCGGCGGAGCAGCGATCGGCAGGCCGAGGCGACGGCGGGCGGACCAGCCTGATCGAAGAAGGCCAGCGCGTCGGCCAGCCATCGCTCCGGGTCGCCCCACCCGTCGACGAGGGCCGCCTCCGCTACCAGCCGGCGGGCGTGGTGCCGGTACCAGTCGGACGGCGCGAGGTCGGTGTCGGCCCGAGCGAACGCCTCCTCGGCTTCGGCGGTACGGCCTTGCCGCCCCAGGATCACCGCCCGGGCGTGGCCCACCCAACCTCGGATCAGCCAGTACACCGTCAGGCCCGACGCCTCCACCTCGACCACGGCCGCATCACCATCGCTGCCTTCGAGGGCGTGGAAAAGCGCCCACAACCCGCGGTTGGGCGCGGTGACCTGCGTGCCCCGCAACAGTTCCATGCCGGCGTCGAGCTCGGCCAGCGCCCGGACGCGGTCCTCCCGGACGACCCACAGCAGCGTCCGGGCCATGAGCGAAGCCACCCCGTGGACCTCAGGGTGGCCGCCCGAAACAGTGACGGCCTTGCCGATGGTCGCCTCCATCTCGGCCTGCTGATCCATGAGGGCGTGAGCCACCGCTTGCAGTACGAGCCCCAGTCCTTCAACGAGAGGGAGCCGCAGCCGCCCCGCCTCGACGGCGCAGTCGCGGCCGGCGTCGAGGGCCCGTTCCGGTTCGGCATGATTCGTGAACCAGGCGGCCATCTGCAGCCTGATGGTGGCCGCGGTGGCCAGCGCCCCGGCGTCGAGCGCGGCCTGACGCGCCTGGGCGAGTCGATCGAGCGGGCCGCCGCCGAGCAGGTCGATGGTGCCCAACTCATGCAGTGCCCGAACGCGCCACAGGGTCAGGCCGTGCTGCTCGGCCAGTGCCAACGCAGCGGAGAAGGCCCGGGCCGCTGAGGTGAGGTCACGCTGACGTTCGCGTTGGCCCAAGACCGCGAGGGCCTCACACGCCAGTTCGTAGCGCCCGTCGGACTGAGACGTGGTCAACGCCCTCTCGGCGAGGGTCACTGCGTCGTCGAGGCGGCCTTCGCCGAGCGCCACCTGTGCCGCCACGACCTCGTACTCGCTCGCGGCGACGCCACCTGATGCCGCGAGCTCTCGGGCGCGGCGGAGCTGATCCAGGGCTCGTGCCCAATCGGCGGACAGGATGGCCGTTCGAGCCAGCCACAAATGCACCTGCGCCCGGCGCGCCGGCGCGCCGCCCAGGCCGGCCAGCTGGGACAGCAGGCGCTGGCCGACTTCACTCACCCGCTCGGCGTTGCCGGCCCGGACGAGCACCGCGCAGAGGGCCTCGTCAATCTCGACCGCCAGTTGCCGGTTGTCGCCGGCCAGTCGTCGGGCCCGCTCCAGGTTCGCCTCGGAGCTGGCCAGCGCGCCGCGACCGAACGACCGCCGGCCCGACTCGAGGTGCAACCCGGCCGCCCGTGCGGGTTCCCCTGCCTGTTCGGCTAGCTCGGCCGCCAGTTCGCACCACTCCCCCGGCAGGCCCGGATGAGCGGACTCGACAGCACGAAGACCGCGCGCCGCCAGGGTTGCTCGCTCCGGCGGAAGGAGTTCCGCGAGGATGGCGTCCCGAGTCAGAGCGTGGCGGAATCGGAAGCGGGGGCCGGGATCGGCGGCTTCCACGGACAGCAGCTGGGCGTCGACAGCCCGGCGGAGGCGATCGACCACAGTGGCCTCGTCCTGGCTGCTTATGTCCGCCAGCAGGCGCCAGTCGAAGCTTCGGCCGAGCAGCGCCGCGCCCACGAGAAGGTCCCGGGTGCCCGGGGCTTCTCCCAGCCGTCGCCGAACGGTCTCCGCGAACGTAGCCGGGACGACCAGGCCGGGAGAGCGGTCGAGGACCCAGCCGTCCGTTGTCTTCTCCAACTCGCCGGCCTGGACCATCCCTGCCAACAGCTCCTCGACGAGAAACGGCAGTCCATCGGCCCTCGCCACGACCACCTCGGCAAGCTCGCGGGGGACGACCGAAGCCCGCAGGCAGCCCGCGGCCATCAACACGACTTCCTCGTCACTCAGCCTCGGCAGCTCCACGATGGATGCGGAGCGCCGGGTGGCAAGGCTGTGGACGCACGTCAATGCCCTGCTCGGTTTCTCGCCGCGAAGCGAGACCAAGCAGCAGACGGGTTCCGCCACGATGTTGTCGGCCAGGTACTCGAGGACCTCGATCGTCTCGGCGTCCGCCCATTGCAGATCCTCGAGCACGAGCACGCAGCCGGCGCCCTCGCCCAGGGTGGCGAGCAGCCTGAGCACGGCTTCACCCAGGACCACGAGCGACTCCTCCCCAGGTGACTCGGCGGGTAGGCGCCACTCGGGGACGAGCCGGCCGAGGATGGGCCGAAAGGGCGCCAGCTCCCGAACCTGTGGCGGTCCAGACTTGCGAAGATGTGAGAACAGCGCCTCCGCGACGGGCCGGAAGGGGAGCGGGCTGTCGCGCTCAACCGCCCGGCCGGTCAGCACAAGCGCTCCCCGACGAACGCCCTCCTCCGCCGCCTCCCTCAACAGGCGTGACTTGCCGACCCCAGCCTCGCCCGCGACGACCACCGTCGTGCCGTGCCCGTCGGTCAGGCGATCGAGGGCGCGTCGGAGCTCCTGCCACTCCTGGTCGCGGCCGACAACCACGGGGCACAGCAGCTCCCGCACTCAGACGAGCATGCCACGAACGCGGGCGCTCGCTCGGAGCTCATTGCGCCAGCACATCGCCCGCCTGTACGAGCGGCATGGCGGGCCGGCTCCAGCACGAGCACCTGGTGACCCGCCGTCCCACGCGCGACGAGGTCCTCGCCGGCCTCGCCGTCGTCGAGGACCGTGTAGCGGGCACCCGTCCGGCGCCGGCCGTCGCCCACGATCGTGCCCTCCACCGAGAAGCCGACGGCGGGCGCGGCGACGAGGGGCCCGGGCTCGGCGCCGTCCCACACCTCGAGCAGGAGTCGATCGGCGGGCCGGCAGCCCCGCCTAGGGAACCGTCCCCATCACGATCGTGCGGTCCATGCCCGCCTCCTTGTGGACGTGCTTGTCCTGGAAGTCGCGCCGGGACTGCATCTTCACGAAGGACCGCCGGGTGGCATAGCGCACCACGGCCACCCGGTCCCAGTCCTCGCTGGCGCCGATCACGCCGGCCACCAGGCAGACGGCGGCGCCAATGTCGGCGAGGATCTCGAGCGGGGCGTAGCGATCGTCGGCCTCCCGGCCCGACACCTCCTCGCCCGCCGAACCGGCACCGCCGTAGTCGGCGACCCTCCGATACTTCATGAGGTTGAGCATGTGCACGGGGCCGTCGTCGGCGGGCTCGGTGGTGGCCAGGCGGATGCCGTAGTCGCGGTCGACGGTGCCATAGCCGGGCATGCGGCTCACCCTAAGTGTATTGACAGTAAGGGTGTCAATACTTACGGTGCACCTCATGCGGGCAGACGACATGGCCGTGACCTTCGCTTCGCGGGTCAGACCCGGGCGAGAAGATCCCGGTGTGACTCGACACTGCCGGATAACACCTGCAACTCGACGTTGCCCTCGGAGTCGACGCGACCGATAGAGATGGACATGCCGCAGGCGTGGTTCAGCCGCCGCCGGCGATCCGATCAAGCCGGGCGGTGAACATCGGCCCGTAGGTCCACACCGTCTGCTCGCCATCGCGCCGCCGCGTGACCTCGACGGGGAGCCCGTCCAGTCGGTCGCCGGCCTGCTCGACACGCTGTCGGTGCCCGAGCATTGGGAGACGGCGTGACCGTCGACCTCCACGGCGACCACCTGCCACAGGCCGCGCAGGTCAGAGGCGGCATCCGGGAGCGGTTCGTCGCAGCCGCCCCAGGCGGTGTGGGACGTTCTGGTCGACTACGGCGCCACCGCCAAGTGGGCTGATTTCGTCGAGCACTCTTCGATGCTCAGAGCCGGCCCGCTGGAGGTCGGTTCGACCCGTCGGATCCAGACGGGATCCACGGTCGTGCTCGAACGCATCGTCGACGTCGACCCGCCGACCGGTCTCGAGTACGAGATCGAGGGACTCCCCAGGTTCGTGAGCGGCTCGGTCACGCCAACATCGCCTTCACCATGCAGACCTACCAGCACCTGCTTCCAGGCATGCAGGAGGACGCAGCGACTCTGACCGAGCCCGCCGGTAATGGGCCCGGGCGCCTGGCGGCGTGATATCATGTGATATCTCAGTGGGAGGACCATGACCGACATCCTGATCAGAGACGTCCCCGACGACGTGCTGGCTGCGATTGACGCCAAGGCGAAGCGGGTCGGACTCTCGCGAACCGAATACCTCCGCCGAGCCCTTGAGCGCGAGCGCGTTCCGGCCACTCCGGTCTCGGTCGCGCAACTCGAACGAACGGCATCGCTCGCTCGAGACCTCGACGACCCGGACGTGATGTCCGGCGCGTGGTCGTGACCGACTGGCTCATCGACAAGTCCGCGATCTCAAGGCTCCACCTCGCGTCCGACGCGACCGAGTGGGCCAGCCGGATCGAGCGGGGACTGGTCCGGATCTCTACGGTGACCCGACTGGAGGTCGGGTACTCGGCCCGCTCCGCCGCCGATCACGAAACCCTCCTCGGCGAGCCGCCGATCGCGTCGATGCCCGTGGAGTACCTCACCCCACGAGTGGAGGACCGTGCCGTCGAGCTTCAGTCGATGCTCGCCGTCAGGGGACAGCACCGAGCTCCATCCGTCCCCGACCTGTTGATCGCGGCCACAGCCGAACTCGCTGAGCTCACCGTGCTCCACGTCGACAAGGACTTCGATCTCATCGCGGCACTCACGGGCGTGGCCGTGGAACGCCTCGCCGTCGATTGAGTCGCACAGACATCACCCGTGCCGACGATCAGATAGCACGGCCACGATCTTCCGTCGCCGAGGGTGCGGGTAGCGGTCGGGATCCCCTCGTCCGAGGTGGCGGCTTCGTTTCGTACGCCGCGGTGACCTTCGGCGATGAACCCGGAACCGCCCTGCGGGAAGCGCCGCGCGCACCTCGTGGGAGCTCTCGCGTCCCGAGCACACCCGAGCCCTGGCGAGATCGGTCCTGTGGGGCAGCGCCAAGCAGTCAAACGGCACAGCGGAGCACAGCGCGCGATCCGTTTGACATGTTTGACAACTTCGCCCCGAAGCTGAGGCCCTCCCGCTGGGAGGGCCTCTGACCTGGGCAAGTGGTGGCGGGGGCGGGATTTGAACCCGCGACCTTCGGGTTATGAGCCCGACGAGCTACCAGACTGCTCCACCCCGCGGCGTGGGCTTGAGGTTATCACGGGCCGATCAGATGTCGAACTTGAGGCAATAACGATCGGAATTCGATCTGTTCTTTCGCGGGACATCCCTGACAGTTCATGTCGCGCGACA
>CAZWDB010000143.1:0-9757 GCA_964632885.1 uncultured Acidimicrobiales bacterium | reverse complement strand
GGGCGACGATCCATGGCATCGCCAGGATGCTGGGCCAGCTGCACACGCTTCCCGCCGTCGACGGAGCGGTGTCCCGACCGGCCGGCGGATGGCACCACCTGTCCCAAGCAGGCGGTGGACGCGAGGAGGATGTCCGCATCCTCCTTCCCCTCATTGCCGATGCCGGGCAGCGATTGCCGGACAGCGAGCAGACTGCTTGCAAGGAGCTGGCCATCGAGGTCGAGTCGATCGATCTGTGCCGTGAGCTGCCGCACTGCCTGATCAATGTCGACTTCGGCGGACCCAACATCATCAAGTGGCGAGACCAGCTGTCGGCCATCGATTGGACCGGCGCCGGCCGCGGTCCGCGCATTCACTCGCTGCCGATATTCGGGCTGGGCTCGAGGAATCCGCGCCTTGTCGACGTTCTCGTCGCCGGTTACCGCCACTACGTCACTCTCGAGCCTGAGGAGCTCGATCGCCTTCCAGGTGCCATCGTCGCGCACTGGCTGGTCCTCCAGGCATGGGGAGTTGCCTTCCGCGGCGCGCTGCCTAGCAACGTCCTCCAGTCGTTGGCACGCGAGCGGGAAGTGGCACAACTGGTCGCCGAGCGGGCGCGCGACGCGTTCCAGAAGAGCGACCTCTCGGGATGGGAGAGAGCGCCCGACGAGGCCCCTCTCCAACAGCAGCAGAGCCCGTTGGAGATACTCATCAACGCGGTGAACGGAAAGACCGATGCCGAGGTGGAAGCGTTCGCGAGCGGAATCGGCGGCATGGAGCAGCTGTGCGCAACGGTGCTCAAAGGCCTCGCACGGTCGCGTGGGGGCACCGACAACTACAACGTCGGGTTCATCCTGGGCGAGAAGATGGGATGGGTAATCCGTTCGGCGAACGGCAAAGTGACCACCACCAAGCGGATCGCCAAACGAGCACCGGCGATTGTCCACTCCAGTCCCGTTGACTTCCTCCGCATCGTCACGCGCGATCTTGACTGGGACAACGGCGTGGAAGAGGGTCGCATCAAGGTCGACGGCGACCCAACCCAAGTCGCGACGCTCTTCGGTGTCGTGATTCCTTCTACGCTGTCGAACTCCTCGTCATAGCAGCGAGCTGAATCGGCGAAGGAAGCCGCGCTTTCGCTGCGCAGGCGGTCCCAGGGCGCTTGCTTGACAAGGAGCTATGCACTCGGCGAAAGTTCTGTCCGGCGCCGACCGGTCGCCGAGCCGTGGAACATCCCGCCCCAGCTGGGGTTCCGTCGGCGAAGGGGATTTGCCCTCTCGGTCGTCATCGTCACAGGCCATCTCACAACGCCGCGCTGCTGGGGGGCGAGGGTGTCATGAGGGAGGCTTGTCCATGACCAGGGACGGCAGTTTCAAGAAGGTTGTGCGCCGCCATGCGGAGCAGACCGGTCAGCGCTACACCGAGGCACTGACTGATCTCGAGGGCCTCGAGGACCGCATGTTCCACCAGCCCGCTGCGGTGCGGCTGCTCGATCACCTGCGGAGCCGTTACGGCATCGACGCCGTGGCAGCTAACCAGGTCAGCATGCACCGCGCGGACGTGTTCCGGGTCGACAGGAACGATGGTGACCCGTGGATCGCTCGGGCGTTCCCGCCTGCTCGCCCGCGGGCCGGCGCCGAAGGTGACGCCGCCATCTTGCGGTTTCTTGCCCGCCACGACTACCCCGCGGAGCGGCTGGCGGTCGACGACGCTGTATCGAACTTCGAGGGCAGCTCGGTGCTCGTCACCGAGTTCATCCACGGTGAGCACATCCCACCGTTTACCGACAACATGACTGTCATGGCCGACCTGCTCGGTCGCCTGCACGGGCTCCCATTGGACGACACCGTCGCTCGGCCTGGCGGCGCCCATGGCATCGATCCCAGCCGCGAGGGCGGCCCCCGCCAAGACCTGCTCGCGGCGCTCGCACTCCTCGATGCGGTCGACACCAAAGTGCCGGTGGACGGCCGCGACCAGTTCGAAGACCTCCGCGACAAGGTGCGATCCGCCGATTACGGCGACCGACTACCTGAGGCGCTGCTGCACGGGAACCTTCCCCACGCCCCCGATCACCTGCTCCGGACTGAACGGGGCGCGGTCGTGTTCAACTGGACCGCGTCCGGACGTGGGCCACGCCTGGCGGACTTCGCCTGGCTCATGCGCGTCAGCTGGGGTGACCCCGAGCTCATCGATCGGGCCGTCGACGCGTACTGCCGCCATGTGGAGCTAACCGAGGAAGAGCTCGACCGGCTCGAGGAAGTGATGTACATCCGGCCGCTGTACCTCGACGCCTTCGGCTATCGACGCAGCCTCGCCAACGGCCACACGCCCGAGGCAGACGTGCGCCGGTTCAGCAATCCCGACAACACCCGCGCTACCGCCGAAGCGACGAGGGCCGCGGTCCGGCGTCAGCAGCGCTCAGCCGGTAGAGGAGCCAGACGGTGACGGCGATCGGTCTCGGATGGCGGGTCCACTCGTGGTGGGCGGTCGTTGTGGCGGTAAGCGGGCCCGCCCGGTCCCCCGTCGTCGTCCGCCGGGAGCGGGTCACCCTGCTCGACGACGCGTCGGTCCAGGAGCCCTACCACGCCGCTGTCGGCCTTCCCCTCGATGAGGCCAGGGCGTTGATTAGATCGGTTGAGGAGACCGCGGCGTCATCGGCGGCGTCGATGGTCAGAGAACTTGCTTCGGCGCTGGGTTCGGTTGAGACGGTCGGGGTCGTCGGAGGGACCCGCCGGCTGCCGACGGAGCTCTCTCGGAGACTCTCGTCGCACGCGTTGCTGCATGCCTCCGAACGGAACCTGTACGAGCAAGCGGTTATCGAAGGAGCCACACGCGCAGGGCTGCCGGTGACCAGCGTCCCGGCCACGGGAAAATTGTTCGACGACGCGTCTCAGCTGCTGGGCGTCAAGCTTGAGCCGTCGCTCGCCGCTCTGGGCAAGTCGATGGGGCGGCCGTGGCAGAAAGACCACAAGGAGGCGACAGTGGCCGCGCTCGTCGCGCTCGACGCGGTGAGGTAACCCGTTGGGCGACTTCGACGTTGGTAACGGCGTCTCAGCACAGCGCGCGCCGGCGGCGGAAACTGCGGCGCGAAACACCCGCGCGGCAGCGATGGGCACCACCTCGTCGTTGGTGCCGTGCACGATCAGGGTGGTGTAGGCCGTGAGTGTCGCGATCGAGCCCACATTGTGCTACGTCTGGATCTTGATCACGATCTTGCCGCGAACGTGGCCGCCCGCAAGCATCGCGTGAGCTTCGGCGAGGCGCTCGAGCGGGAAGACGTGATGCAGCGTCGTGGCGAGCTTCCCTGCGTCCGTGAGGGCTGTGAGCTCGTCCATGTCAGCGCCGACGGGTTCGGCGTGCATGGCACGCGCGGTTATGTCGGGACGGAGGTCCTGAGGGAGCCCGGCGACAGCGACTATGCGGCTGTCTTCTGCCAGGACGGGTTGGTAGGCAGCGATGGTCGCGGGTCCGGTCGCGTCGAGGAGGTGCGTGGCACCCCTCACGGCGTCGAGAGTGGCCGCTTCATCGTGGTAGTCGACTACGCGGGAGGCACCGAGGCTGCGCACGAAGGCCTGATTGGTGGGCCCGGTGGTTGAGATCACTTCGAGACCGCGGGCTGCCGCGATCTGGACCGCATAATGGCCGACGCCACCCGAGCCCGCGGTGACCACGACCGCCCCGCCTTCCGGAATATTCAGCATGCGCAGCGCTTGCCACGCAGTGATGCCGGCGAGCGGCACACCGGCGGCCTCTTCGACGGTGACCGAGCGCGGCTGGCGGGAGACCGCCGATGCCGCGACCAGCAGCTCCTCGCAGTGCCCACCCGGCCGGGCGTGCCATCCGAAGTACGCCCATACGGAGTCGCCCGCAACGAACTCGGTCACCTCGTCGCCGACCGCGACGATGGTGCCCGCGGCCTCGCGTCCCGCCACATACGGCAGCGTTGGTCCGCCGCCGACTCGGCCACCCCTGGCACGGATCTTCCAGTCACTCGGGTTCAAACCGGCGGCCTCGACCGCGATCTTCACCTCCTGGTCGCCTGGTGCGCCCGGGTCAGGCCAGTCGTCGCGGATCTCGATGACGTCGGGGTCACCATGGCGAGGAACGACGGCGGCCCGCACGGCCAGATGATGGCATAGCCGTGACAGTCGTCGCGACGACCGCGCCCGAAGCATCTCATTGTGGGCGGTAGGTGGCAGGATCTCCATGACCGACAGGGTGATGGGGAGTCGCACATGCAGGTGCTCAAGGACCTTCCGTTCGAGGTCCATGTTTCTGATGGTCAGGAGGAGCAGGCGCTATCGATCGCGCGGCGGGTCGACCGTGCGGAGGGCTGGCTGGGGTCGAACCTTGGGTTCCACCCCACCTTCGCGTTGTACGTCGCAGACGAGAGTGACTGGTCTTCGGTCGCAGAGTTCCCGGCCTATGGCATGCCACACACGGCGGACCGAGAGCGACTCGTCGTCGGAACTACTCCCGCGCCGTTCTTCACCCATGCCGCCGTGACCTATCTGCCGTACACGAGCGACGGGACGCGCGCACGGCTACACGCCGCGTACGGCGACCCTCTCGATCTTGGGTCGTTCGTCGACCTCATCGCCGTGCACGAGCTGGGGCACCTTTACCACGAGCAGGTCCCCTTCTACTTCCCGGCGTTCTGGCTGAACGAGTTCTTCGCCAATATCGCAATGGTCGGTTACGTGATGGAGAACGAACCTGACCTCGTCGAGTCGGTCAAGGCATTCGCCACCGCCGCGGTTGAGACGCCGGCAACGGAGATGACTGAGCACGAACTTGGCCGTATGGAGGCTTCCCTCCACGCAGGGCCGGACAACTACGTCTGGTACCAGATGGTGCTGATCGCGGGCGTCGTCGACCTTTGGACGGCGGCTGGGCCTGATGCGATGGTCGCCGTGTACGAATCCTTTCGGCAGCCGATGGGACAAGAGCACGTCCTGGCAGAGCTGAACCGGATCCACCCGACCGCTGGTGCGATCGTGACGGACTGGCCCGGCTGATCAACTCCGCGTCGCGCACGACGCTTTCCTAGGTGGTGCCGGCGGGTTCGGACGGCTCCGGGGGGTTATCCGCTCTCGAGGACGGCGAGGTCACGCGTCGCGAACCCGTGGTGGGCGTCCGCTTCGTTCAGGACCGTTTTCACGCACCGCAAGACTGTGTGGCTCGTCACCGGCGGAAACCCCTTTGCCGGGTTCTCGTCGCACACACGGGTGAGGCCGTCGTCATCCAGGCCGGCCAGCAGATCGGTGACGACCGCCTCACTGTCGCGACGGAGCGCGATGGCGTCCTCGAGAGAGACCGACATCGTCGTGTCGATACCGAGCGCTGACATGTCGGGGAGGAAAGTCGGCGGGAGCGCCTCTGGATGGTACGGCTCGGTGCGGCCGTGCACCGCTCGTCCGATCCAGGCGTCGACAACGAACACGATGTGACGCAGGGTCTCGACATACGACCACTCGTCCGCGACTCGCTGCTGGCATGCCTCCTCGCCGAGACGCCGCGCTCGCTCATCGGTCTCCGCCCACTTGGCGGTGATTGACCCCCACTGGTGGTCCAACCCATCGACGTCGTCGGCCCAGCGGGCCATCGCATTGGCTGCTTCCTCCGGCGACGGCGGAGGTGAATCCTGTCCAACTGGCATGCGAGAAGTCCTACCAGAGTTGGCCGCAGGTTTCTGCTGCCAGCGCTGGCGACGTCTCCAACAACCGACACCCGCTGTCTGCTCACGGTCAGTAGCTTGGAAGTTGTGCGGGTGAATCTGTTGGGGCCTTTCCAGGTGGACGGTTCACCCGCTGGTGCGGTAGTAGGTGCGGCGAAGGAGCGCTCGCTGCTGGCCACGTTGGCCCTGAACCCCGGAGGAGTCGTTTCTGTCGACTCCCTGATCGCGGCGCTCTGGGGCGAAGACCCGCCCGCCGCGGCACGCAAGACTCTGCAGACCTACGTGTGGAACCTCCGCCAGTCGCTGGGCGAGGAAGTGATCGCAACCGAGGCTCCCGGCTATGCGCTGCGAATCGCTGCGGATGATGTGGACGTCTGCCGGTTCCACACTCTTGTCCGCGACGGCGAGATGGCAATGGCCGGGGGCGACCCCGCGAAGGCGACTGAGGTCTTGGGGGAGGCGGTGGCGCTCTGGCGGGGTGACCCATTCGGTGGTGTGGCCGTCCACAGCGGCCTCGCCGCTGCGTCGGTACGCCTCACCGAGGAGTACCTCTCCGCCTGCGAGACCATGTTCAGCGCGAGCCTTGCTGCGGGGCGTCACGCCGAGCTCGTCGGTGAACTCGAGACACTCGTAGCTGACCATCCCTTCCGCGAGCGCTTCTGGGGCCACTTGATGGTGGCGCTGTACCGGTGCGGCCGCCAGGCCGACGCCCTCGCCACCTACCAGCGCGCGCGCAACCTCCTCGTCGAAGAGCTCGGCCTTGAGCCCGGAGGGGAGCTGCGACGGATAGAGGAGTCGATCCTGCGACAAGATGAATCCCTCGCGGCACCTAATCGGCTCGATATCCCTGTGTCGGCCGATGCTGGAACCCCGGGCACCCTCCTGCGATCGCCGGTGCGATACGCGAGAGCGAGCGACGGCGTGAGCGTCGCCTACCAGGTCGCCGGTGACGGCCCGATCGACATCCTCGCGATCCCTGGTTTTGTCACGCACCTCGACATCTGGTGGAACGCGCCCACCGACGGCCTCGTGCGTCAACTCACTTCCCTCGGGCGACTCATCTCCTTCGACAAACGCGGCATGGGACTGTCCGATCGCCCCGACCATGTCGACGCGATGAGGTGGGTCGACGACGCGCTGGCGGTGCTCGATGCTGCTGGCGCCAAGGATGTCGTGGTGCTCGGAGTGTCGGCAGGGGCGCCAACCGCGATCCGGCTCGCGTCTCTGTACGCGGACCGCGTGCGTGCCCTCGTCATCTTCGGTGGCGGGGCGCGAACCGTCGCCGGGCCCGGTTACGAGATCGGGCACGACCGGGAGACGTTGGATAGCTTCGCCGCCAACCTGGAGCGTGGCTGGGGCTCCGGCGTGGCCATCAGCTCCTACGCGCCAAGTCTTGCCAAGCAGCCGCATGTCCGGGACTACTGGGCGCGCTACCAACAGCTCTCGGCGTCACCCGCGGCAGCCATCCGCTACTTCTGGGCGGCCGTCGACAGCGACGTAACCGACCTGCTCTCCACGATCAGCGCGCCGACTCTCGTGCTGCACCCGGAGCGGGATCTGATCTCCCCGGTCGCGTGGGGTCGCTTCCTGGCGGACCACATCCCCCACGCCGAGTTCGTGGCCCTTGACTCCGACGTCGATCTGATCTGCGTGTCCGACGTGATCGACGAGATGGCGCGCCGCATCGGTGAGTTCGTCCATCGGATGGTGTATCCCGACGACACGCCGAGGCGCGTAGAGGCCGAGAACGGCGGCTGAGCGTCAACCTCTGCCGCGCCTCAGCCAGGCGCTGGACCACGGCTTGACCGGTGTGTGGTTCCGTCCATCGTGAGCGCTCGCATCGCGGGTGCCACATAGGAGGAACGACCATGCCGAGGTACACCCAGACAACCATCGACCAGCCCCGCCCGCCGGTTGCTCTCCAGCGGCGGCGCTGGCGGACGGCCATCGCCGCCGTCACGTTCACGATCGCTCTCGCCACTACCGCCGTGGCATGGAGTGCCCAGAGCACCGATGGCTCACCCGGCACGCCCTCCAGCAGCCGGGATGGCCAGGAAACGCCCTCACTGCTCGAATCGCCCGCGGAGTTCGAGAGGGCTATTGCCGACGCGGTCGGCAGCTCCGGGGACGACTCGATCATGCACAACGGAGTCGCCTTCGACCGTGCGGTCGCGGCCGCGGGCAACTAGCACTAACCGAACCGAACTTGAGGCGATGAGGGCACCTATAGCGGCCTCATCGCCTCATGGTTTGAACGTCTGACGGCGCGACGAGTCCCATCACCATCTCGACCCACGTCGCGATGACCTGTTCGCGGTCAGCGTCGAGGGGTGCTCGTCCGAGCAGCAGCTCCACTTCTTCGCGGCCAAGGACGGCGCGTAACCACTCACGGGTGGCCGCGCCGACAGGAACCGAACCTTCCCTGGTACCGTGCAGTCAGCGCGACAAGCTCGCCATGCCCTGGACCTCGGGTGGCGTGACCAACGACCGAAGGATCCAGGAGGAGTTTTCGATGCCGAGAATGCTAATTACTCACCCCGTCGCTGATGTCAACAAGTGGCTGGGGTTCAAGGCCGAGCGGGCCGAGGCCTTCGGGAGCCTCGGTGGATCCAACGTCGTCGACCACGTGGCAAGCGACGGCGGCAACATGATCGCCGTGTCGTGCGACGTCGCCGATGCCGACGCCATGATGGCCACGATCGCGTCGCCCTCTCCGGAGCTGGCCGCTGCCATGGAGAAGCACGGGGTGCTCCCGCCCCTGGTCGCCTACCTCGAGGGCTAGCTGCTAGCTAGCCGCGCCTGAGCACAATTCTCAGTGGGAGTCGTGGGTGTGCCTACCGTGGGGGCCTCGAAATCTGCACTGGGGGGAACACGTGCTTGCCACATCGACTGCGCCCATCACCGAGGGCGAGCGGGTCTACTTCGTCGGCCACAGCTTCCACATGTTCATCGTGCGGCCGCTGATATATCTGGCTCGGGAGGCGGGCGTTTCAGGCCACTGGGCAGAAGGATGGGACATGATCGGCGGTTCGACGCCGATGCAGCACTGGGAGCGCAACGGGGATGACAACGAGGTCAAGGAGGCGCTCAAGACGGGCAGAGTGCAGGCTCTGACGCTGGCGTCGAACGTGGTCGTGCCGGAGCCCGCCATCGACCTGTTTGCCGACATGGCCATCGAGCACAACCCGGACGTACGTGTGCTCGTCCAGCACTCGTGGGGTGACGCCGCGACAGGAATCATCATGCGAGCGCGTCACGCCGGCAAGACCGAACCCGCCTCGATCCCGACGAACGAGGAACGCGACCAGACGACGGCGGAGGAGCTTGCCGCGAGCCGCCTGAGCAACAACGCGCAGCGCGACAAGCTGGCGGCCCAACTTGAAGACATCAACGAGAGGCACGGGCGCCTGGCGGCGTTTCTCGTGCCGGTCAGCGACCTCGTGATCCGGCTTCGCCAGACTGTCGTCGCCGGGGACATGCCGGGCGTGGCCAGGCAGTCGGAGTTGTTCCGCGATCCGCTCGGCCATGCGACGCAACCCACGATGGATGCCGTGTGCTACGCGTGGTTGGCGGCGCTGTACCGTCACAATCCGACCGGGCTCACGGCGCTCGTCGATCCCGACGATCCGACGTCGGCCGATCGCCAGCGGGTCCTGCAGGAGCTGGCGTGGCAGGCGGTCCTCGAAGACCCCCTGAGCGGTCTCGTACCTAGCCGCGGATAGACAAAGCCATGGGTGCCTCGATGGCGCGCCCAACGCGAGAGTCGACAAGGTCAGTCTCCGACCACATCGGCGTCAACGATGTCGTCCTCGTCGCTGTTGCCATTTGGGGGCCGCTCGCTCGACCCGTGGGGTGTTCGTTGGTACAGGTCGGTGGTGTAGGCGTGAAGGGCTCCGTCGAGTGTCGTGAGCGCCTCTCCGATCGTCGCCGCGCTGGCATCGTCGTCTGAGATCGCGACCCTCAAGTCGGCGAGGGCGGTTTCCACTCTGCCCAGTCGCTGGTTGTCGTGGTCGTCGGCGTGCTCGCGGAGCAACTTCTCGGTCGCATAGACGCGGCTGTCGGCGTCGTTGCGGACTTCGGCTTCCTCGCGGCGCCGCTTGT
>CAZWDB010000142.1:0-9930 GCA_964632885.1 uncultured Acidimicrobiales bacterium | reverse complement strand
AGTCCGCTGGATGAGCGGGTCAGGCAGCGTTTTGGCTTGGCGTCACGATCGCTGGTGTATCCGCTTGATCACGGCGCGCTGCGTGAATGGCTCGCGGGGGAGGGCGTCTCTGAGATCTGGACGTTGCCGTATGCGCACCGCCCGGGCGTGGCGGAGTGGCTCAACGAGGCGACCGCAGCGATCTCAAGTCAGCCGGGTCCGCTTCGGGTCGTGGGCGGGGCGACGGTGCATCCGGGCGATGACGATCCGGCGGGCATCGTGCGGCGAGCCGTGGAAGATTTAGGCCTGCGGGTCTTGAAGCTGCATTCCAGCGTCGGTGCCTTCGACGTCGATGACCTCAGACTCGCGGGCGTTTGGGAGTTGGTTGCCGACGCTGGGGTTCCAGTGGTTGTCCATGCCGGCCACAGCCCGGCCGGAACGACTGCCGCAGCCGAACTCGAACCCATCGATACTGTCGCCTCACGCCATCCCGAGGCTGCGATCATCGTCGCGCACTGCGGCCACCCCGCGGTCGAGGCGACGCTGGATCTCCTCGATCGCCACCGACGGTTGTATGCGGACCTGACGCCCGTGGTCTCGCGTGCGCCGGCTCTGCCCATGGACCGCATTCATGGGCTCCGGCGACAGATCCTGTTCGGCTCAGACGCCCCGAACGTTGCCGTTCGCCTGGCCGACCATCTGGAGTCGCTCCGTGCCTCGATCGTCGATGATGACGTCCTCTCGATGGTTTTGCGCGGGAACGCTCGCGCTCTCGTGCCCGCCCGGTGATGAGAGCTGAGCGGAGCGGACTTCCGCGACATAACGTCCACTGCAGCCTCGCGATGATTGCGCGCGGGTCCGGAGGTCGCTAAACCGACCGCTGTGTCCGAGGATCGAGCAGCCCGTGAGCAGCTGAGGCAGACGTTCGACGAGGCTGCGGCACTGTACCAACGCGCCCGGCCCGACTATCCCGAGGAGATCTACGACCGGCTGTTCGAGGTAACGGGAATCCGGCCCGGCGAGAGCCGCCTGCTGGAGATCGGGTGCGCGACCGGTAAGGCCACGCTGCCTCTCGCCCGCAGGGGCTTTCAGATCACCTGCGTCGAGCTCGGACCCTCCCTGGCGGCCGCCGCGAAGGCGAACCTCGCCGAGTTCGCGGCGGTCGAGGTCCATGTTGGCAAGTTCGAATCCTGGGAGCCGCCACCCGGGAAGGGATACGACCTCGTGTACGCCGCGACGATGTGGGGATGGTTAGATCCCAAGGTTCGATGCGCCAAGGTCGCGCGGTTGCTCGTCCCGGGAGGCCACCTAGCGATCTGGGGTGCAGGGCACGTGTTCCCACAAGGCGGAGACCAGTTCTTCGCCGAGATCCAAGAGGTCTACGACGAGATCGGCGAAGGGTTGCCTCCGGGGGGACGTTTTCTCGAACCCCATGAGGCCCCTGACGAGAGTGAGGAGCTCAAGGCGAGTGGGAGCTTCGACGTTGTCCACGTCGAACGCTTCGACTGGGAACTTGTCTACGACGCAGAGAGCTACATCGACCTCCTGAACACCTTCTCGGGTCACATCAACATGGAGGCATCGAAGCGCGACCGCCTCTACGGAGAGGTCCGGCGCCGACTGGCTCAGCGGCCGGATGGCGTGCTTCGACGACATTGGGGTGGCGCACTAACGATCGGCCGGGTCCGGCCATAACGACAGTGGAGGAACCGCCCACATGTGGCCGCGACCGCGGCTGGCACCGTGAACTCGGCAAAGATCCGATGGTTCTGACCTCGTTGGAGTTCGGCGCTGGTGCGGCACAGGATGACTGTGTGTCCGAAAGTCGCCACTCGCGGATCTGCGCCTATAGACACGACCGACACAACGCGACCGGCGACGGCTCTAGCGCACGGGCCTCACCGCCGTGGTGACGCGTACCGTCACTGTCGTGATCTCCCGCGGCTCCCTCGAAGCTCTCCTGATCCGCCACCTGTCGACGAGCGGGTGCCCGGTTGTGTCGCCTGACTGGGCTGGCGAAGGCGACCCTGCCTATGACCTCGCCACGTTTCGGTGGACGCTTGCTGTGCACCGTGGGGACGAGGCCGACGAGCTCTTCTCACAGCGTCTCGATGCCTACGCTGCGGTGCGTGAGCTTCCGAACCTGGTCGCACTCGTGCCTGGGTTGCAGCTCGACACCTTTGGTCTTTGCGAGTCGCAGCGGGGTTCGCGAACGAGGAAGGCCTCGCCCGGCGCGCAGACTTCGCGACAACCTGGCCGATCGGGTGAGGCGACGGCGTGTCGCTCATCTGGTCAGGACGGGTGCGCCGCGAGCGCCGACTACTTGCCGATCCGGCGCGCCGACGGGGAGATCGCCACACCGGACCGCTTAGCCACCTCGCCGATCGACAGAGACACCGATTTCTCCTTGACCTCAAGTTGACTTGAGGTTTTACCGTACCGGCCATGGACTTGGACGAGCTACTTGAGCGTGTGGCGCACACCGCGGCCGATAACCCGCGGGGCGGTTCGAACCATGCACCTATGGCGGGTGAGGCGCTCGTCGGCATCGGCCATGCCGGCGACATCGCCGCTTTCGTCCGGTCGTACTCCGCCGCGTTCGGGCCGCGGCCCGATCCCCGCTGACATCAGACGACTGGCGCGACCGCCTAGGGCACGCCGACCACTGGCCTGACTGGGCCGTGTTCTTCGAGACACAACTCAAGGAGCTCCATTGGTCCGAAGTGCTTCGCGCCTGGCTCCCGAAGCTGCTCCCCGGCATGGCCGGCGCCGCAACCCACGGGCTGATCAGAACCGCGCATGCGACCCGCAGCCTTCAGGAGCAAGCAACGCCTCCGCGGCTTCACGAGTTCGCAGATGCGCTCGCCTACTGGGCAGCGACGTTCCAGGCCATCCCCGGTGATGGCAGCTTCGTCCGGTCACGGCGTGTCGGCACAGCGTTACGGCAGCTGGCCGATCTGAGTGCCGGCCCTTCTCCACCTGGGTTGATATCCGCGGCGCTCCCAACCGTCTCAGACATCCCCGGCTTCGCGGGAAGCGCTCGCGCTGTGACCCTGCCTGACGATCCCGAAGTCGCGCTGAGCGAAATTACTGCCCAGGCTGCGGAGCTTCTGACCTCACACGTTGACTTCGCGGGTTTGCAGTTTGTCCACGCGATCACGGCGCCCGCTTCCCTTCGTCTCCTACTGCCGTACTTGTCAGTCGACGCTCGTGAACGCGCCGTCAACGAGATGTGGCAGGTCGTCGCTGCGATCACGGCCGTATACGGACGGTCCAGCCTCGTCCAGCGCCGCCGCGAACTCGCTCCCTTGACAGAATCAGAGCTCGTCACCCGGTCGGTCGCAACGTTCGACGACCATGCCATCAAGCTGACCGAGGCTGCCTTGCGCGAAGCGACCTCAAACCCCAATCCGATCTACGCCCTCGCCGCGACCGCGTGGACCCGCAAAGTGGAGGCGAAAAACGGCGACTCTTTACCGTCCCGTCCCGTCGCCGAGATCGCTCCAGCGTCACCTGGGTAGCTCAGCCCGGCGCACCAGTGACCACACGCCATGGCCCGAACGGGCCATTTGTGCTCGAACACTCGTGAAGGGGCTGCAATGAGCGCATAGTGCGCGTGAGCGGCGGCCGTTCTTGAGGTTGTCGGCCAGACGCAACGCAGGATCGGGTCGTCGCACTGATCCCCGGAATCGCGTTACCTGCCGATGATCTGGGCGACGAGCTCGCAGTTATGGCGGACGGCGATGACCCACGGTGCGAGAGCGCCTGCCGCGGCCTCGACATCGGAGGAGCAGTACCGGGTGATGTAGTCCCTCGGGGTGATCCACCGGGCTGCAGTGTGTTCCACGCTAAGAGCCACGTCGGTATGGGGAGCGGTGGCGACAAACGTAGCGTGAGTCGTCTCGTGACCTTCCGGCGTGGGATAGGCCCAGACTCGCAGGATGCGCGCGTCGGTGACTAGCAGTCCGGACTCCTCAAAGGTCTCGCGGACCGCCGCGTCGAGAGGCTCCTCGCCGGGCTCGACCAACCCGCCTGGGAGGTACCAGATGCCGCCCCCACGACCGCTCGGCGCACGCTTTAGGACGAGAAATCGGTCGCTATCAAGTACGAACATGTCTGCGGTAAGACCGGCGTGTGTGGGAGTCATCGCTGACGGTCTACCGCGCAACTGCATCGAGGTGCGTCGCGGGCGTCGTCTACCTGTCCGTCAGAGACCGAGAACGGCGAGAGTTCGGTTTGCTTGTTCGTCCGTGGTCACCGTCGTCGGCAGGTCTTCGCGCTGTCTACTCACTATGAGGACAAGCCAGAAGCACGTCATGAGGCGTCGCGAGCTGGTTAGGCGGTCACGGTCTGACTTCGTCAGTCCGGTCGCGTCGGCGAGGTCGGTCAAGAAGTCTTCGCTGAGGGCCCGGGTACTGGCATGCTCGGCCATGTCGGCGAACTCCAGGACCGGGTCGCTGTATCCGCTGCCCTCCCAGTCGATGAGCGCTAGGTCCTTGTCACTCCACAGATAGTTGTTGAGGTTTGGGTCACCGCGCGAGAAGCAGAGACCGTCGGGTGCGAGGATGCCGTCGACGTCGATGTCGGTTACCCAACGGTGAGCAGCCTTCCAAGCGCGAGCAAGGACGGCGGATGCGCCATCGCCGTAGGTTGGGGCCTGTGACCAGTCGAGTAGGGCCGCGCACGACGCCCGGACCCACGAGTGACCGACCGGCCTCCGAGGGTGGGTGCCCGTGTGGTGGACACGACGGTGGATGTTGCCGATCGCCGCCGCGTGTCCTGCACCGAGCTCACCGGCTGACAGCGACGAACCGGGCATCCGCGTCATGACCACTACTGCCGAGTCGCCGCCTTCGAAGTGCATGGGCTCAGGAGCGATACCGGAGCCGGAAAGCGCGACCAGTGCCTCCCACTCGCGCTCAGGCTCCTCGCGGACCACGGTCGTGAAGACCTTCACGACGAGGGTCGAATCGTCGATCGGCGCGAACACCGTGTGACTCATGCCGCCCGGCAACCGCTCAAGTCCATATGCAGATGGATCAACCGAGCCTGCATTCGCCGCTGTGCGGGCTCTGCTCACCAGATCAGTGACTTGCATGGCGCATCATGGTCGCAGGGAAAGGTCTGGAGCACTACCGCCGGAGGTGCTCTCCCCAGGTAATTTCCGATGATCCCTGGGTTCGGGGTTGCTGTGATCATGTGTTCCCCCGTGATGACCTCTTGACCTTCTACCTAGGTTTAAGGTTTACGGTGGACCCATGAGCAGGTACACGATTGGCCAGTTTGCCGAGCGCACCGGGTTCGCGCCCTCGACACTCCGTTACTACGAGCAGCACGACCTGCTCCAGCCCATCGAACGGACTGACGCTGGCTACCGCCTCTACGACGACACGTCGCTGGCACGGCTCGGCTTCATCGACCGGGCCAAGCAGCTCGGCTGCACACTCGAGGAGATCACCGACCTCGCAGGGTTGTGGGAGGCCGATGACTGCGGACCGGTGCAGGCACGACTCCACGAACTCGTCACCGCCAAGATCGCCGACGCTCGACGACGTATCGCTGAACTGGTTCGTTTCACAGCGCAGCTGCAGACCGCAGCCGCGCACCTCGGCGACGCTCCTACCGACGGACCGTGCAGCCCCGGCTGTGTCTGCCTCACCGACTCACCCGAGACCACGCGGACCGAGTCGATCCCGGTGCTGGTCGGTCGACGCTCCGACCCGGCCATCGTCTGTACGTTGCCTGCGAGCGAGATGAACGATCGCATGGACGACTGGCAGGCTCTCCTGGCCCACGTCACCGAGCGGGAGCGGACACCCGATGGTGGGTTGCGACTGTCGCTCGACGCCGACGTGCAGCTCGGCGAGCTGGCCCGGCTGGCGGCTGCGGAGCAGGGGTGCTGCACGTTCTTCGCCTTCGTTGTGACCTTCGATGACCGAGGCATCGCCTTCGAGGTGCGAGCACCCGACGACGCGGCCGACATCGTCACCGCCGTGTTCGGGGAGGCGGCATGAGCCGGCGGGACATGCTCAGTTTCGCGGTTGCCGCATGTGTGGCTTGCTGCGCGGTCGCCTTCGTTGCCGCCATCGGCGGCCTTGCCGCGCTCGGACTCGTCGGCACGATCGCGTTTGGGGTCGTAGCCCTCGTCGTCGCCAGTGTTGCCATTGCCGCGTTGCTTCTCGGCCGGCGCCGACTGCGTGCCCGAGCGCGATGTCGGAGTCATGAAGCCCGACCCGGCCATCTGCCGGATCGCGACCGACCGTTTCGGCATCGATCCGTCCGCGGCAGTGTTCGTCGGTGACGGCAGCGACGACGAGCTCTCGGCGCCAGACAACTCGGGATCGCCGCCATCCTTGTCGTGGCCGGACTCTCCGACGAGGCCGAGGTGTGGGGGCGGTGGCTCAGCTGCCCGTGGGTGCGCGACTTCGAACGAGGACGATGCGACCCACCGACCTTCGCCGCAGGCGTCGTGGCCGACTGGGGCCTCACCGTCGAGCCAGAGGAGTTCCTGGCGAGCTTTGCCAAGTGGCCGATCGGCCTCTACGACGGCGCACTCCAGACCGTAACCGAGCTCCGCGAGACCGGAGTTGCAGTCGGATGCCTATCGAAGACCAACCAGGTCCACTTCGACGAACAAACATCGTGGGGACTGTTCCACCTCTTCGACTACCCGTCCTTCTCCCACCAACTCGGCATGTTGAAGCCCGACAGGGAAGTCTTCGAGCACGTACTAGACACCCTTGGTCGCCGTAAGGAGCCCGCGTCGGTGCTCTTCGTCGACGACAACCAACGAAACGTCGACGGTGCCCGAGCCGCGGGACTCCGCGCTGAGACCGTCACCGGCCTCGCCGGCGCGCGCCGCGCCCTGTTCGCCCACCGACTCCTCTGAACCGCTTGCGGCTGTCGCGTGCTCTCGCGCGTGAGGGCGGCAGCGCCGCAGCGGTGAGCGACGCGGCGGAGCATTCTCGCGTGGGAGGCTCGGCCCGTGACTGACAAGCGCGCTGACCTGTTCCTGACTTGGATGGGGCTCATCGAGATGTACACGCTCGACCGAGCGCGGAAGGACCTCACCGAAGATGAGCTTGATTTCGAGCCCCACCCGGGTTCGTGGGGCATTCGCCCGCGGGGCGAGCACCGCACGAAGCACGCCGGCGGCGATGACAGCGGCCAGTGGGTCGTCGAGTGCGACTGGGACCTTGCGACCGATGAGTTCGACGGCAAGCCGGTCGTGGTGCCGATGACCACCATCAACTGGCTGCTCAATCACTTCGGCGCCGCGCCCGGCCTGTTCGCCGAGCTCGAGATCGTTGGCCGACCCAACACCCCGACACAGGACATCTACGGGCGGATGTGGGGCCACACGATTATCCCCACCGTCGACGAGGGCCTGGCGCGGTTCAACGACGGCTGGGCGGCACTCAAGGAAGCGCTCAAGGAGACGACCGACGAGATGCTCGAGCGGGACTACCCGGGGCATCCCTGGCGGCGTGGAGACCACGCGCTCGCGGCGATGCTCAACGAGGTGAGCCACCACGGCACGCAGATCTGTATGGTGCGCGACATCTACGCCAACCGTCATGGCAAGACCCGACAACGCTGACGCGACCAGGCCGGTGCTCGCGTACGTTCGGACGGTGGTGGCGCGTGACAACCCGATTGGTCCGACGCAGGCGGGACAGGCGTTCGGCGTGGGCCCGGGGATGGAGCTCAGCGCGGCCTTCTTCCAAGATCACGTGGCGCCGTTGGCCGACGAACGTCTCGGGCGAGACCGGTACGCAGCTGCGCTGTTGGGCGGGGGCTCGGAAGTACTTGGCCTCGACACCGAGATGTCGGCGGACCACGACTGGGGCCCGCGGGTCACGCTGTTCGTGGAGGACGAAGCGCGCGCCGAAGCCGAGCAGATCGCAGGAGAGCTGCCGGGGTCCTTTCGCGGTGTGACGAGGAAGTTCGGGTCCGAAGCCGGAGGCGCTCCGTGGGTACATCCTTTCGAGGTCACCACGGTCACCCACTACTTCCACTCGTGGATCGAGTTCCATGACAGCGGAGAGGCGACGCTCGTGGACTGGCTTGCGACGCCGGCGATGTCGTTTCTCGGTGTCACCGCGGGAGCCGTGTTTCACGACGGCCCAGGTCAACTGACGGTCGCGCGCCAGCGTGCCAACTGGTACCCCGACGCCATCTGGCGCTGGCTGGTCGCGTGCCAGTGGCGCCGTGTTGGAGAGGAACAAGCTTTCATCGGCCGCGCCGCGATGGCTGGCGACGAGCTCGGCGCAGCGATCATCGCGGCGCGCCTAGTTCGCGAGGCAATGCGTCTCGCGTTCCTTCTGGAGAGCCGCTACGCCCCTTACAGCAAGTGGCTCGGCGCCGCGTTCGCAACTCTCGGCCTGGCCCCAGGACTAACGCCACGCCTTGCCGCCGGGCTGGACCCCGAGGGCCCTGATGCATTGTGCGATGTCTTCGAGATCCTCGGGGCGATGACGAACGAGCGTCTCGGTCTGGACATAGATCCGGAACGGCGCCCCTACTACGGGCGCCCGATGAACGTCGCCCCGGCGGGCGAGTTCACTGACGGGGCGCTGAGCACGGTGACGGATCCCACCTTGCGGCGGATCCCGACCGATGTGGGCAACGTCGACATGCTCTTCGGGACAAACAACGGCGGCTTTCCCGGAGCGCGCGCTGCGTACGACGCGATCTTTGCCAGTCGATAGCGGCAGGCACCTATGTCGCAGCGGAAGCCATCGGCGGTTCGAGTGCTAACTGGTAGCCGAACAGATTGCCCTGCAGGGCTGACCGGCGCGCTACGCGCCGTCCTCGAGTAGGTCCAGATCGAGGTGCCCGGCGTGGTATTCGTGGGTCCGTCACCGCAGGGGCGCCGTTCTGTAAAACGTTCGGTTCACGCACTTACCACAGCTAGCCGACTCGTCCCTCCAGGCGGCTCAGGCCGAGCTGGTACAGGCCGTCGCGCTCGATTTCGTCGATGTGCTCGAGGATCTCGTCGAGGTCGTCGCGGACATGGAGGAACCGGCCCGACAGGCGTACGACGTCCCGACGGTCCGCGAGAGCTCGGACGAGCTTGCCGATCCGCTGGATCGGATCCCATGCCTCGGCCGGAACGTCGTCAAATACGCCAGCGCGGCGCGTCATGTCGGTGTCGACGAGTCCGGGTGAAACGCACAGCACCACTACTCCTGTTCCCGCTAGTTCGGCGGCGACAGAATCGGTGAGACGGGCGAGCGCCGCCTTGCTCGTGCTGTACGGCGAGTTCCCGGGCACTGGGCGGACGGCCCCATAGCTCCCGATGTTGATGACGAGGCCGCTCCCGCGTTCGACCATGCCCGGCAGCGCCTCGTGCATGAACGCCATCGGGCCGTAGAGATTCGTTCTGAGCACATCCCACCAGTCGTCCACAGAGCGGTAAAGCAGAGGACCGCCTGGCCCGCCCGTGCCGGCGTTGTTGACGAGCAGATCGAGATGGCCGAAGTGCTCGATGACTTTGCTCACGGCCCGCGCCGGGGCTCCTGGTTCAGCGGCGTCGCTGACAACAGGGATGGCTCCGATGCCTTCGGCAGCCTCCGCGAGCCGGTCAGCGTCTCGCCCGGTTATCACGACGCCATAGCCTGCATCGCACAACTGCCGGGCGATCTCCGCCCCGATGCCGCGCGACCCACCCGTCACGAGCGCCGTCCGGCGCTCTCCCATCGCCTCAGCCATGCTGGGACCATACTGCGGGGCTGCGGCTCGCTCTGTGCGACCGCGGGTCGGGGCCGCATTGCGGCGCGCGTTCTGGCGCTCGTGCCCGGCAACATGGAGGTACGCCATGGCTTCGATTGAGCTGATCGTCACCGACCTTGATGGAACACTGTGGCCGGAACCGACGTCGGCGTCGAGCACGTTGACGATGCATGCTGGGACGCGAGCTGCGCTCGACCGGCTTCGGGAGGAAGGCGT
>CAZWDB010000141.1:0-10218 GCA_964632885.1 uncultured Acidimicrobiales bacterium | reverse complement strand
ACACCAACGAACCCGACGGCGACTCACCCTGAGACGAACCCGCCGGCGCGCCCGCGGTGGCGGGGCCCTTCTCGGCCGAGCCGTAGCCCGACAGGAGCTGGATGACCTGCTGGCGTACCCGGCTGAGGTCGGCCCCGAGGCTGACGAGAACCTGGGCGGCGACCCCCTCACCCTCACGGATGAGGCCGAGCAGAAGATGCTCGGTTCCGATGTAGTTGTGGCCGAGCTGGAGCGCTTCACGCAGCGACAGCTCAAGCACCTTCTTGGCGCGCGGCGTGAACGGCGGGGCGCCGGTGGCGGCGCTGCCGGCGGGGCCGATGGTCTCTTCGACCTTCTCCCGCACTCCCTCGAGGCTGATCCCGAGCGATTCGAGCGCCTTGGCGGCCACTCCTTCGCCCTCGTGGATCAACCCGAGAAGGATGTGCTCGGTCCCCAAAAAGTTGTGGTTGAGGAGACGCGCCTCCTCTTGGGCGAGCACAAGGACCCTTCGGGCCCGGTCCGTAAATCTTTCGAACAAGTCGACCGCCTCCTGCAGACGGGGAGGTTCTGCGGCCAGTCTACCGACGGGACCGCATGTTCATGCGGCCCCCCTCCCCGTTTCGAGTTCTATCGGCATGCTGGCATAGGTTGCTGAGTAAATGGTCAACGCCGCCGACCTCTTCGGTGTTCCCCACCTCGACGACGATCTCGAGCGCATCGAGGGGGCCCTGGCAGCAGCGGTGCAGTCGGTCGACCCGTTCGTCACCCAGGTGGCGGGGCACCTCGCGGGAGCGGGCGGGAAGCGCCTCCGGCCCCTGCTCGCGGTGGCTGCGGCCCTCGCCGGGGGCGCCGAGGCCACCGACGACGTGGTGGGCGGAGGCGTCGCCGTCGAGCTCGTGCACCTGGGCTCGCTGTATCACGACGATGTGATGGACGAGGCCCTGGTCAGGCGGAGCGTCGAGAGCGTGAACGCCCGTTGGGGAAATCTCACCGCAATCCTCGTGGGCGACTTCCTCCTCGCCCGAGCATCCGAGATCGCGGCGTCGCTGGGAACCGAGCCGGCCCGGCTCCTGGCCGCCACCATCGGCCGGATGTGTGAAGGCCAGGTGGGTGAGCTCCGCACCGCGTTCGACACTGGCCGCACCGAGGAGGCCTACCTGGCCTCGATCGGCGGGAAGTCCGCCTCGTTGATGGCCTCCGCGTGCCGCATCGGCGCGCTCGTGGCGGGCCTCGACGGCCGCGTCGTCGACGCTCTCACCGACTTCGGTGAGGCCTTCGGGATGGCGTTTCAGATCCGCGACGACATTCTCGACCTGGTCGCCTCCGACGACGAACTCGGCAAGCCGGCGGGCCAGGACGTCATGGAAGGCACCTACACGCTGCCGGTGATTCGCGCGCTCGCGATGGCGGAGGTCCGCGACGAGCTCGCCGGCCTGCTCGGCCGGCCGATCGAGGCGCCCGAACGTGACAAGGTCCGGACGATCGTGCGGGAGAGCGGCGCGGTGGAGGCGGCCGCGGAGACCGCGGCCGGCTTCGCCGACGCCGCGGAAGCCGCCCTCGGCAGCCTCGACGGTCCGGTCGCGGAGGGCCTGCGGGCCGCGCCCCACCGTCTCCTGCTCAACTTGAGGCAATAACGAACGGATTCCGTTCGTTATTGCCTCAAGTTCGGAAGGGAGTGCGGTGGAGCGGGGGGTGCTGCAGGGGCTGGCGATCTTCAGGTGGGCGGCGTGGCTGTGGACCGCGGGCGCGTTCGTGCTGCAACGTGACGACGTCGACAGTGCGTGGCTCGGCGCGCTGCTGGTCGGCGCGGCGCTCGTCCTCACCGTCGTGCTCACCGCGCTGTGGCGCACCCGGCCGGCGGCGCTGCTCGCCCTCCCGGCGGTCGCGGCCGAGCTCGCCGTCGGCGCCGCGCTGATCGTGGGCGACGGGCTGGTGCGGGAGCCAGGCGCAGTGTTCCGCACCGGCCAGTCGCTCGGCTCGGTGTTCCCGCTCGCGGGGATCCTGACCGCGGGCGTCGCCTTCGGTCCCCTCGCGGGTGCCTCCACCGCCGTTCTCGGACTGGGCAGGCTGGCGGCCGCGTGGCTCAACGACATCCGCACCTTCGACGTGGCGCGCGGCCTGTCGATCTCCTACGGCGTGGTGTTCTACGGGCTGGCCGGAGCCGTCGCGGGCTACATCTACCTGCGGCTCCATCAGGCCGAGAACGAGGTGGCCTCGGCCCGCGCCCGCGAGCACGTTGCCCGGACGCTCCACGACGGCGTCCTCCAGACGCTCGCCCACCTCCAGCGGCGAGCCACCGACCCCGACCTGGCCCGGCTGGCCCGCGAGCAGGAACGCGAGCTGCGGGAGTACC
Organism: uncultured Acidimicrobiales bacterium; assembly: GCA_964632885.1. Taxonomy (GTDB): domain Bacteria; phylum Actinomycetota; class Acidimicrobiia; order Acidimicrobiales; family CAZWDB01; genus CAZWDB01. Next base: position 7,886 of record CAZWDB010000141.1, on the reverse strand, counting down.
TGTTCGGGCAGCCGGCGGCGTCTACTGACCTGGGCGCGGCGCTCCGGCGCGCCGCGGCCCGCTTCGAGGACGCCTTCGGAGGTCGGGTGGAGCTGGCCATGGGCCCCGAGGTGGGCGGGCTGCCGGAAGGTGCGATCGGGCCCGGGACCGTCGAGGTCGTCGCCGGTGCGGTCGGTGAGGCGCTCACCAACGCCGGGAAGCACGGTCACGCCGGTCGGGTGGTGGTGTACGTCGAGGTCGACGACGACGCGAGCGAGCTGTTCTGCTCGGTGAAGGACGACGGCACGGGCGCGGATCCCTCTGCCATCGTGGAGGGCGTGGGCATCAGCCAGTCGATCCGTGCGCGGGTCGCCGAAACGGGCGGCCGCGTCGAGCTCGACGGCGCTGCCAATCGCGACGACGGTGGCATAGGGGTCGACAAGGTCATGGGGGTCGACGGGGGTTTGGAGGTGCGGCTGTGGCTGCCGCTGAGGTGAAGCCGATCCGCGTGGTACTCGCGGACGATCACCCGATCTGGCGCGACGGAGTGCGCGCCGATCTGGCCGGCGGGTTCGACGTGGTGGCCGAAGCGGACAACGCCGACGACGCGATAGCCGCGGTCCGCGAGCACTCACCCGACCTCGTGGTGTGCGACCTCAACATGGGAGGCGGGGGCGGCATCAAGGTCGCGCGCACCTGCGGTGAGACCACGAAGGTCGTGATGCTCACCGTGTCGGAGGCCGAGCGCGACGTGCTCGACGCGGTGGCGGCGGGCGCGGTGGGCTACCTCGTGAAGTCGACGCCCGGACCGGAGGTCGTCGCCGCGCTACGACGGGCCGCGGCCGGAGAGCCGGTCTTCTCCCCCGCCCTCGCAGCCCTGGTGCTCGGCGAGTTCCGCCGCATGTCGAAGCAGGCGACCGGCGCCAACCCCCTGTCGGACCGCGAACGCGAGGTGCTCCAACTCGTGGCGCGCGGCCACACCTACAAGGAGATCGCGGGCGAGCTCTACATCGCGGAGAAGACGGTCGAGAACCACGTGCGCAACATCCTCGGCAAGCTGCATCTGTCGAGGAAGAGCGAACTCATCCGCTACGCGGTCGACCACCGCATCGACTGACCCCCTCCGCCCTCCGAACTTGAGGCAATAACGAACGGAATCCGTTCGTTATTGCCTCAAGTTGGGCCGGGTTCGGGGCGCAGGGTGGGAAAGAGGATGACGTCGCGGATGCTGGGGGCGTCGGCGAGGATCATCACGAGCCGGTCGATGCCGATTCCCAGCCCTCCCGTGGGCGGTAGCCCGTACTCGAGGGCGCGGAGGTAGTCCTCGTCGATCGGCATCGCCTCGTCGTCGCCGGCGGCTCGCGCGGCCGCCTGGTGCTCGAACCGCTTCCGCTGGGTGTCGGGATCGATGAGCTCGCTGAACGCGTTGCCGATCTCGCGGCCCGCCACGAGCGGCTCGAACCGCTCCACCATCTCGGGCAGCTCGCGGTGATCCCGCGCGAGCGGCGAGACCTCGATCGGATAGTCGCAGACGAACACCGGTCCCCACAGGTGGGGCTCGGTCGTCTTCTCGTAGATCTCGAGGATGAGCTTTCCCGCCCCGAACTCGGGCTGGACCGCGACCCCGTGGTCAAGGGCGATGCGCCGCAGCTCTTCGATGTCCATGCGTACGTCGACGCGCACGCCTGCCACCTCCTCGACCAGGTCGACGAGGGAGGCGCGCCGCCACGGTGGCGTGAGGTCGAGAGGCGTGCCGCCGTAGCTGAGCTTGGTGGTGCCTCGCAGCTCGATGGCGAGGTGCGCGACGAGCTCCTCGATGATCCGCATCATGTCGTGGTAGTCCGCGTACGCCGCGTAGGCCTCGAGCATCGTGAACTCGGGGTTGTGGCGGGTGGACAGACCCTCGTTGCGGAAGGTGCGTCCGATCTCGAAGACCTTTTCGAAGCCGCCGACGACGAGCCTCTTGAGGTAGAGCTCCGGCGCGATGCGCAAGTAGAGGTCGGTGTCGAGGGCGTTGTGGTGCGTTCGGAAGGGACGGGCCGTCGCGCCGCCCGGGATCGGGTGGAAGATCGGGGTCTCCACCTCCATGAACCCGCGCGCTTCGAGCCAGCGGCGCGTGAGGGAGACGGCCCGGCTGCGGAGCACGAAGGCTTCGCGCGACGACTCGTTGGCCCAAAGGTCGACGTAGCGCTGCCGGTAGCGCAGCTCGGTGTCGCTCACGCCCTTCCACTTGTCGCCGAAGTTGCGGCGAGCTTCGGCGAGCAGCGACCAGTCCTGCACCTTCACCGACAGCTCGCCCTTGCGGGTCTTGACGATCTCCCCACTCGCGCCGACCCAGTCGCCCAGGTTCAGCTTGCTGAACTCGGCGAAGTCGGTGGTCCATGCCGCGCCGGCGAACAGCTGGATCGAGCCTTTCGAGTCGCGCAGGGTGGCGAAGGCGAGCCGTCCTTGGTCGCGTACCAGCATTGCCCGACCAGCGACGGCGACGAGCGCGCCCGTCTCCTCACCGGCGGGCAGGTCGTCGTACTGCTCGTGGAGGGACGCGGTGTCGCGATCGGGCTCGAAGCGGTAGGGGGGGTCGGCCACGGGCGGGGTCAGGCCTCCTGGTTGCGTTCGAAGACGATGCGCAGCCCGTGCAGGGTGAGCCACGGCTCGTGATGGGAGATCGTGTCGGACAGAGGCGCGATCAGTCCACCCAGACCGCCGGTGGAGACGATGGTGGGGTCGCCCAGTTCCTTGGTGAAACGGGCGCACATGCCTTCGACGACGGCGTTGTAGCCGTAGACGAAGCCGGACTGGACGGCTTCGATGGTGCTCTTGCCGATGACGTTCTTCGGCTCGACCAGCTCGACGCGCCGCAGCATGGCCGCCCGCGCGAACAGGGCGTCCATGCTCACTTCGATGCCAGGGAAGATGGCGCCGCCGAGGTACTCGCCCTTGGCAGACACCGCGTCGAACGTCGTGGCGGTGCCGAAGTCGACGACGACGGTGGGCCCGCCGTAGAAGGAGTAGGCGCCGACCGCGTTGGCGATTCGGTCGGGGCCGACGTCGCGGGGATTGTCGTAGAGGATCGGCATGCCCGTGCGGACGCCGGCTTCGAGGATGACGGGCGGGAACGAGAAGTAGCGCTCGGTCATCCGCCGGAGGGCGGCGCTGATGCGTGGCACGCCCGACGAGATGGCGATGCCGTCGATGTCGTCGTCGAAGCTGAACCCGTGGAAACCCATGAAGTCGTTGATGAGAAGGGCGTGCTCGTCCGACGAGCGCTCCGACACGGTCGCGATCCGGAAGTGCTCGCGGAGCTCGGCTCCGTCGAAGAGCCCGATCACCGTCTCGGTGTTGCCGCAGTCGATCACGAGCAACATCAGTCCTCCTCGATGTCGAGACCGATGTCGAGGGACGGTGCCGAATGGGTGAGGGCGCCGACCGAGATGTAGGAGACGCCGTCGATCTCGGCGTACCTGGCGATGTCTTCGAGACCGATCCGGCCCGACACCTCGAGTGGCACCCGACCTCCGATGGTCTCGGCACACTCGCGGACCTGCTCAGGCGACATGTTGTCGAGCATCACCATGGTCGCGCCCGCTTCCACCGCCTCCACCGCCTGGTCGAGACGGTCGCACTCGACCTCGACGAGACGGCCGGGCCACCGGCGGAGCGCCCGCTCGACCGCCTCGGGGATCGAGAGACCGGCGAGGTGATTGTCCTTGATCAGCACCCCGTCGGACAGCGATCCTCGATGGTTGGTGCCGCCCCCGGCTCGCACCGCCGCCTTCTCGAGGGCCCGCAGCCCCGGTGTGGTCTTGCGCGTGTCGAGCACGGTCGCGTTCCCGTGCGTAGCGCGGGCATAGCGGCGCGTCAACGTCGCGATTCCCGACAGGTGACGAAGGAAGTTCAACGCGGTCCGCTCCGCCGTGATGATCGACGGTAGAGGTCCTTCGACCCGGCCGAGCACTGAACCAGGTCCGAGTTCGGCCCCGTCGTCGAGGCGCCACTCGACCCTCACGGTCGGGTCGATCTGGGCGAAGGACTCCGACGCGCAGAGGCGCCCTGCCATCACTCCGTCGTCGCGAGCTACGAAGGTGGCGGCCGCCTGGGAGTCGAGTGGCAGGAGCCCGGCACTCATGTCGCCGAGGGGCCCGAGGTCCTCGTCGAGCGCTCGGCTCACGGCGTCACGGGCGAGCGGAAGGGGAGGGTGCGGATCGATCATGAGATCACCAGTCTGAGTTGATAGCCGGGGTCGGCGTCGGGGAAATCGGAGCGAGTGTGGCAGCCGCGACTCTCCTCACGCGCCCGGGCGGCGGCAACGAGGGCTCCGGCCACCTCCACGAGGTTGGCGACCTCGGGGTCGGATATGGCTGCGTACGACCGCAGCGCCGAGGCAGTGCGGTCGAGCGAGTCGGCTGACCGCAACAGTCCGGCGCCTTCGGTCATCGTCCGCTGGATCTCCTCTCGCGCCTTCCCGGCGTCGAGAGAGACGCGCTCGCCTCGGTCGGGGCGGGGCCGAGCAAGGGTGCGCGACGGCCAGCCGCCCAGCACGCAGCGCATCGCGCCCGTCGCCTCGGCGGTCTCCTTGCCGGCGGTGATCGCTTCGAGGATGCGGGGAGCGAAGACCATCCCGTCGAGGAGCGAATTCGATGCGAGGCGGTTGGCGCCGTGGATGCCCGCGCACGCCGTCTCGGCGCACGCCCAGAGGCCCGGCATGCTCGTGGCGCCGTCGAGGTCGGTTACGACTCCACCGCAGCAGTAGTGGGCGGCGGGCGCGATCGGGAGCCAGTCGTGGGCGGGATCGAGACCGACGTCGGCGAGCGACGCCGCGATCGTCGGAAACCGCTCGTCGAATCGTTCGAGCCCGGTCGCGTCGAGCCAGAGGTGGTCGGCACCTTGCCGCAGCATACGCTCGGTCATCGCGCGCGCCACGACGTCTCGGGGCTGCAACTCGTCGATGAAGCGCTCCCCCTCGAGGTCGCGCACGAGCGCTCCGTGCCCTCGCAGCGCCTCGGACAGGAGCGGGCGCGGCATCGCCGGATGGTGGAGCGCGGTGGGGTGGAACTGCACGAACTCGACATCGGCGACGGCCACTCCGGCCCGCAACGCGATGGCGATCCCGTCGCCGGTGGCTTGAGTGGGATTGGTCGTGACGGCGAACAGCTGGCCCGCTCCCCCGGTCGCGAGCATCGTGTGGGTAGCGCGCACTTCTTGGCGCTGACCGTCGGCGTCGCGCGCCACGATCCCTCTGCAGCGACCGTTCTCGACGATCAGGTCGAGCGCGAGCCAGTGCTCGAGCAGCAGGGCGGTGGTCTCACGCGCCGCGTCGACGAGGGCGCGTTCGATCTCGGCACCAGTGGCCGCCCCACCGGCATGCACGATGCGGGGCATCGAGTGCCCTCCCTCGCGAGCGAGGAGCAGTCCGCCTTCGTGGTCGGTGTCGAACACCGCGCCGAGGGCGATGAGCTCGTTGACGCGCCGGGGGCCCTCGTCGACCATCACCCGCACCGCGTCGAGGTCGCAGAGGCCGGCGCCCGCCGCGAGCGTGTCGGCGAGGTGAAGGTCGGCGGAGTCGACATCGCTGTCGAGGACAGCGGCCACGCCGCCCTGAGCCCAACGGGTAGCGGACTGCGCGAGCTCGGCCTTGGTGAGCACTCCGACGCGCATGCCGTGGGACGCCGCGGCGCGCACCGCCGCGGACAGACCGCCCACGCCGCTGCCGACGATCAGGAGGTCAACCGGCTCGGGGGGCACCCCCGGGACGCTAGTTGTCGACTTCGTCCACCCGGGCCGAGAGGAGCGCCATCTCCTCGTCGATGATGCGGTTCGACCGGTCGACGTGCACGACGCGGGGTTCGAAGCCGTCGAGCTCGGCCTCGTCGTAGTCGGCATAGGTGATCACGATCACCTTGTCGCCCTTGTGCACGAGCCGCGCCGCCGCGCCGTTGAGGCACACCTCCCCCGGTCCGCCGGGGATCACGTAGGTCTCGAACCGCGCGCCGTTGTCGATGTCGAGGACGGCGACCTGCTCCCACTCGCGGATGTCGGCGCGGGCCATCAGCTCGGTGTCGAGGGTGATGGAGCCCACGTAGTTGAGGTCGGCGTCGGTGACCGTGGCGCGGTGGATCTTCGACTTCATCATCCGGCGGCGCATCTATGCCATAGCTCCCATGTTGTCGATCAGGCGGGCAGGCCCGAGGCGGGCGGCGACAAGCAACCGGACCTCCCCGGAAAGCGTGCTGAGGGGCGCGAGCGTTCCGGCCGCGACGACCTCGGCGTAGTCGAGGGACGCCAGCGGCTCGGCGTCGATGACCGCGGCCATCAGGCGCCGCACCTTCTCCGGGTCGCGGACCGCCTCGTGCTCGATGGCGGTGCGGCCCGTCTCGAGGGCGCGGGCCAGCGCGGTGGCGGCCTCTCGCTCGGCGGGCGAGAGGTAGACGTTGCGGCTCGACAGCGCCAGCCCGTCGGACTCCCGCACGGTGGGGCAGCCGACGACCTCGACCGGGAAGGACAGGTCGCGCGCCATCCGGCGGATGACCGCCAGCTGCTGGTAGTCCTTCTCGCCGAAGTAGGCGCGGCACTCACCCGCGATGGCGAAGAGCTTGGCCACGACCGTGCCCACGCCGTCGAAGTGGCCCGGCCGGCTCGCGGCGTCGAGACCCTCGCTCACGCCCGCGACCGACACCGTGGTGGCGACGGGCGCGCCATCGGGATACATCTCCTCCACTGGCGGAGCGAACAGGTCGGAGACTCCCGCCTGGAGCGCGATATCGCGGTCGCGGTCGATGTCCCGCGGGTAGGAGTCGAAGTCCTCCCCCGGGCCGAACTGCAGCGGGTTCACGAACACGGTCGCGGCGACCAGGTCGCACTCCTCCGCCGCCCGCCGGAACAGGCTGGCGTGGCCGTCGTGGAGGTAGCCCATCGTCGGCACCAGTCCGACGGAGCGACCCCGGCAGCGGGCGTCGTCGAGCGCGGCGCGGAACGATCCGACCGTGGTGTGTTCGCGGAGACCGCCCTCGGGCATGTTCACGCCATCTCCACGGGGAGGCGCAGGAGCCGGCGGGCGGCGTCGACCATGGCGTCGTAGGCCTCGACCTCGTCGGGGGGAAGGGCGGCGCGGTGGCGCTCGACCGTGCCGACGTCGTCCCGAGCGACCGGGCCGGTGAGCGCGTCCTGCGGACCGAGGCGCTCCACGTTGTCGACGGTGGCTCGCACCAGGTCGAGGTAGGCGGCGAGGGGGACGCCGGCCTCAGCCGCGACCCGTTCGGCCTGACCGAGGAGGGCGACGAGGTGGTTGGAGGCGATGCAGGCGGCCGCGTGGTACAGCGGGCGGTCGTCGTCGGCGACCCGTACGAAGGTGCCTTCGAGCGCCGTCACGGCGTGTTCGACGAGCGGGTCCCCGGCCACCGCGAACCACGCGCCCCGCAGGTCGGTGTCGGGCGTCGGGATGCTGCGCAGCGGATGGACGGCGGCCCGCCGCCGGTGCGTGCCGAGCACGTCGAGGCCCAGCGAACCGGCCAGGTGGGCGACGACGGCGTCGTCGTTCGGACGGATGGCCGCCGCGACCGCCTCGATCGAGGCGTCGGGCGTGGCGATGACCACGAGATCGACGTCGCGTGCCGCGTCCCGCACGTCGTCGGCGCGGCCCAACGGCGGTCGCGCCTGCCAGCCCGCTCCTGTGAGAGCGCTGGCGAGCGAGCGACCGGCCCGACCCGGTCCGATGACGCGAAATGCGGTCAAGTGATGCGAGTCCTTTACGTTCCGGCCCCCGTTATCGGGGTGCCGTTCGTGACCCTCAGGCTACCGAACCAGCCGAACTTGAGGCAATAACGAACGGATTCCGTTCGTTATTGCCTCAAGTTCCGGGGAGGGTGCCGACGCGGACCGGGCCGCGTTCGTGGGGATGCCAGCCGGGCGGG
>CAZWDB010000140.1:0-10320 GCA_964632885.1 uncultured Acidimicrobiales bacterium | reverse complement strand
AACCATCGTCGTCGACGCCGAACCCGACGACAACGACGACAACCAATTCGTCTTCAGGGTGCTGCAGCCGGCTGCCACCTGAACAACTGCACCCGAAGACCGCCGTCAGGCGTCAGGCGCGTGCCTCGACCGGTCGGGCCGCGTCGAGGATGGTGAGGAGCTCGTCGCGGGTCGGACCGAAACGGCGTGGCGGCCGGCCCCGGATCCGGTCGCGCACCGCCCGCGCTCTGGCCATGACGTCAGGATCGTCGAACACCGCATCAGGCGGCTCAATCAGGTTCTGGCGACGCAGGAACGCCCGGAGCAGTACCGGGTCCTTGCCCATTCCCGCCATGACTCCGAGCCTCACCAACTCCTGCTGTTCGGCCACCTCGCGCTCCTCGGGCGGGACCTCTTCGCCTCGCCAGCGGTAGACGCGCATCCGGTCCATCGCCGCGGACTCGGCGTAACAGGCGTCGACCTCGCGGGAAACCGCCGCGTCGTACGAACGCGCCGTCGCCAGGAGGTCGCCGGGGTTCGCGGCGACGGCATCGACCGCAGCAAATGCGTACGTCAAGGCGAGGGATGCTCCCCACCCGTAGAAGGGATTTGTTGCACAGAGCGAGTCACCGACCGGCAGCAACCCGACAACGAGCGGGTCGCCGTCGACAACGAACCGGCGGCGGATGTTCAACTGGTCGTGCATCACCTCGACGTCGGTCACGGGCGAAGCCTGGACGGGATCGATCCACTGGCCCATACCTTCCATGGCCCGCGCCGCGGCCTCCCAAGCCCAGTTGTGCCGGAGGACCCGGAGGTCGTCATCCCACGGTGGGGCCGCCAGCAACAGACCGTAGGTTTGATGGTCGCCCGGAAAAGCAGCGAAGGCCGCGTAGTCGAGCTCACCTCGGACGGCGAGCAGCAGCGGGAGGAACAGGTTGAAGGTCGGTTCCCGCCGGTAGTAGCGACTGAAGTAGACGAGCTCGGTCGGTTCGGTCTCGGCCGGCAGGTGGATCCCAGCGTCGGCGAGCCACTTCGTGATGGGAGAACGGCGGCCGCCGCAGTCGAGCACGAGGTCGGCTGTCAGCTCCGACCCGTCCTCCATGCGGATGCCGGCCACCTGGATCGGTTCCCCGCTGCGATCCACAACGAGGCCGGTCGCACGCGCGGGACAAATGACGTCAATGCCGGATTCAGCTTCCACCGCGCGCCGCAAGGCGAGCTCAAAGGCGGGACGCCGCGACAGTACCCCCGTGAAAAGGTGGTCGTCGGGCTGCATATCGTCAGGCCCCCGCGCCATTTCGATCGCGTTGAATTCCTCGATGCCGTCGTCGCGCAGGAGTTGCAGCACGTCGGGCGCGTGTTCGTTGAGCAGGTTCCGCGAGCGGGACGAGAAGCCGTGGGGCTGCCGGAACTGGGCAACCATGCGTCGGTCCCAGCTGGTGAACGCTTCGTCCCCATCGTCAACGGTCGGCGGCCGATCCCGCTCCACGACCGTCACGCTCCAGCCCCGCCGGGCCAGCCCGAGCGCTGAACCCAGGCCCGCGATGCCCGCGCCAATGATCACAATCCGCCCTGTCATTTCCCGCCTCCAATTCGTAACAAACCGCCCCAAAATGCTACCGCGCGGAGGCTGGAGACGCAGCGCGTAAGACTGAAGCTATGACCGAGCCAACGATCGACCTGGGGCGCGTAGGAATCTGGACCGGAGTGCTCGACGCTGTCCCGTCCGTCCAGGCGCAACGCGTCGCGAGCCGTCTCGAGGAACTTGGCTTCGGAACGCTGTGGATACCCGAGACGGTAGGACGGGACCCGTTCGTGTCGGCCGCACTGTTGCTCGCGGCGACTTCTCGCCTGCGCCTGGCAACGGGTATAGCCAACATCTACGCGCGCGACGCCGTGACGATGGCGAACACGCAGCGCACCCTCGAGGAGGCGTTCCCCGGCCGCTTCCTGCTGGGTCTGGGAGTCAGCCACCACCACCTGGTCGAACGGGTTCGTCGCCACGACTACTCGAAGCCCTACACGCGGATGGCTAGATACCTCGAAGACATGGACACCGCCGTCTTCCGGGCCATCGGACCCGACGACCGTCCACCCACGGTGCTGGCTGCCCTCGGACCGAAGATGCTCCGTCTCGCCGGCGAGCGGGCGGGTGGCGCTCACCCGTACTTCGTGCCGGTCGAGCACACCCGACAGGCACGCGCCATCCTCGGGCCCGATCCGATCCTCGCTCCGGAGCAGATGGTTGTCCTCGAGACCGACCGCAGCCGCGCCTTCGAGATCGCCCGCGCTGGAATGAGCGTCTACCTGCGGGCACCCAACTATTTGAACAACCTCCTGCGGCTGGGCTTCACCGAGGACGACTTTGCCGATGGTGGTAGCGACCGGCTTGTCGAAGCGGTCGTGGCCTGGGGTGACACCGCGACAGTCCTGCAGCGTGTCCAAGATCACTTCGACGCCGGCGCCTCTCATGTGTGCATCCAGGTGCTCACCGGACCGCCACCCGTGCCCCCGGATCAGCAGTGGCAGGAGTTGGCGGACGCTCTGAAGGCCGCCGGTCTGCTGTAGCTACTGCGTCCGTTCTGGCACCGGAATCCCGCCAGATCTGGCGGGATTCCGCTGCCAGTTCGCTCGGCGGCGGCCCGATCGTGCTGGCGTTTGGCGAAGAAATGACCGTTCGTTATTATCTAGGCGTGGGACGAATAGCAGGCGTCACGGCGGACGAGACGCGTCGCCGCGTCGTCCAAGCGGCGGCAACTGTCTTCGCCGAGTCCGGCTTCGAAGGCGCTCGGATCTCGCGGATCGCCGAGGTCGCCGGACTGAGCAGCGGAGCGATCTACAACCACTACCGCTCCAAGGCAGAGCTCCTCGCCGCCGCGGTCGAGGCCCACACGACCGACGAGTTGAGCGAAGTCCTGGCTGGCGAGGCAGACGGCCCGCCGGTCGGCGTGCTCGACCTCATCGCCCGCCAAGGCGCCGCGCTGGAGCGCGAACGACCCGTCGCCGCCCTGCTGCCGGAGGCAATCCTCGCCGCCCGGCGCGACCCCGAGGTGGCCGAGCACCTCGTGCGCGACGTGCTCGCTCGAGAAGAGCTCTTCACCGATCTGGTCCGCTTGTCCCAAACAAGCGGCGAGGCCACCGCTGACGTTTCGCCCGAGGTCGTCGCACGCTTCTGCCTGATGCTCGGACTCGGCTCGCTGCTGGTGCGCGCCATGAACTTGCCTTCGACCGACCAGGACGCCTGGTCGTCGTTCATCACCCGTCTCGTCGACGGATTCCGCAACAAGGAGGAGGCGTGATGGCACACGAACCGGTATCCGACTGGGCTACCGACTTCGACCACACCGATGACACATGGGTCGCGAATCCGTATCCGATCTGGGACGATCTCCGCGCCAAATGTCCGGTCGCCCACTCCGATCGTTACGGCGGAGTTTGGCTGCCGACTCGCCATGACGACGTCGCGGCGATCGCCAACGACACCCGGCACTTCTCATCCCGCAGCATCATCGTCAGCGAACACCGCCCACCCCATGAGTTGGCGCCCGAAGGCATCGCGCCGCCGATCTCCTCCGATCCCCCCTTCCACATGGAGGCCAGGCGAATGCTGCTGCCGGCGTTCTCCCCCCAGAAGGTGGACAAGCTCGAACCTTCGACGCGGGCCTACTGCGAGGAACTGATCGACGCGACGCGCGGTCGTGACGTCGTCGACGCAGCCGAGGAATACGCCCAGCACATCCCCGTCCGGGTGATCGCCAACATGCTCGGCCTTCCCGAGTCAGATGCCGACAAGTTCCGCGGCTTCGTGCACGACGTCCTCGAGGGCGTTGCCCGGCCGCTCGAGGAGCGCGCCGGGAGCTTCATGGTCTTGTTCCAGTATCTGCAGGGCCACATCGAGGATCACCTCGCGAATCCTCGCGACGACCTGATCACCTTCCTCCTCGAATCCGAGATCGACGGCGAGCGACTCACCGAATTCCATGTCGCCCGCACCATCGGTCTGCTGCTCATCGCAGGGATCGACACCACGTGGAGTGCGATCGGCGCGTCGCTCTGGCACCTCGCCCAGACTCCCGCCGACCGGGCCCGGCTCCGGGACGAGCCGGAGCTCTTGCCCACCGCGGCCGAGGAATTCCTGCGCGCCTATGCGCCGGTCACCATGGCCCGCCTTGTGAAGGACGACATGGACTTCAAGGGCTGCCCGATGAAGGCTGACGACTGGATCCTGCTCTCGTTCCCGGCCGCCAACCGTGACCCTGAGGAGTTCGACCGCGCCGACGAGGTGGTCATCGATCGCCAGCCCAACCGACACGCCGCCTTCGGCCTCGGACCCCACCGGTGCGCGGGCTCACATCTCGCCCGGATGGAGCTCCGCGTCGCCCTCGAGGCCTGGCTGGCCGCATATCCGGACTTCGAGCTCGCCGACCCCGAGGCGGTGCGCTGGTCCGCCGGTCAGGTGCGCGGTCCACGCGTCCTGCCCGTGCGGATCCTCGACTGACGGCTAACCGGTCGCGAACCGCCCGTGACGCCGGCTTTTGAAGAACTCGACCGTCGCGAAACCCCGATCGGTGTCATCAGCGTGCGGCGTCGCCGGGAGCTGGTGCTCGACGTCGACGTCTACGAGGTGAAGCTCGACGACGACTTCCTGATGTCGAGTCTGTTCACCGTGGCCGAGACCGAGCTCTCCCGGCTCGCCCTTGGAAGGCTCGATGGAACCCATCTAGACGTCGTCGTCGGCGGGCTCGGCCTGGGCTATACCGCGCGCGCTGTGCTGGCGGATCCGCGCGTCCGTTCTCTCCACGTCGTGGAGGCGCTCGACGCGGTGATCGACTGGCACAACCACGAGCTATTGCCCCTATCGAGCGACCTGGTCTCAGACCCCCGCTGCCGGTTCGTCACGGGCGACTTCTTCGCGATCCTCGCCGCCGGGGAGACCTTCGGTCCCCACGCGCCTGAACGGTGCGACGCCATCCTCGTCGACATCGACCACACGCCGCGCCACGTCCTCCATCCCAGCCACGCAGAGTTCTACGAGGCCGTGGGCCAGCGCCTCCTCACGACGCGCCTCTCCCCCGGCGGTGTCTTTGCGCTGTGGTCCGACGCCCCTCCCGACCACCAGTACATGTCCATCGCCGAAGAGGTATTCGGCACCTGCGAAGCCCACCGGGTGTCGTTCCCCAATCCCTACACCGGCGCGCAGTCGGCCAACACCGTCTACATCGCTTCCACACCAGGGCGTCAACCCGACTAGCAGGCTGCGGGAGATGGTCTCTGCCCGATTTGCCGTATTAATCCGAATTACTCCATCCTTAGCCGGAGTGGCGGCGTAGCGACGGGTTGCGGCCGCTCTCAGCGACGGGAGCCGCGGAACAGATGTCCAGCTTCAACCTGCGCTGGGTCGAAGACCAGCAATCTCAGGCCGGTCGCGGCCACCCGACCGATCTGATCGACTCCGTCACGATCATCGTCGGCGTGAGCCAAACCATCGAGAACAACTGGTCCCAACTCTCCGACGCGGAACGGCAAGACCTGGCCAAGATGCTCCGCCGCAGGGTGGAGCACCTCGTGACGGCACTGGCTGACTACGGCGTGTTCGCAACCTGACGTCAGCGGTCGATCCCCTGTTCGGCCGCGTGCCGAGCGTCGCGCCCGTCAGACCGCAGCGACAGGCCAATCGAAACACCCAGCGACGCAGCGATGACGACCAGGGAAACCGCGATCGGCACGTGGTACACGTCGGCTAGGAGCATCTTCCCCCCGACGAAGGCGAGGATGACTCCAAGGCCGACATTGAGGTAGCGGAAGCGCCCTGCCATGCCGGCCAGCAGGAAGTACAGCGCGCGGAGGCCCAGAATGGCGAACGCGTTGGAGGAGAACACGATGAAGGGCTCCCGGCTCACCGCCAGGATCGCCGGCACTGAGTCGACGGCGAAGACGACGTCGGTCGTCTCGACCAACACGAGCACGATGAAGAGGGGGGTCGCCAGCAGCCGTCCGGAGCGACGGGTGAACATCTTCTGACCGTCATACTCGCTCGTCGACGGGATGAAGCGGCGCACTACCCGAAACACAGGATTGCGCTCCGGGTGGACTTCCGCTTCCTTGTGCCGCGCGATGCGAACGGCGGTGATGATCAGGAACGCCCCGAAGACGTACAGCACCCATCCGAAGCGCTCCAACACGGCGATACCCGCAAAGATGAAGATCGCCCGCATGACGAGCGCGCCGAAGATGCCCCAGAAGAGCACCCGGAACTGGTACTCGCGCGGCACGGCGAAGTATGAGAACAGCACCGCCCAGACGAACACGTTGTCGACCGACAGGCTCTTCTCGATCAAGTAGCCGGTGATGTACTCGCCTGCGGCGGCACCGCCGAACGCGGCCATCACCACGAACGTGAAGACAAGGCCGAACCCGACCCAGACGGTGCTCTCGACCGCAGCCTGGCGGAACGTCACCGCATGCGGCATCCGATGGACCAGCAGTAGGTCTGAGATCAGGAGCGCGGCGATGGTCCCGACGAGCGCCGCCCATGCCCACAGAGGGACGTCGATCCGGGCGAACTCGGCGCCCCCGGCCGCCGCTGCTGCGACGACAGTCATAGGAGTGACGATCCGGACGGCACTGCCAGCGACCTACCCCGACAGGGTGGCCTGGCGAACCGCGAGAGCCCAGCATGAGACATGACCAAAACGGTGACCTCCGGCTAGTCACCGAAGGTCTGGCCCGCTGGATAGCTGGAGCGCCGGGCCTAAGCCGGAGTGTCGACGCCACCACGTGGGGCTACTCCCCTTCGGGGGATGTATTTGACGCTGATGATACCCGCGCGCTCAGCATGGTCGGGTCAGTCGAGTCGTGTGGGCCAGACTGATCCCGTGGATCATCCCATTCTCCACCGTCTTCGCGATCGGCTGCCGGTCAACGAGCCCTACGAGGGACTAGTCGCTGCCGGTTATGACGCATGGATACCGGTCGACGAACCGCTTCCTGACGAGCCGGTGTATCTCGACATCCTCGGCCGCGGCGGAGGCACCGCGCTTGAGCTCGGGTGCGGAACCGGCCGCCCGCTTCTCCGGTGGCTGGCTCTAGGCCACGACGTGGAAGGGGTAGACGGCTCCGCCGACATGCTCGCGATCCTCCATAGGCACGCCGCGGCTCGGAACCTTCACCCCATCACCCATCACGGTGACATCGCTCCACTGCGTCTCGACCGCACCTACGAGGCCGTCTTTTGTCCGGCAGGGACGTTTTCGTTGATCGACGACCGTGAGCGGGCCGGCGAAGCGGTGCGCAGCTACTTCGCTCACCTTGTACCAGGCGGGATACTGGCCCTCACCGCCTTCGTGCCAGTTGGTGACTTCGACCAGCAGATGGCCTGGCGGGTGCGACGCACCGGAACGACACCCGACCAGACGACGATCGTCGTCCATGAGGCGACCACCTGCGATGTCGACACCTGCGTTCAGGTCACCCTCAATCGGATCGAGACTTACGATCCGGCCGGCCGCTTGGAACAGACCCTGCTGCGACGCGTGCACCTCCGCTGGTGGCCACAAGACGAACTCGCAGCACTCTTGCGCTCGGCCGGATTCGTCAACCTGCGCCACATCGGCAACTCCGAAGGATGGGTAACGATGGCCTCGAAACCGGGCGGATAGTCGCCAACCGGCCGGCGTCAGCCCGAGAGAGCGAAGCCGCGATAGCCCTCGGCCGCGACCTCGTCGCAGATCTCGCGGTAGCGTCCTACACCGCCTGTGTAAGGAAGGATGACCCGTTTCTTGCCGGCGATGTTGGCGCCGATGTACCACGAGTTGCAGCTCGCCGCGGTGTAGGCCGACCCTTCTGAGACCTCGTGGACGTGGTCGAGCCACTCGTCCTCCGCCTCGGGCAGCGGCTCCATCGTCGTAGTGCCGGCCTCACGATGACGCTCGAGGGCATCTGCGACCCAGTCGATGTGCTGTTCGATGGACACGACCATGTTCGACAGGACGCTCGGGCTGCCCGGTCCGGTGATCATGAACAGATTCGGGAATCCGGAAGCCATGAGGCCGAGGTAGGCGCGCGGTCCGTCGCGCCACTCGTCGGCAAGCAGCCGGCCATCACGGCCGCGAACGTCGATGCGGGTCAGCGGACCGGTGAGGGCATCGAAGCCGGTCGCCAGGACGAGAGTGTCCAGCTCGACCTCGCCCTGCTCCGTCCTCACTGATCTCGGCGTGATCTCGGTGATCCCACCCTTTCGCAGGTCGATGAGCCTGACGTTGTCGCGGTTGTATGTGTCGTAGTAGTCGATCTCGACGACGAGACGCTTGCACCCCATGTGGTAGTCCTTCGGTATCAACGACTCGGCCGTCTCTGGGTCGCGCACCCGCTTGCGAACCATCCGAGCAAAGCTCTCTTCCATACGCTGGAGCGCCGCCGCCATCGCCGCTGGGTCGGGTCGGTCACTGCCGCCGCCGGCACCGTTTGCGCCCGCCCGTCCGCCGCCCGCGGCGCCAGCGGCCAGGCCAAAGGCGCCGGCACCCACGGACTTCCCCTCTCCGTCGCTCGTCGGCATCGCCATACCGGATATCCCCGCACCGGACGTGCGTTGCATGTGGCGCAGCTCGCGGTAGTTCTGCTTCACGTAGGCCTCTAGGTCCTCATCGACGGGCGCGACTTCACCAGAGAACGAGTAGTTGGGCGTGCGCTGGAAGACGGTGAGGTGCTTCGCCGCCCGGGCGAGGTGGGGAATCGCCTGCATGCCTGATGAGCCCGTCCCGATGATGCCGACGCGCTTGCCTTCCATGTCGACGCCCTCGCGAGGCCACAACCCCGTATGGACCATGGTGCCGGCGAACGTCTCGATGCCGGGTATCGGAGGCAGGTTGGGCGCCGAGAGCGACCCCGTTGCCATGACGCACCACCGTGCCCGGAGGGTGTCGCCCCGGTCGGTCTCAACGACCCATCGCGCCGCGTCCTCGTCGAAGGTGGCCGCGGTGACCCGTGTGGAGAAGCGGAAGGAGCGTCGAAGGTCAAAACGGTCAGCGACGTGGTTGAGGTACTGCTCGATCTCCGGCTGAGCCGACATCACCTCAGAGAAGGACCACTCCTGTTCGAGCTCCTCATCAAAGCTGTAGGAGTATTCGATCGTCGGGACGTCGCACCGACAGCCCGGGTACCGGTTCCAGAACCAGGTGCCACCTACTCCCTCGGCAGCCTCGATCCCGATCACATCCAACCCGAGGCCTCGCAGCCGATGCATCGCGTACAGCCCGGACACGCCCGCGCCGACGACGACTGCGTCCACCTCGCGGTCCCCAGTACCACTCACGCGTTCCCCCTCCATCGCTCTCGACAACAGACCAGACTTCCACATGGGGGCCCTGCGCTGCCTCACAGGGCAGCGAGCCAACGATGTGGTTGGCTACGGACGCCGCACTGGGTCGAAGTGCGGCCGCCGGTGCTCGAGGTAGTCGAACACGTAGGGGACGCGGACCGTGTGACCCGGGGATAGCGGCGGCAGGTTGTCGGGATCGAACCACCGCTGATCCAAGACCTCGTGTGGCGTCGTGGCATCTCCGCCTGACGCCGCTCGGCACAGGAACACGAACTGGTACAGCTGCAATGCGGACTGCGTCTCGCAATAGCGGGAGTCGTACACGCCCAGGAGCTCGAGAACCTCAACGCTCAGCCCGGTCTCTTCGAGTGCTTCGCGGGCCACACCTTCGGCAGGGGTCTCGCCGACGTTGAAGCCGCCTCCGGGCATTGCCCACAGTTGATCGTCGGCGCGCTGGATCAACAGGATGCGACCGTCGGCATCGACTATCGCCGCGTCGCCGCACGCCACCGGTGCTCGATGCGTGAGCTGCCCAAACACCGTCTTCTCTATGTGGTCGACATCGTGCTCATCCGCCAACGCAAAGACCGCGGCGGCTCGACGTCGCAGTCGTTCGTAGCGCTCGCGATGGTATGGCTCGTCCTCGCTGTATCGCAGTCCCTCTTCGGCGAGAGCGCGAAGCTCGTCACCGAGTTGCCGCACGTGGTTGGCAGCGTCCATCCTCCGAGTCTCGCGGCTTGAGACCGAGCTGCACCGACCGGACCCTTTGGTCAGTCGGGAAAGTCTGGCAGTTCGAGGGGCGGCCCTAGCCGCAAGACCGATAGGCGGCGCGAGTACTCGGCCTCATCGATCTCGCCCTTGGCGAAGCGCGCCGCGAGGAGACTCTCCGGATCGACGGAAAGCTCGGCACGCTTCTTGGCCCTGTCGATCGCCTCGAGCCCGCCGACCAAGGCCAGGATGAACGCCAGGATCACACCCATCACGATCGCGAACTCGATCATGGCTCGATGCTAGCGATCGGC
>CAZWDB010000139.1:0-10376 GCA_964632885.1 uncultured Acidimicrobiales bacterium | reverse complement strand
TCGCACGGCTTGAGCTGGACCTCGCCGAGATGCTCGGAAGGCCAGTCGACCTCCGAACCCTTGCGGATCTGAGTCGGTACTTCCGCGATGAAGTCGCGTCTGAAGCCCGCACGCTCTATGACGCCGCCTGACGACCTGGTTCGGATACGCCATCTTCGGGACGCCGCGCAGAAGGCTGTGCACTACGCCGACGGCAAGACCCGCCAAGACCTCGACAACGACGAGCTGCTGCGGCTCGCGCTCACCAAGCTCGTCGAGATCGCGGGCGAGGCCGCCAAGCAAGTCAGTCAGCCGACCCGCCGTGAACATCCGGAGGTCCCGTGGTCCGAGGCCGCGCGGATGCGAGACCGCCTCGTCCACCACTACTCCGACATCGACCGGCACATTCGGGGAAGTGACCCACCTAGATGTGCGTCCACCAAAGACGCCAGGGATTGCCCCCATATCCTCACATCTACCGCGCTCACTATCGGGCGTTGGTGGAGCGCGCCTCTGCGGCAAGCGTGAGCGTTACTGTCGTGCCGCATCGCTGGAGGAAGTGGCCCGTCTCTGCGACGCTGTCCTCGGGCGATGAGGGTTCATGGCGAGGAGGATCGAATGGGCGACGTCTTGGGGCGGTACCAGAAGGTGGCAGGCACGTTCACCCTGCGCGTTGAGGGTGCCCCTCCGGAGGCTTGGGACAACCAGTCGCCGTGTGAGGAGTGGACGGCACGGGACATCATCGGCCACCTCAAGCAATGGATGCGGCCTGTGATACTCGAGCCGGCTCGGGTTGAATGTCCAGCGTTCCCGTCTCTGAAGAGCGATCCTGTGGGCGGGTGGCTGGCATTGGACGATGCTGTTCAGAGAGCGCTCGCGTCTCCCGAGCTCATGAGCAAGACGGTCGGTGGCGGCTCGTCGTTATCCGATTACTTGGGCTTGTTCGCGCTCTTTGACGTCCTCGTGCACACCTGGGACCTCGCACGCGCCACCGGACAGGACGAGACCATCGACGCGGTCGAGGCTGCACGCCTCCTCGAGTCCATGCGGGAAGAGGAAGCCGTCCGCCGACACGTCGACGAACGCGAACACTTCGGCCCTGCGATCGAAATCCCGGACGACGCCGACATCCAGACCAAGCTCATCGCTTACACCGGCCGCCAGCCATGATGCCTGACGAGCTGCCTGCCTAGTCGCTGGGTGCCTGTTGAGAGTCGGTCGCGGGAACGCCCGAGCGACACTCATGCCGCGGTCCGTCGCCTCCGGCGTGGCCCACTCCGGGTGTCTTCCACCACGGCGTCGACAGCGGGTCGCGTGCGATGATTGCTTCGTGCCGCTGCACGTAGAGGCCGTCGGTGCCGAGGACGCTGCGATCGCGCTCCTGATCCACCCCACTTCGGGTGTGGGCGCGGACATGCTCGTTCTTGGCCGACCGGGCTACCGGGCGATCGCTCCGGATCGGAGGAACTATGGACAGAGCCCGAGTTCTCCGGCCGGTGGCTCCGGACGATCCATGGGCCAGGTTTCCGACGTCGCAATGCTTCAGGAAGACGCTGAGGAGATCGCAACCCTTCTTGGAAACGGGGGTCACCTCTTCGGGTACTCGTATGGGGGTGTCGTCGCGCTCATGGTTGCGTCGCGACACCCGCAGCTCGTCCGCACGTTGGCGCTGGTCGAGCCGCCAGCGTTGCAGCTCGCCTACACGGACCCGAGCGTCGCCGCGACCCGGCGACGGTTCACGACTGCCCTGTTCGAGACGATCCACGACGACCCGCGGGCTTACTTCCGTGCGTTCCTGGCCTGTGTCGGCGAGCAGCGAGCGGAGATTGCCGATGCCGCACCGCTCGATCGTGTGCTGGCGAGCATGCGCGAACAAGTGCCCTGGGATGTCGACCTGGATCTCGATGCCATCGCGGCGCACAATGTGCCTACTGTCGTCTTCTGTGGCGACTGGGACCCCGGCTTCACGGCCGTCGCCCGGCACATCACCGAGCATGTCGGAGGCCGCCTGGTCGAGTACCCCGGTGCAGGCCACTCCTTCGCCGAGCGATGGGGCGACATCGCCACCGAGCTCGCAAGATTCTGGCGCGCCCACGAGGAGTGCTAGCTGCTTGTCGGCCCTGTGGACCACGGGTGCACTTGAGGCCGCGCGACATCCAATAACGCCGGCTACGCCCCGGTCTCGTCACCGCCGAGATGTCCCCGAAGACCAGCTCGCGACGCGCCGATATTCGGTGGCACTCGGCTAAGTCTGCGTGGGCATTCGGCGCGGCCGAGCTCGTTCCTTCGCGGCCTGCAGCGAGCGCTGAAGAGCCGGCAAGAAGGCGAGCGTCGAAGTGCCGGCGGCCGCGACGGCACAGGTGACGCCCTGCGGGTCGTCGAAGTTCCCAAGGTGAAACGATACGGCTTTGTCCTGCTTTGCCTTGTGCTCCTAGGTGGCTGCGCATCAGGTGAGCCACAGGACGCAACTCAAGCCGCATCGGGTCCTTGTGCGTTCCTGCCTGAGGAGCGAGCAGCGAACATCCTCGGCGGCGATGTAAAGCGGACCTCCTGGACTGACGTTTTTGAGGCAACCGAAGGTGAGGTCGCGCCGGAGGCGCGAGCTCGGTTCGATGCCGCCGACAAGCAGATGTGCTGGTACGGCAGGAGCCGGGCGAAGGAGTTCGTCGGCGTCCAGTTCGACAGAGGCCTGATGACGAAGGAAGAGTTCTCGGGGGCTTGGGGCGATCGAGCGGAGATCCTCAACGAACCTGGCGTGGTGTCTGCCTACGCCGAAAGTACCGGTGACAACGAAGGCGAGAGCGACAACCACGCTTCGCTGACTGTGATGCTCAACGAGGACGGCGACACGGTTTCACTCCAGGTCTCCGGCAAGGCGATCACGAAGGCTGAGATGCTGGCTGCAGGCAGAGAGATGGCGGAGGACTACTAGGCCAGCAGTGTTGATCGCGCGCCGCCTCCAATGGCTCCGCAGTAGCTCCAAACAACACTGCGTACGCGTATCGCGCGGACGTTCGGGACGCTCCCGGCCGGGATTATGGGGCGGTGATATCGAGCGTCCTCGACTGGCACCGATTCGGCGTGGCCCAGCGTCATATGCGCCGCGCTGTTGGTCTGCGGCCCCCGGTAAGGCGACATCCGAGCCGAGCACGGCCTTGGCTGACCGCTTCCGCGAGACTGATGCGATGATCACGCGGATCGCGACCTTCCCGGGGCAACCAGACCGTTTTACGACGGGCCATGCGTATAGGTACGTGATCGAGACGCTTCGAGACACTCCTGGGTGCGTCGCCGCGTATCACCTCGCGGGGACAGACGCTGCAGTGTCGATCTCAGTTTGGGATGACGAAGAGGTCATGCGCGAGGGGGAGGCTCGCTTGGCCGATGTCCGCGATTCCCTTGGTATTCCAACCTCACCACCACCCGAGGTCGCGGTGTACACCGTCGCGGCAAGCACGTAGCGAGCTCGACAGCCGGCAGCATCACTCGTGCTCCACGAGGCTCCTGTTCGATGAGTCGCTGGTCGGACGTCCGCTATGCGCGAACTCCGGACGATGTGCACCTTGCGTACCAGGAGGCCGGGACCGGTCCGCCGTTGCTCCTTCTCATCGAGGGATTCGTCCCGATCGAGGACATGGACGACGAGCCGCGCCTCGCCGCACTGCTGTCGCGGATCGCCACCTTCAGCCAGGCGAACCCCCATCGTCAGTCGCTCTTACTGCGGTGACCTTCATCCTCTGTCGCCTTTCGCTCGTGACCACAACTCGCACTGCTGCGCCGCTGCGGCGCGAGGCCGCTGGAAGACAGCCCCATGGCGGGACGCTCGTAGACCAATTGACAGGAATAGTTGTCCAATCCTAAGCTTCGTCGTGGTGGCCAAGTCTGTGAAGCTGCTCGACCGTCCCGACGTTGTTCGGGTCGCGCTCGGACACCCCCGCGGAGAGCTCTTGGGCCGGCTGGCCCGGCCGGCGTCCGCGCCCGAGTTGGCACGTGAATTGGGGTTGACCCGGCAGAAGGTCAACTACCACCTTCGAGCACTCGAGAACGCCGGTCTCATCGAACTGGTCGAGACTCGTCAGCGTCGTGGATGCATGGAGCGAGTCATGCAGGCCACAGCGGAGACCTTCGTCGTGGATCCCACACTGTTCGGCGACCAGGACGACGTGCTCACCCAGGACCGGTATGCCTCCGAGCACTTGGTTGCCACCGCGTCGTCACTTGTCCGAGACGTCACACGCATGCGCACCGCAGCCGACACCTCGGGCGAACGCCTCCTCACGTTCACCGTCGAGGCCAGCGTCGGGTTCACGACGCCACGATCGCTCGAGGAGTTCACCGACGCGCTCACAGCAGCCGTGTCCGAGCTTGCCAACCGGTTCCACGATCCCTCCGGCCGCCCCTACAGCGTTGTGCTCGCCGGCCACCCTTCTCCGTCGACAGATCAGGAAGACGTATGACAGCCGGTCCGAAGCCCTTTATCCGGGTGATCCTCCCCGGATCACCCGACGAAGTGTGGCCGTTCCTCCGCGAGCCCGAACTGATACGGCGATGGTTCGGCTGGGACTACGACGGGCTCGACACCGAGATCGAAGGCATCTTCATCGCGGGCACGGACCACACCGTCCACGCCGACGAAGCGAACCATGTCTTGACCCTGTCGAGCCACGATGGCGTCCGAGACCAGTTCGTCCTGCAGGGACACGGCGACGAGACAACACTGTCCGTCACCCGTGCTCGCCGAACCGATGCCGATTCGTGGGAAGGGATCTACGACGACGTCACCCGAGGCTGGATGGCATTCGTCGCGCAGCTCAGGTTCTCGCTCGTCGAACACAGCGGGGCGCCGAGGCGCAGCATCGTGCTCGGCGGCCCGATGACCATCGAAGGCGAGCGATCTCTTCTCGACCGATTCGGTGTCGGCGACCTCTCCGACAAGACCGGCGCCGCGTACTCCTCGCCAGGTGGACCCCACGGCCTGAGCGGCGTCGTCGTCGCTGGATCCTCCACGACCGGCATGCTCACCGTCGACGGCCTCGGCCCCGGACTCGCAGCCATTCAACAGGTAGTGGCCGAGGACGGCGGACCGTCGCTGGCCTTTGCGAACCTGAGCGCATATGGCTTCACCAACGACGAGCACGCAACGGAGTCCAATCTCTGGCGGAGATGGTGGATCACCGCAATCGGACCGATCGCCGGAGACTGAGGACACCGCCCACCATGGCCAGGTCGGAACCGGACGCCGACCACGAGAAATCTGAACCACCAAGATCGAACCGCTACGCGAGGCAGTGGTTCGGAGACGGTCATCACACGTGAGCAGCGCGGGCACCTCGGTGACGATGCCGTCCGTGGTTTCCGCGTCGGGACGGCTTCGGTGATCCGGCTGGTGCCATCGCCGACGCCAGAAAGCAACGAGTTCTGCGACCAGCGAACGTTCGTGTCGCCCCGTAGGAACCACAGGAGCTCACCGACGACGGAACGCATGTGCAACCTCTTCGTCGTAACGGCCGGGAGGCCCTCCGAGAGGTCAAAGCGCATCTGATGGCCGAAGACGCTGAGCGTGCCCGTACGGTCATCCTTGACGGTCCCGTGATGCAGGACGCGGTCGAGGACGCCAAGCCAATGAGGAGCGTGCCCGCCGGCTCGCGGACCGGCGGGCGGGCGACCCACCTAACCTCCCCGAATCCCGAGACGAGGCGTGCCCGCTTGCTCCCTCGCGACGCCGATAAGCGGTGGTTGGAGGCGCTCGCGATGGAGTGATCGGCGCGTCGCTATCTGGTGGTCCTTATCGGCCCGCCGGAAGACGTGGACCGTGGGTCGGCTTCTTCTTCGACCTCGACTGCAGCGGCCTCGACCCAGTCAACCGGGAGCCGCACAAACACTCCGAGCTCGCCTTCTTCGACGCCGGCGCGCTGCCCGCCAACACCGTCGACTACATCCGCCACGTAATCCACTCGACCCAACGAGGCCACCTCTTCTCTGAGTGGCACGACAGCGGAGCGTGAGTCGGACGGAGCCGGTCTTCCGTCACCTCGAAGCCACCACCTGCCAGGATCATGAAGTGGCCACCCAAGACCGTTGTGCCGCGATGCCAGGCACCACCCTCGGGAACTCCCTCAAGGACGCCTTCCTTGCAGAGGACCACCGCTCCAACCTCACCAAGGTCCCCCAGAGGCCGCCAAGTGCAGCCACCCACGACGACGGGCCTGACCGGTGAGCGACCAGCGCGGGGACCCCGGCGGATGGTACCGGCCGGCATCGGTTCATCTCGATGCCTACAACGACGCCTGGCCCGACATGTACCGAGCCGAGGCCGACCGCGTCACCGCCGCCCTCCGCTCCGACCTTGTTGCCATCGAGCATGTTGGAAGCACAGCAGTGCCCGGCCTGCCGGCGAAGCCGATCCTTGACATCCTCGCTGCCGTCTCGACCTGGGACAGGTTCGAGGAAGTCGTGTCGCGCCTGGGCGAGATCGGCTACCTCTACACACCCGAGTCCGAGGCGGACGATCCCGGCCGGCGCGTGTTCCGGAAGGGACCGCGAGACATGTCGTTGATGCGGACGCACCACCTCCACGTCACCGCGCCCGACAGCCCGTACTGGCGCCGCATCGTCGCCTTCCGTGACCAACTCCGCGAAGACGCCGCCTATGCCGCTGAATACGCAGCACTGAAGCGCCGCCTCGCGGGCGACTTCAGCACCGACAGTCGCGGCTACACACGCGCGAAGACACAGTTCGTCAAACGAATGGAGGCTAAGCGCGGCTCTGGTCCTGAGCCGGAGGACCCGTCGGACCCCCGACCGACAAGGCTCGGCGACCGCGGGGACGGCCCGATCATCGTGTTCGACCTGTTCGGCACGCTCGTGCCCCAGTTTCCCCGCGTCCAACACGATCAACTCCTCGTGGAGTGCAGCAAGATCGTCGGACTTGATCCGGACCTCTGCCAGCACGTCTGGCGAGACCTCTATGTCGCACGCATCACGGGCCAGGTGAGCGGCATCGCTGGCCACCTGACGCATGTCGCCGAGAACCAGGGCGTAGCGCTGGGCGACGACAGGCTCGCCGACGCCTGCGGTGTGTACCGCCGCTTCGTCCGCGGGATGCTCATCCCAACCGACGACGCCCGTGACGCCCTGAAGATCCTGCGGGCGCGGCGGGCCAGGATCGGTCTGCTGAGCAACGCACACACTGACGTCGCCGATGCCTTCCAGGAGACCGAACTCGCCCCGTCCTTTGCTGCCGCGATCTTCAGCTGTCACATCGGATCCAAGAAGCCAGAGCGCCCGGCGTTCGCCGCAGTGGCACAGGCAATGGGCACCTCGGGCGGAACGATCGTCATGTTCGTCGGTGACGGGTCGGACGACGAGCTGGCGGGCGCGGCTGCCGCCGGCATGAGACCGGTGCTCCTTCGGGGGGACCTCACAAACGCATACGACGACGTGAGACCGCACCTCGACGCCTGGGGCGGCGAAGAAGTCCGCCGGCTGACGGACTTGGTAGAGCTCATGGACTCAAACGAATACCCACAGACCGTCGATCAAGTTCCTTAGGATCCTTCGGCGTCACGGTGGCGCGAACTGTCGACACGCGCACACCGCGGACCGCCCCACGCCACGAGCCCAACTGGCGGGCCCGTCGCCGGCAGCTGAGCGACATGGCGCGCCAGAACGCCACGCCGACGCGGCGCCGCACCGTCTCGATCAGGTCGCTTCTCTATCGGTTGGGCCCCACCAAAGAGCTACGCCTTCGATGCCGACCGCCTCTTGACGGAACTCACGACCTGCTCGAACTCGTTCATCGGCTCGTACCCGCCAAGCTCTTCGGCGCGCGCCGCCGCTCCCATCGCTGCCGTATGGCGTCCAGTCTTCGAGTAGCTGCTGGCGAGCCACGTCCACGCTTTCGTCTCCTCGGCACTGGGCAAGCCGAGATCCAACGCTCTTTCGTAGGCAGGGATCGCCTCGACCTCGAGCGCGCGGTTGTCACGCGTGGCCGCGAGCCAGAACCATGCCAACGCATCGTTCGGATCTTCCGCGACGGCCCGTTCGAGAGCGGCGACTGCGGTCTTCAGCCGACGCTTGTCTCGCAGCAGCATTCCTTCTTCGAACGCACTTGACACGGTGGCCATTCTGTCGCAACCACTGCGGCCGACGCCCCCAAAGGTCATTGCCGTTCTCCAACCGGTAGGCCCAGTGTCCGTGAAGCGCTGATCGTGGGCGTGGTCTGCAGCCCATACGTTCCTCCTCCCGGCGTCGCTGAGGAGGGTGAGGATCAGCTCGGGGACTGGGCGGTCCTGCATCATCAGAGACTGGAGAGCGCGTCGATGTGCGCCGACGTTGACTCGATCCACCATGGCTCGTCGCGGGGCCACATCGCCCAAGCCAGGAGCGAGGCCCAGGCCAGCGACAGGGTCGCGAGTCGCTCCAAGTCATCGTCGGCGGCCGCCGACAGGCCGATCTCGCGGCGAGCGGAAGCCAAAAGGGGCACAAGCGGGGGTGTTGACTCGACGCCGCTCGCCACCTCGCACCAGGCGGCGTCCATGGCCCAGCACCGAGCACTTGGGATGGGGTCGATGAGGACGACCCCATCTGGTCCTCGGAGGCCGTTGTCGAAGGTGAGGTCGCCATGGGTCCAGGCGGCGGGCGCGACGCCGGCCACCCAGCGAAGGTCGTCTGCCAGCCGGGCAACAACGAAATCGGTTCGCGCCGGACATCCTCGGGTGGCCGCCCGACCGGCGCTCATTTCGATGAACGACATGGCACCGTCCGGCGGCGGACCAGCGACGGAAGGGGCGCTGCGGTGGAAGCGGGCCGTGGCATCCATGAGGGCTTGCGCATCAATCGGATCGCCAGCGTCCAAGCCGTCAAGCTTCTGAAGCGCTATCCAGCCGACGTTGGTGCCGGCCACCCGCTCGCCCGTGCCCACGAGCCGGGGAACCAGCTCTGGCACGGTCGTGGCCAGGCGGGTCATCCACGTGCGCTCCTTGGTGTCAGAAGACAGCTTCACAACGACCGGCTCACCGCCGCGACGCTCGACGCCCTCCAAAAGGACACTACCGACACGCGTACGCCGCAGGAACCGAAGCTCCGTCACGGCGCGAGCGAGCACATCGTCGGCCTGCGCTGCTTCTACCAGGAGGCGTTCGTCCACCATCAAACCCCAAAGTCACCTGCTTGCA
Source organism: uncultured Acidimicrobiales bacterium (assembly GCA_964632885.1). GTDB lineage: Bacteria > Actinomycetota > Acidimicrobiia > Acidimicrobiales > CAZWDB01 > CAZWDB01. The sequence goes on along the minus strand of CAZWDB010000139.1, from coordinate 1,221 downwards.
GAACCGAGTCTGGTACGGAGCCTTCGCCAGCTCGACCGAATTACGCAATCACCCGCACCCCCGCTGCACACATGGACGGGAACCGCCAGGTTGACGCCACCGTCTCCCAGCTTCTCGATCACTGGCTGGCCGATGTCGTACCAGCGCGCTCATCGGTCAAGTCGTCCAACACGATCGACAACTATCGCTGGAGCGTCGACCGGCACCTCAAGCCCGCCCTCGGATCGAAGCGAGTGCGCGTGCTCCGCCCCGATGACATCGAGGCGCTGCTTCGACGGCTCGCCGCGGCGGGGATGGCGCGCGGCACGATCGGGCGAGTGCGATCCCACGCGGCGATGGCACTGCGTTGGGCGCAGCGCCGGAACCTCGTCGTCCACAACGTGGCCGAGCTAGCCGACATGCCCGCGACGGCGAAGCCTCCCGAGGACGGCCGTTCCCTCACTGTCACGGAAGCTCGACAACTGTTGAGCGTCGCTGCCACAGATGACGATGCCCCGCTCGTCATCGTCGGATTGATGCTCGGATTGCGGCCGGGGGAGCTCTGTGGACTCGGGTGGTCGGACGTCGACCTCGAGGCCGGCACGCTGTCAGTGCGTCAGGCGCGGAAGCGGGAACGCCTCGACGGTCACGAGGTGCTCCGACTGGGCGACCCGAAGACTCGGAGATCGGTCCGTACCCTCACGATGCCTGCCCCTGTGCGGGAGGCTCTGGAGTGCCAACGATGGCTCCAGGGACGAGCCAGGTGTCAGGCGGGAGCTGGCTGGACCGAGTTCGGCCTCGTCTTCACGACCTCGACCGGGACTGCGATCGACCCGTCCTACCTCCGCCGCACCTTCGCTCGGCTCTGCCGACGAGCCGGCCTCGGCTACTGGACGCCGCGGAGCCTGCGGCACTCGGCTGCCTCATTGCTGTCGGCCGCGGGCGTGCCGATCGAGCAAGTGGCCGACCTCTTCGGCCACGTCGACACCCGCATGGTCGAGCGCCACTACCGGCACCAGACCAAGCCCTCGGTCGACGCCGCCGTCGGCCCGATGGAGGCCCTCTTCCCGGCCGAGGACGACGATGACGACAACGGCGCCGCCAAAGGGTCCGCCGAAGGATCCCCGTAAGCTCCCCCTTATGCTCCCCTCGGCCTCTCGTCGAGAAGGTCAGGTCGAGCGCACCCTCTCTGACCTGGACCTGAACAGTGGGCCGTAGAGGATTCGAACCTCTGACCCCTTG
>CAZWDB010000138.1:0-10453 GCA_964632885.1 uncultured Acidimicrobiales bacterium | reverse complement strand
GGGGGGGGTGGTGGGGCCGCCGCCGGGGGGGTGGGCGGCGCTGGCGCTGGGGCCGGGCGGGCCCCGCGGCCGTGGGGTGGGGGCGGTTATAGATCCCCGCCCGCACGCCTTGGGCAATGGCGCCGCGTTGGGTGATGTAGGTATATATACCTACATCACCCAGTATGCTGTCTTCAGTGAGCACGCTGACCACTGAGCAGGGCGAGCAACTCGTCGAGGCGTTTCACAACTGGCGCGGAGAAGAGCACGTCTTCTTGCAGACGGATATCCAGGCATTCGTTCGGCAGGTCAAGAGTGAGCTGCATCCGAAGTGGTCGTGCACGCTCGAGAACGTCGTCTCCACACTGGAGCGACACAAGGCGCTCACCCTGGTTGAGCTTCCGTCCGAAGGAGAGCGTTACCGACCGTTTCGGCGATACGCCACCCCGCAGGCGACCGTGTTCGACGTTGCCACTCGACTCCGTCCCAAGGCCTACCTATCGCACGCGACGGCCGTGTTCGCCCATGGGCTCACGGAGCAGGTTCCCCAGACCGTTTATGTCAACGACGAGCAGTCGGCGAAGCCTGTTCCTTCCGGCAAGCTGACACAGGCGAGCCTTGATCGAGCCTTCACAGCCCGTCAGCGAGTCTCAAAGTTCGCCTTCATATACGGGCGGAATCGGATCGTGATCGTGAGTGGCAAGCACACGGCCTCGCTCGGCGTCGAACACGCACGACTGTCTGGCCATCGGGTACCTGTCACGGACCTCGAGCGCACACTTATCGACATCGCTGTCAGACCGGTCTATGGCGGGGGCGTGCACGAGGTTCTCGCCGCCTACCAGGGTGCCGCCAGCCGGCTCAAAGTCAGCAGGATCGTCGAGTACCTCAACTCGCTCGAGTACATCTACCCGTACCACCAGGCGATCGGGTTCTACCTGAGTCGAGCGGGAGTTTCAGCTGAGTTCACGGCACCATTGCGCGCTCTCGGCTTGAACTTCGACTTTCACTTGATCCACGGTCTCAAGTCGTCGGTGCTCGACAAGTCATGGCGTGTCTTCGTCCCAAAGGATCTCTAACTTCCGAGCCTCCGCGACCACGAAGTCTGTGTAGAAGCCGAACTCTCGAGGCTTGTGCGCGGGAATCGCGTTGAGCACCTGCGGCCAGTCCTGCTCGTGAAACTCAATGTGCGAGCGCAGGTCGCCGATGAGGCGCATGGGGACCGCCTTCTGCCCAAACGTCGCTCGTACTAGGGCATGAAGGTCAGGGTGGCCTAGGTCGACACCTCCTTCGGTTATGAGCGCATGGATGTCGTAGAAGTCTCGTGACCGGGGCGTCGGATGGCGGCGTTGCGGATACTCGGGCATTTGCTGGCAAAGTGCGCGCAGCTTCTCGGCGGCAACCAGATCGAGCGAGTAGACGCGGCACGTCACGTTGTCGCCGATAGACACCTCGATCTGATCCTGGCAGTACTCGTACTTGCTGATCTCGATCCTGAAGCTTCGGCTGGCCTGCGGATCGAGTTCCACGGTCAGTGCCCGTCTGCGCATCGTGTCGACGTTGTCAAATGTTGCGCTTCGCTCAACCAGCTTGAACACGGCCGTGTAGCCGCCCCACGTGCGCTGACCGTCCGCCCGTCGGGGCCGCCGATTGAATGCGAAGTCGAAGACGACGAGGTCGTAGCGGTCGAAGCGATCACGGAGCGCGTCGTAGAGAGTCACCCCGAAGCCCTCGGGATCACGAAGGTCATCGGACATCGAGTAATCGATGTCGACCGACGCGCGCATGCCTACCCGGTGCACAAGAGCGAGGGCATTGCCCTCTTTCAATACAAGTTCCTCCCGCAGCGAAGGATCCTCTGCGACCGCTGCGATGATCTCCGTGCGGATAAAAGTCAGCTCAAACATCAACACCCCGTTGCCGCCTCGAGTGTCCTACACGCGGGTTCACGGTACCGACTGGGTGATGTGCAGTACGAGGTCGACGAGGTGGTCGAGGACGAGGTCCAGACCTGACCAGTCCTGGTCGACCATCACCTCGGGGCGCAGGTTCGCCGCAGGGACCTTCTCCCGGAACCGCTGCTGGACTCCGTCCTTGCCGACAGAATCCGCGCCGGCCGGACCTTACCTTTCGCGGGTTCCCGCGGTCTGGTTCCGCACAGCCCCCTGCGACGACTCAGATTCCCGGCAGCGCCTGAGACCGATGACGGTCACTGTGGAGCCGCAGCATCGTGCGCGAGGTGTCTGCGGTCTTCTCAGCGTCGAGTCGCGATTGCCCATCGATGCGGAGGTGTAACAAGCTCCGAGAGTGGAGCGGCTCCGTGAACATGACATCGGGCTGGGAGATGGAGCGTTGGAGCTGCGGCCCTTCACCGAGGCCGACTGGCAGGTCGCAGAGCCATGGCTTACTGACCCGCGAGTGCTGTGGTACAGCGAGGGCGACGATGTCGAGGCCCGGTCCATCGCGGAGGTGCAGGCCATCTACCGGACGATCTCGAAGACCGCCGACATCTTCCTGATCCTCCGGGACGGAGTCGCCGTCGGTGACGGCTGGCTCCAGCGGACAAACCTGCCCCGCATAGTTGACACCTTTGGCGGCAACACCGCCCGGGTCGACCTCCAACTCGCGGTCGACGCGTGGGGCCACGGCATCGGGACAAGGGCGATCCGGCTGCTCACCGCCCACGGCTTCGATAGCCGCTTCGAACTCGTCTTCGGTCTCGACATCGGCGACTACAACGACCGGAGCAGACACGCGTTCCTTCGCGCCGGGTTCGTGCCATGGCGGCGAGTCAAGACGCCTGCCGCACCCAAGACACGCTTCGTCCACGACCTGATCTGCCGACCCGACCACTTCCACGGCCGCGCACCCGTCGCCGAACACCCCGGCCCCGATGGCATCCGCGCCGGTGACGAACCCCACGGCGCCACCGTCGTAGTCTTCCGCCGCACACCCGACCTCGAGGTCCTCCTGCTCCACCGCGCCGGAGCCCCTCACGACTACCACGGCGACTGGGCATGGACACCGCCCGCCGGAGCCCGCTTCCCAGCCGAGCCGATCGATGAATGCGCCGCACGCGAACTCCACGAAGAAGCCGGCCTCGACCTCCAACCGATCCCAGTAGACCTCACCACTCCCTGGGCCATCTACACCGCCGAGACAACGACAACCTCGGTCATCGAACTCGACGAAGAACACAACCGCTACGAGTGGGTACCGGCAGCACGAGCCGCCGAACGCTGCCTTCCAGCCATCGTCGGTGAAGGCATCAACACCGCTCTCGCTCACCTCCCCTAGAGGCGGCCCGATCGACGGCACCGTGCTCGCCCAGGCAGCGCCCTAATGTTCGTCGCGGAGAGATATTCGGAGCGATTGCGACTGGTTGTGCCGGCGAGCGGACCCGCCCAAGATCCGGCAGTATCCGGTGCCGTGCGAAAGCTGTTCCTCGCCATCGTTCTTCTGGCCGCCGGCTTGCTGGTAGTGGTGGGGATGCCCTTGTATGCAACGGAGACGGAGAATGGATGGGAGAAGTGCCGGAACGGAGCGCCGGAAGGGACCGAGGCGCTGGTGGACGGGTGGTCGTGGTGGCCTGTCGGTACAAGGTGCGTGCTGATCGAGCGTGACGGAACACGACACGAGGAAGTGGTCCCACCATGGCGCGGGGATCCGTGGAGTGATGAAGACCTGTAGCGGCTATGCCGTTCTCCGGTGGCGAGGAGCCTGACCTGAACGGCTCGATCTGGACATCGCGAGCGCACCAGAACAGACGGCGACGTGCGTCGACCTAGTGCGACAGATCGGCGCCCCGTGCGTCTATGGTCAGGGCGTGCCAAACGTTTGACCTCGAGCACCTCCTCACGGATCGGTATCCGTCCGTTCCGACCGACTGAGGAGATGCAAGTGATCGACTACGACCCTGCAGCGTTGCCTGTTCCGCACGGCTACGCGCTGTCCCCTGACCGTGAAGCGCTGATCCGCTCGCGGCCGCCAACGCAATCACTCGTCTGGGCCGCCGCCGCTCTCGGCGCGCAGCGAGTCGTGCGGGTGCGAGCTCTCAGAGGCGGATCTTCGTCCGCGATGCACGTCGTCACGACCGACACCGGCGACCGCGCTGTCTTGCGCCGCTGGGTGGTTCCCCTCGACGACCCTGACGACGCCGACGTGCCGGAGCGTGAGACGAAGGCGCTCAAGATCATGCAGTCCGTTCCGGAAGTGCCCACTCCCGAGCTGATCGCCTGCGATATCCGCGGCGCCAACGTTGACGTCCCGAGCACGCTCATGTCGCTGGTGCCGGGCAGCATCGACTGGTCGCCTGCCGGTGATCGATTGGACGACTACCTGCGCCGCCTCGTCGTCCCCCTCCTGCACATCAGCGACGCCGCGCTGCCGACGCGGCCCGCCATCCCCACATACCGACCGTATGAGTGGAACAAGCCCGTCGGCGGCCCGCGCTGGACGCGTCTTCCCCAGTCACTGTGGACTCGCGCCGCCGCGTGTTATCTCGGACCGCCGCCATCGGCGGAGCGCCGGTTCATCCACCGGGACTATCACCCCGGCAACGTGTTGTGGCGGCGTCACCGCGTGAGCGGCGTCGTCGACTGGGGTTCCTCGAGCTTGGGGGCACCTGAAGTCGACGTCGGTCACTGCCGTGCCAACCTGCAGGGACACTTCTCGATGGAGATCGCGGATCGCTTCCTCGAACTCTGGCAGTCGATGTCGGGACGCCGCGACTATCACGGGTACTGGGACCTCGCCGCCGTCATGAACGCTCCCGACGAATACGACGCCTGGCCTAACCGTGGGTTGGACGATTTCGTGGAAGCAGCCATGCGACGCGTATGACGCCGCGACGAGTTGGGTTCGGCCACAACCGTCGACTTTCAAGGACCGCCTCTCGCTGGTTGTGGTGGCAACCTCATCCTGATCACCCGATTGTGCTTGACCAGCGCTAACGGAAGTCGCCTGCGACCGCACGAAACGACGGTTTCAGGACGCTAAAGCCGCACAGATCGCGCGCCACCGATCACCAGTTAGGTCCTATCCCGGTGGCCTCGCCTTTCGCCCGTCCGTCCGTCGCCTCGGCCGCCTTACGCGAGCGGTTCGACCACGGCCCGACTGCTTCCGGCTTCTCCAGGCGGCGGGCTGCTCGAGCCTTGACGGAACATTGCACCGAGAGCGTCCGCTGCCCGCTCGTCTGCGGCTTCGAGGAACTGCGCGTAGAAGTCCAGCGTCGTCGAAGCGTTGGCATGGCCGAGCCGTCCACTGACGGTACGGATATCGATGCCGAGAGAGAGCAGCTGCGTCGCGCTGAAATGTCGAAGATGGTGCAGCTTGACCCCCTCGAGGTCGAGCTCGTCTCGGAGGCGGCGGAAGGCGAGAGTGGCGTAGTCGGGACGCCACGGCCGGGAGAAGTCGACCTCGTGGGAGAACAGGTAGACATCCGGTCCGAGGTCGGTACCGCACTCGCGGGCGAGCGACTCGCACGCCATGCGGTGCCCAGCGAGAATCGCCCCAGTGTCATCGTCGAGGGTGATCGTGCGGGCCTGGTGCGTCTTGGTGTCCTTTTCGATGACACGGCCGCCCGCCTGCACGATGTTGGCCGCGATGGTCAGCCGCCGGCGGGAGAGGTCGACGTGGTGCCAACGCAGCGCACACAACTCGCCCCGTCGGGCGCCGGTGGCCGCCGCGAGACGGAAGTAGGCCGGAAGAGCCCAGTTGACCTTCGCCGCCGACTTGATCAGCCGGGCAACCTCAGCTGGATCGGGCAGGCTCAGTTGCTGCTTCCGGGACTGCGGTGGCGTCGCGTTGGCCGCGGGGTTGTGGGTTAGCCAACCCCACTTCACGCCCTGAGCGAGCGCGCGCCGGAGCACTGCGTGGGTCCTCCGCACCGTCGCCGGCGCGAGCTCCCTCCCGCCCGACCGTCCGCTGCGCCGAAGCTCCGCGTACCAGAGGTCGATGTCGACGGTGCGCAGCCGCCGGAGTGGTGTCGATCCGAACCGAGGCAGGACCCGGTGGTCGAGGATCCACCGGTAGTGCGGGGCGACGGAAGGCGACAAATTGGGCTCGGCGTGCGCGAACCACTTCTCACACAGCTCGCCGACCGTCCCGCCCTGGACTGCATGATGGCCGTCCTCGATCTCGGCGAGCATCCGGCCGAGGGCGACCTCGCCGTCGCGCTTCGTGCCCCTGACCGTCTTGGTGACGTAGCGCTTCTTGCCCGTCTCTGGGTCCCGGCCGGCGAAAGCCCGGACCTCCCAGGAGTGCTTCCCCCGCTGCCGAATCGAGCCAGCCATCGCGCCGAGATCCTTGCACAAGCGGATGGGCAGAGTGGCAAATTGGACGGGCAACTCTCGTTCAGGGGACCAACCACGTGTTCGATTCTTACGCTCTACTAGGAGCTTTGGAGCGCCCCCGGCAGGATTCGAACCTGCGACCCGCGGATTAGAAGTCCGCTGCTCTGTCCGGCTGAGCTACGGGGGCGTGGTACGCCAACCGTATCTGCGGGCGGATCAGGCTTTGGCGACAGTGAAGTAGAAGGTCGAACCTCGGCCGGGCTCGCTGTCGACCCACACACGGCCACCCATCAGGTCGATGTAGCGACGGACGACGCTGAGACCCACACCGGTGCCGCGGCGCCCCGTCTGCACGTCGGGGCCGCGGTAGAAGCGCTCGAAGATTCGTTCGCGCATCTCGGCCGGGATGCCGCTGCCCTCGTCGGCGATCGCGACCACCACGTCAGACTCGCTATCTCCGGCGAGGGAAGCGGTGGCGTGGATGGCAGTGCCCGCAGGTGAATATTTGGCCGCGTTGGTGAGCAGGTTGCGGAACACGTGCCCGAGGGCATCGGGGTCAGCCTTCACGACCAGCCCGGTATCGATGTCGACGGTCACTTCGTGCTCGGCAAGTTGGTGGGCGAGCCACTCGATCGACCGGCGCACCGCGGTCGCGAGCTCGAGCGGTCGAAGGTGAACGTTGACGCGACCAGCCTGCAACCGGGAGAAGTCGAGCAGTTGCTCGACCATGTGCGACATGTCCTCCGCGTTGGCGACGATCCGGGAGAGCATCGTCGCGGCCATGGCCGCATCGGCGTCACCCCTCTGCAGGATCCCGGCAAAGCCCGTAATCGAGGTGAGCGGAGTCCGGAGTTCGTGTGAGACGGTCGAGAGGAACTCGTCTTTGAGGCGGTCGAGCTCGCGAAGTTGCTCGGCGGCCTCACGTTCACGGCTATATGCAGTCTGGAGCGAAGTCAGCGCTTCGCGCTCCGCGGTCACATCCCGGAGCGTGCAAACGATGCCACCCACGCTCGGATCCTCCAACCGGTTCACCACAGTCGCGTGCAGCCAGTGCCACTCGCCGCTGCCGGGCCGGAACTCGAGTCGGAGGTCGACACTCCGGGTCGCCCCGGCGGGACCACTCGCCACTTCGGCGAGGACCGATCGGACGGCGTCGAGGTCATCGGGATGAATGTCGTTGAAAGCGCTCATCCCCAGGTTGGTATCGGCCGGCGCGCCGATGAGCCGCTCGATAGCCGGGCTCACGTAGTCGACCTCGAAGTTCTCATCGAGGATCACCAACACATCAGTGAGGTTCTCGATGAGAGACCGATGCCAGTCCTCGCTACGACGGAGTCTCTCCCTACTGAGCTTGCGCTCAGTGATGTCGTGGATCGTGACAACCACGCCGTCGACACCGGGTGCGGCGAGCAGGTTGTTGAGAACTACCTCGACGTCGTGCCACTGCCCGTCCGCGTAACGGATCCGGAGTTCGTAGGGCCCACTCGGCCCAGGCTGACCAAGGGCTTCCGCGAAGGCCGAGGCCGCGAACTCCTGGTCCTCCGGGTGGACCAGGTCGAACGCGCTCGTACCACTCACAGACACGCCGCCGAGACCGGTGAGTTGTCCTGCCGCCGCGTTGGAGTATTGGATCGAGCCCTCGGCGTCGAGCACCGTGATGATGTCGCTCGTGTGAGCGAGCATCGCCTTGAGCTTTCCTACTTCCTCGGCAGTTGTATCCGTGGGCACACCGAGTGCACCGACAAGGGCCGCGATCACGAGCTCGTTCCCGTCGTCGTCGAACAGCCGATGCACCAGCACGTCGCGCGGGGTGATGCCGCTCTGCGTCGGGACGTTGAGGGTCACGAGGCGCGCCTGGTCCGACTCGGTCTGGCCAGCCTCGTCCGCTACCACTGCCGCAAGCCGCCGGATGCCCAAGTCCACGGCATCGTCCTCAACGGTGCCGTTGGGTCCGGCGACAAGCTGGCGCGCGGAGGCGTTGGCGAACGCGACTTCACCGTCGGTCTCCGCTGCGACCACAGCAAGCGGGAGAGCCTCGAGAACTTCCGGAGCGAGCCGCAGCCACCGCGCGGGCGTAAGAACCATTGGTTGCACTTCGTTTCAGGGTGCCAGAGCCGCGGACCTGGTGGAATGACCTGATCGAGCGGTTGACGTCTCGCCTGCTCTAGCTAGTCATCACCGTCGAGAGATAGGGACAGGGAGTTGATGCAGTAACGCTGGCCGGTAGGCGCCGGGCCGTCATCGAAGACGTGACCGAGGTGTCCGCCACACGTGGCGCAACGCACCTCGGTGCGAGCCATTCCGTGACTGTGGTCGGGCACTAGTTCGACGTTGTCGCCGTCCATGGGCTCCCAGAAGCTTGGCCAGCCGCTCCCGGACTCGAACTTCGTGCTCGAGCTGAACAGCGCCGCCCCACATCCGGCGCACTTGTAGGTGCCGTCCTGCTTGGAGTGGACGTACTCCCCCGAGAACGGCGGCTCGGTGCCGGCCGCGCGGAGGACCGCATACCGCTCGGGGCTCAGCCGGCTGCGCCACTCGTCCTCGGTGAGCTCGACTCGTTCGGTCATGCCTCCAACCTAGATCCCCGTCGCACTCTCCGGTCACCGCAAGCTCTGCCGCAGGGCGACCCGGGCGGCGTTGTTGCCGCACATTCCGTGCACCCCGCCACCGGGCGGAGTCGACGCCGAACACAGGTAGACGTCGGGGATCGCCGTGCGATACGGCGACAGCGACACCCCGGGACGGAAGATCATCTGGAGGCCAGCCTGGGAGCCTCCTGCAATGTCGCCGCCCACGTAGTTGGGGTTGTAGGCCTCGAAGTCGGTGGCCGACATCGTCGCCCGCGCCAGCACCAGGTCGCGGAAGCCGGGCGCGAACCGCTCGATCTGCGCGTCGATCACGTCGGACTGGTCGGCGTCGGAGCCGTGAGGCACATGGCAGTACGCCCACAACGTGTCCTTACCGACCGGGGCGCGCGCCTGGTCGACGACGGAAGGCTGGGCTACCAACACCAGTGGCCGCGCCGATGTACGCCCGTTGGCGACGTCGAGTTCGGAGGCGGCAATGTCCTCGAAGGAACCTCCGACGTGAACGGTGCCCGCCTGGTGGCATGCCTCGGCGGTCCATGGAACGGGACCGTCGAGTGCGTAGTCGACCTTGAAGACGCCCGGCCCGTAGCGGAATCGGTCAAGACGCCGCCTCGCCCTGCTCGCCAACCGATCGCCCGCCAATCCAACGAACTGTCGCGGTGTGACGTCGAGGATGGTCGCGCGGGCGCGCGGCAGGTCGGCGAGCGACCGGATGGGCCGCCCGGTCTCGATTTCTCCGCCGAGCGACTGCAGGTACGAAGCCATCGCATCCACGATCGCCTGTGACCCACCTCTGGCGACAGGCCACCCCGTGGTGTGGGCCGCGCCCACGAACATCAGACCGACCGACGCGGTCAGAGGATGGTGAAGCGGCACGATGGCATGGGCTGCCAGGCTCGCGAACATCGCACGCGCTCTGCCCCCTTCGAACCGGTCGGCGACGGCGCGGGCGGACCGCACCGCGTGAAGTCCGAACCGTGCCATCGCGAGCGGGTGCGCCGGAGGGCGCGCCATCGGGACCAGTACCCCGGACAGCACCCGGTCCCAGTTCTGCACAAGAGGCTCGACCATCCGCCGGTAGGCCCGGTCATCGCCTTCCGGGCCTAGCCCCGCGGCTGTCTCGAGCACAGAGTGGTGCAACACCGCGGCATCGCCGCCATCGAGTGGGTGCACCATCGGGAACCTGGGCTCGAGCCACTCCAGCCCGTGGTCCTCCAACGGGAGGTCCCGAAAGAACGGGGACGCCACCCCGAGAGGGTGGACAGCGGAGCAGACGTCGTGGTGGAACCCCGGAAGGGTGAGCTCAGAAGTCCGGGCGCCTCCGCCGATGGTGGGCGCGCCCTCCACCACCAGCACGCTCCTGCCTCCCGCGGCGATCGTCACGGCCGCAGCGAGTCCGTTCGGGCCGGCGCCAACGACTATCGCGTCATAGGAGGAGGAGGTCATCCCGCCGGCGACTGTAGAGCGCCGGAGAACGGGCGACGGGTACGGGGCGGCCCTGTGCCATGCTGGTTGACCCTTGGTGGCCGTAGCTCAGTTGGTTAGAGCGCCAGGTTGTGGCCCTGGAGGTCGGGGGTTCAAGTCCCCTCGGTC
>CAZWDB010000137.1:0-10483 GCA_964632885.1 uncultured Acidimicrobiales bacterium | reverse complement strand
GACCTGTCACCCGCAGCCCGCGCCGAAGCCCTCGTAGCCGGCTGCCACACCGCCTTCATTAGCGCCGCTACGCGACCAAGCGCACTCGACGCCCTCGCCACCCGCGCCCACCAACTGCTCGACCTCGCCGACGGAGCCGGCGACGACTACCTCGCCGGCACCGCCCACAACGCCCTCGCCCTCCAGGCACTCCGACACCGCGACCCGGACCGCTACGAGGCCGCGATCACCGAGGCCGGCGTACGGTTCGAACGCACCGGCGACCGCGACCTCGTCCAGCACGCCCGGGGTATGGCCACCCAGGTCCACTTCCTGCGGACTGGCGTGTTCGATCCGACCGAGGCCGAAGCGGTCGACAACTGGGGCGGGTCCATGTTGCCTGCTGCCGCCCACTACACCGCCGGCAGACCAGACCGAGCCGCCGCCTGCCTCGACACCGCCGACCCCATCCTCGACGACGACACCCTCATCTGGTCCTTCCCCTTCCACGGCCTGAGCACAGTGGTCCGCAGCGCCGCCGGCCAACACGTGGCAGCGCGGCATCACCTCCGCCGCGTGGCCACCAAATGGCGGGCAGAACCCACGTGGGGGACGAAGGTCCCCGCGGTGGTGCTGACCGGCCTGGCCTGCCTCGAAGGGGACCTGGCCCGCGCCGCGCGGCTCGCCGGCATCAGCCTCTCATCCGCGCAACGCGGCTCGTCCCCCCTCGAGTCGGTGTTCAACCACCACCTACAGGCCGATCTGGCCGGGCATCGCGACGCAATCGACGCCGCCCGCTCGCTCGACCGGGCCGAGGTCATCGACGCCGAGCTGGCCCGCCGGGGAATGTGACCGCCGCCGACCGGGCCGCGAAGGCGGTCATCGAGATCACCGACACAATCTTCATCCTTCGAGGGAGGGCACGAACAGTGCTCATGGGAGACTAGGTATATGACCGATCTCCCATCGGGGACAGTCACGTTCTTGTTCACCGACATCGAGCGGTCCACCCAGACCGTGGGTGAGATCGGGGACGAGCGCTACGCCGACCTGCAGGACGAACACCGCAGGCTGCTCCGTGGGGCCTTCGCCGCACACAACGGCGTGGAGGTCGGGACCGAAGGCGACGCCCTTTTCGTGGCCTTCGCCCGGGCTCACGACGCGATCGCCGCCGCCGTGGATGGTCAACGAGCCTTGTCGGAAGGCTCCGAGCTCAGCGTGCGGATGGGGATCCACACCGGAGAAGCCCTGGTGCGGGACGGCAACTACGTCGGCCACGACGTCCACAAGGCCAAGCGCATCTCGGACGCGGGGCATGGGGGCCAGATCCTGGTCTCCCAGGCCTCCGCGGAGCTGGTGCGAGACGCGGCGGACCTGATCGACCTCGGCCCCCACCGCCTCAAGGACCTGGCCTCTCCCGAGCGGATATTCCAGGCGGGTGGGGGTGAGTTCCCCACGCTGCGTTCCCTGGATGCCTTCAGGACCAACCTCCCCATCCAACGATCGAGCTTCGTGGGGCGCGCCGCCGAGATCGCCGAGGTACGCAAGCTGCTGGAGGCCAACCGTCTGGTCACCCTCACCGGGGTGGGCGGGTGCGGCAAGACCAGACTGGCCCTCCAGGTGGCCGCCGAAGAGCTTGACCGCTTCTCCGACGGCGCGTTCTTCACCGAGCTGGCTCCGATCTCCGATCCGGAACTCATGCCGAGGACCATCGCGGGAGCGCTCGGCCTCCGCTTCGGCGGCTTCGGCGAGGGCGGCGACGTGGGGCAGATCGTGCTCGCCCACCTCGAACGCCTCGACTGCCTGCTGGTGCTGGACAACTGCGAGCACCTGCTGGACGCATGCGCCGACCTGGTGGACGAGATCCTCGGACGCTGCCCGGGTGTGGCGGTGCTCGCCACCAGCCGGGAAGGCCTCGACGTGGAGGGCGAGCAGTCCTACACCGTCCCCTCGCTCTCGGTTCCGAAGGAGGACGCCGACGTGGGGACCTCGGAGGCCGTCAGCTTGTTCAAGGCCAGGGCCACCTCCGCCCAGCCGCAGTTCGAGCTGACGCCGGCCAACGTCGGCGATGTCGCCGAGATCTGCCGGCGCCTCGATGGCATACCTCTGGCCATCGAGCTCGCGGCCTCGCGGGTCACCCACCTGTCGCTGCGCCAGATCGCCGACCGCCTCGACGACCTGTTCGGGGAGCTGACGGGGGGCCGTCGTCGCGTGCAGCGCCAGCAGACGCTCCAGGCCACCCTCGACTGGAGCTACGAGCTGCTGGACGAGCCCGAGCGCGCGTTGCTCGCGCGCCTCGCGGTGTTCTCGGGCGACTTCACCTTGGAGGCCGTCGAAGGGGTCTGCGCGGGCGAGGATGTGGATCCAGGTCGCGTCGTCGCTCTGGTCGCATCGCTGGTGTCCAAATCGCTGGTGGTGGCCGACCCGACCGACGACACCGTGCGCTACCGCCTCCTCGAGCCGGTACGTCTCTACGCGTCGGAGAAGCTTCGCGCCCGCGGCGAGGGCGAGACGCTGCGGACCGGGCACCGCGACTGGTTCCTTTGGTGGCTGGAGGTCTTCCCCCCGGTGGACGCTGCGTGGAACTCTGAGGTCGTGACGACGCTCGAGCGCGACCTCGACAACCTCCGCGCCGCGATCGAGTGGTCGTTCCGTCAGGACAGACCTGACCTCGCTGCGCGCCTGGCCACCCACTCCTACGGTCTGGTGTCCATGCGCGGCCACCACGACGAGTTCCACCGCTGGCTGCTCCGCGCCGTCGAGCAGCCCGACCGGCTCGACGCGGAGCCACTGGCCCTGTGCTTCGGCTACCTCGGCATGATCTCGATGTTGCGGTTCGACGGAGCCACGATCGGCTACGCGAAGAGGGCGCTCGCGATCGACCTCGAGGACCCCAGCCGAGTGCGGTCCTCCGCCGTCCCCGTTCTGGCGCTTGGGTTGGTCATGGCCGGCGCGGACGAAGCTCGCGTCTTCATCGAACGAGCCCTGGAAGACGTTGAAGAGCTGGTGACTGATTGGCGCGGATCGATCCAGGTGTATGTGGGTTGGACGGAACTGATGCTCCTGGACATCCCGAAGGCGTGTGGGCTCTTCCGCAGCGCGATCGAGGTCGCCGAGCCGAGATTCACCACGATCCACCTGCACGCGCGGACGAGTCTGGCCGTAGGCCTGCATCTGATGGGAGACGACGGCGGCGCGCACGAGGCGGCGCGCTCGGCGCTCGGCATCGCGCGCACTCTGCTGCCGGATGACCTGCCTCTGCTCGATGTGCTGTGCATGGCCGAGGCAACGCCGGCCCTCGCCGCCGGAGGCGACGTGGCCGAGGCGCGTTCGTTCCTGAACGTACAACTGAGAGAGATCAGCCGGCTCGCCGCATTGCCGATGCTGGTCAACTCCATCCTCGTCTGTTGCGCGGCGGTGGAAGCGATCGACGACCGCTACGACCGGGCCAGCCGTCTACTCAGCGCTGCGCTACCTGCGGGCATGCCGGGCCGCCAGGCCCAGCAGGCCCAGGAGCGACCGCGCAGCCCGTGCACGTGGGCGCTGTACACCCACTACGTGCCTCTGGTCAGACAGAGGATCGGCCCGGACGAGGCCCGACGCCTGCGCGACGAGGGCCGGAAGATGTCCCTCGACGAAGCGGTCGCGTACGCGCTCGAAGACCTCGAGGCCTAACTCGACTTTGGGCGCCCCGTCGCCGTGTTCTCGCGCCTCTAGGTCCATCCGACGTCGACGCTGCCGATGCGGTATCAGATCTCGAAGATCGCGACGTGCGAGTGACCGGCAGCGAGTCGGCGCATGT
The DNA here is from genome assembly GCA_964632885.1 of uncultured Acidimicrobiales bacterium. Taxonomy (GTDB): domain Bacteria; phylum Actinomycetota; class Acidimicrobiia; order Acidimicrobiales; family CAZWDB01; genus CAZWDB01. The sequence continues at coordinate 6,702 of CAZWDB010000137.1, read as the reverse complement.
CCTTCGGATCGTGCGTCGCGACAATGCCACCGCCGAATCGAACCGCGGTCGCGACGACGAGCGCATCGATCGCCATCTCGCTCCCTGCATCGACGTCTGCCAGGAGATGGCCTGCGATCCGAGCCATCCGCGCGCCCGTCGTGACGACCTGCGCGAAGCCCTGCGCCAGAACGCCGTCGACCGCCTCGTCATGACCGTGCCCGCGATACAGCTCGACGAGCACCGCCGACGGGATGCGAATGGGCGCGTTCCGTCGGTGCGCGCTGCGCATCGCGGCACGGACGCGTTGATGTCGCTCGAGGTCCTGGCGGGGACGTGCGAGCGTGGAGACGGCCTCGGTGTCGAGGACTAAGACGGCCACAAGTCGTCGACATGTTCGACCAGACCGGCCGGCACTGCACCGAACTCGTCGTCCAGGTCGGCGAGGTACTCGTCCAAGAGGTCTCGTTCGAGCTCGTGCTCCACGGCACGGGAGACGAACCCGCTCAATCCCCGATCGCCGACGTGTGTCTCGACCCGAGAGGCGAGGTTCTGCTCGACGCTCACCGACCACTTCGTCACAGCCATGCAGGAATCCTACCATGGTAGGAATCACGTTCGTGCGGCCACCTCGACCGACACACTCGCAGAGCCCACGCCGACCGGATCCCACACGTCACCCCCCGTTGCGTGGAGCGAGCGTGGAGTGGCCGTCGAGGTGCGTCCGGCATCGTGGCGACCATGGATACTTCGGCACCGATCAGCCATCCAGACCCGGCCCGGGAGTTGATCCGGGCCATCGCCGGTCCGATTCTGTCGAGGGTGATCATCGAGGTCACCGCGCTCGGCGTGCCCGACGCCCTCGCCGGCGGGCCCCGCACCGCAGTGGACCTGGCGACCGAAGTCGGGGCGGATGCGGAGACTTTGGGCCGCCTGCTGCGGTTCCTGGTCGCGCACGGCGTGATGGACGAGCCGTGCTCGGGACAGTTCGCGCTCAACGAGCAGTCGGATCTGCTGCGCACCGACGTGCCGGGGTCGTTGGCGGCTCACACCCGCTTGCACCGGAACGTGATGTTGCGGGTGCTCGAGCACCTCGGCGACACGATCCGCACCGGCGAGGTTGCCTTCGACCGGACCTTCGGTGCGACCTTCTATGAGCACCTGGCCGGCCACCCCGACCTCGACGCCGACTTCAACGCGGTGATGACCGGTCGCGCGGCCCACATCGGGCGCGACCTCGCCGACTGCATCGACTGGACCGGAATCGAGACTGTGGTCGACGTCGGCGGCAACCGGGGAGACCTCCTCATCGAGCTACTGCGTGGTGCCCCGGGAGGCCGCGGCGCCACGCTCCGAGGAACCGTCTTCGACCAGCCCCACATCGAACTTGAGGCAATCGACGCGATCGCGTGCAGCGGCTTGGCCGACCGTCTCGCCTTCGAAGGCGGCGACTTCTTCCTCCGGGTGCCGGAGGGGGCTGACAGGTACCTGCTCGCCAACGTCTTGTGGAACTGGCCCGACGATCAGGCCGAGATGATCCTCGCGACGATCGCGGCCGCCATCGAGCCGAGCGGCCGCGTCGTGATCGTCGAGCCGGTCATGCCTGCCGGTTCCGGGCTCCATCCGGCCAAGGGTCTCGACATCGCCAACATGCTGCTCATGGGTGGTCGAACCAGAACGCTGGAGGAGTGGGACCGCCTGCTCGCCGCCACCGGCTTCGAACGGGTCGCCGTGCGGGAGAGCCTGCTCGGCTGGACCGTCATCGAGGCTGAACCTCGCCCGGTGGCGGCTCGGTAGGATCCGACACGAAGACGAGGGGGGAGGCGACGGTGATCCGCGACGGGGGGACGGGACGGTGATCCGCGTCGCGGTGCTCGGTCCGTTGACGGTCGAACACGACGGTCAACCGATCCAGGTGACCGGTGGGCTGCGGCGTGCGCTGCTCGCACGGTTGGCCATCGACGCCGGGCGGGTCGTGTCGGTCGATCGCCTGGTCGAGGACCTTTGGGGCGGGTCCCCGCCCAAGTCCGCGGTCGGAACGATCCAGACGTATGTGTCCCAGCTTCGCAAACAGCTCGGTGACGCGCTCGTGACGAGGCCTCCGGGGTACCTGATCGACCTCCCCCACGACGCCGTCGACCTCCGCCGGTTCGAGACCGCGGTCGCGGAGGACCGCCACGACGACGCCCTCGCCGTCTGGCGCGACGAACCACTCGCCGAGTTCGCCGACCAGACGTGGGCGCATAGGGAAGGCGAGCGACTCGCGTCGCTGCGACTCGACGCCGTCGAGGGACGGCTCCGCGCCCGCTTGGAAGGCGGCGACGCGGTCGGCCTCGTCGCGGAGTGCGAAGCCGTCATCGCCGAGCACCCGTTGCGGGAGGGAGTGTGGGAGGTCCTGATCACGGCTCTCTATCGGTCGGGTCGCCAGTCGGACGCACTCCGGGCCTACCAGCGCCTGCGCGCCGTGCTCACCGAGGAACTGGGGATCGACCCCTCACCAGAGCTCCAGGCGCTGGAACGCGCCGTGCTCAACCAGGAGGTGCCGGCACTCTCGCCGCCAACGGACCGCGCGCCGGAGGGGCGTGCTCTGCCGACCGGGGTCGTGACGTTCGTGTTGACCGACATCGAAGGCTCGACCAACCGGTGGGACGTCGACCCCGATGGAATGGCGGCCGCGTTGGAACTCCACGACGATCTCATCGAAGAGGCGGTCGTCGCCGCGGGTGGGCGGCTCCTGAAGTCCAAGGGGGAAGGCGACGCCACGTTCAGCGTGTTCGGTCGAGCCAGTGACGCGCTGGTTGCCGCGGTCAGAGTCCAGGACCTCTTGGCCGGGGCCGACTGGCCCGGCGACGACCCGCTGGCCGTGCGGGTCGCCCTCGTGACCGGCGAGGCGATCGAACGCAACGACGACTATTACGGCACGACTGTCAACCGGGCCGCTCGGCTTCGTGCCCTGGCGAGGGGTGGTGAGATCCTCGTGGGCGAGTCGACCGCCGGTGTGGTCCGCGACCACCTCCCCGACGGTGTGGCCCTCCACCCTCTCGGCCGCCGGGACCTCCCGGGACTGTCGCGGCCCGAGTCGGTGTGGGTGATCGGCGCGCCCGACGAGCCACCCCGCGAGGCGATCGGTGACGAAGGCACCGCCGACGCCGGCCTGCGCATCGGGTTGCCGGTCGCGCTCGCCGTTTCCGAGCCGGTGCCCTGCGTCGGCCGCGACGTCGAACTCGACCGGCTCCGAACCGCCTGGCGCTCCAAAGGCAAGGAGCGACTGGTGCTGGTGAGCGGGGAGCCCGGCATCGGCAAGACCCGCCTGGTCGCCGAGCTCGCCGGCGAGGTCCACCGCGACGGCGGCGTCGTCCTCCACGGCCGCTGCGACCCTGACCTCGGCGTGCCCTACCAACCCTTCGCTGAGGCGATCGGACGTCTCGTCGACGCGCTGCCCGGCGCCCTCATCGCCGAGCACCGCGGCGCCTACGGACCGGTGCTCGGCCACCTCGCACCACCGGTCGCAGCCAAGCTCGGACTGGCCGCCGGCACCTTCGGCGGCGCGGACGACCCGGACATGCGCGGGCTCGTGTTCTCCGCCACCGCCGATCTGCTGGATCGTGTCGCGGCACGCCAGGGAGTCCTCGTCGTGCTCGACGACCTCCATTGGGCCGACCAACCCTCCCTCGCCCTGCTCCGCCACCTCCACCGCTCCGAAACCGACAACCCGATCATGATGATCGGCACCTACCGCGACACCGACCTCAGCCGTGTTCACCCGCTGTCCGAGACGCTCTCCGAGCTGCGCCGCAACGGCGACCCGCCGCGCATCATGGTCGGAGGCTTGACCGCCACCGACGTGGTCACCTACCTCGAGGCCACCAGCAACCGCGCGCTCTCGCCGTCCGCCCTGGCGCTGGCCGAGGCGACCCACGCCGAGACCAGCGGCAACCCGTTCTTCCTGAGCCAGGTCATCCGGCACCTCGCCGAATCAGACACGCTCGCAGACACGGTGCAGCGGTGGGAGCAGACCGGAGACTTCGACCTTCCCCAAGGCGCTGTTGACGCAGTGGGCCGCCGCCTGTCAAGCCTCGACGACGCCACCGGGCGCCTGCTCACGTGGGCTTGCGTGTGCGGCCACCAGTTCGACCTGGCCACCCTCGAAGCCGCCGACCCCGACCTCGACCCCGCCGACCGCCTCGACGCCCTCGACCAGGCCCTCCACCACCGCCTCATCCTCGACGGCGAACAACGAGGCCAATACCGCTTCGCCCACGCCATCGTCCGCGACGTCATCTACGACGAACTGTCAACAGCCCGCCGCGCCCACATCCACCAACGCGTCGCCGACGTGCTCGCCGACGACCCCGCCGCCCGCCCCGCCGTACTGGCCCACCACTACGCCCAGGTCGCACGCCCCGGACACACCGCCGACGCCGTCACCTGGGCTTGCCGGGCCGCCCAAGACGCGCTCGGGCGGGCCGCGTTCGTCGAGGCGGCCAGCCACGCCGCCAACGGTCTCGACCTCCTCGACCTCGACGCCCAGCCAGACCTCCGCCAACGCGCGGAGCTCCTGATCCTGCGAAGCAGCGCACTGCTGGCCGAGGAACATCCTGATTCCCGTGACGCCTGGTTCGAGGCCGTCGCCGCGGCACGAACCGCCGGGGATGTGGAGCTCGAGGTCCGGGCCGCCCACTATCCGGGCTGGATCAACTGGCGCGAGATAGATCCCGAGCGCGACGCCGTGATCGAGGCCGCCCTCGACCACTGCGCCGAGCTCCCACCCGACTCGCGTCTGCGGGTCGAGTTCGTCGCGAACTACGCCCGCCACGCCGCGGACAAACAGATCTTCTTGGCGATCGACGATCTCCCAAAGGCGGGGGACCTGACACGTGCCCGCCACGCCGCCGACGAGGTGCTCGTGCCGGCCCTCGACCACCCTGACCTCCAGCTCCGTTCGGCCGCGCTCGTCGGGCTGAGTCGCCTGGAAGCGTCGGCCGACCTCGCCAGGCTCACGACCGGACTGGCGCCTGAACACCTCGACGCGCTCCGGTCGACCTCGAGACCGGCGCCATATTGGGCCCACTTGTGCATCATGGATGTCGCCCGTGCCCACTACCTGGTCGGTGACCGAGCCAGAGCATTCGAGCTGTTGGACCTTTGGCGGCGAGTGAGCGCGGAGAGCCCCACGACACGCCGCCAGATCGCCTTCAACGAGGTCATCGTCCTGATCGACAGCGGCAACTTCACCGAGCTCGATGATCTCCTCGCCGTCCTCGACGCAACTGACGACGGGGTTGGGTGGGCCAGGGAGAGCTACCCCGCTGGGGTCCGGTGGAGGATCGCACACCACCGCGGCGACTTGGCCCAGGCCGCCGAAGAGGTACGCGGCCGCGAAGGAGGAGCTGCCTTGGCGTGGCTGGCCGCGGTCGCGAGGGCCCTCGACGGCGACGTCGCCGAGGGCCTCGCCTTGGTCGAGGCGCGCACCAAGTCCGGATGGCTCTTCTCCATCGGCAGGCGTCGACTCGACCTGGGTCAGGCGGCCGTGATCGTTACCGCGGCCAAGCATCGGGAGCTGGCACAGCCGCTGCTCGACCAGGTCGAACCCTATGCCGGCCAGCTTCTCGCGGGGAGCCTGACAGTGTCGGTCGGTGCCGCCGACCGGACACGGGGCACGCTGCTGTGGGTGCTCGACCGGTTCGACGAGGCGGTCGCCGCGCTCGAGGCCGCGGTCGAGCTGGAAGAGCGGATGGATCTGTTCACCTGGGCGACGTGGTCGCGCTACTGGCTGGCCCGGGCGCTGATCGACCGGAGCCAACCAGGAGACGATGCTCGGGCCCGCACCGTCCTCGACGAGGCGCTCGCCTTCGCCGACCGGGTCGGCATGGGCTGGATCCAGCGCGAAGGCCGCCTGCTCCTCGACCGGCTCGACATCGTGCCACTCCCCGCCCCACTCGCCCGCCTCGACGGACCGTTCGTCGGACGGGACGCCCAACGCGACGAGCTGCTCTCACTGGTCAACGAGGGAACCGATGACCGGCGGGTCGTGCTCGTGGTGGGCGAGCCCGGCATCGGCAAGACCCGACTCGTGGCCGAGGCCTGTCACGCCGCCCACGACGAAGGCGCGATGGTGCTGTTCGGCCACTGCGACGACGGCATCGGCGCCCCGTTCCAACCCTTCGCCGAGGCCGTCCGCACACTCGTGTCGAGCCTCGGCGACCAACGAGTGCAGGAGATCGCCGACACCCATGCCCGATCGCTGACCGCCGTCGTCCCGGAGCTGGCCACCGACGGGGCCCCGGCCCCCGAGTGGGAGGCGTGGGCGGTCAACGAAGCCCTCGACGCGTTCCTCTCCCGCCTCGCCCGGGCCCGCCCGGTCGTCGTTGTCGTCGACGACCTGCACTGGGCGACCCCATCCACGCTCGCCGCGGTACGTCACCTCGTCACCTCCACCCGAGACGGCGCGCTCACACTCGTCGCGACCTACCGCGACACCGACCTCGACCGCAGCCGACCCTTGGCCGACACGATGGCCGACCTGCGCCGGTCGACCGACATCCACCGGATCGTGCTGCGCGGGCTCGACGACCACGCCACCACCGAGTTGGTGGGCGCGCTCGGCACCGAACCGGCAGAGGAGTCATTCGCGCACGAGGTGGCGCTGCGCACCGAGGGCAATCCGTTCTTCGTGCGACAGCTCGTCGGGCACGCCCGGGAGTCAGGCGATACCGACTCGGT
>CAZWDB010000136.1:0-10510 GCA_964632885.1 uncultured Acidimicrobiales bacterium | reverse complement strand
CCACCAACTCGTCGGTGGCCTCCTGTTCGAACATGTTGCGCGGAGCGGTGAGAGAACCGCAGTCGAGTGGCGAGATGGTGACGGTCACGCCCCAATGATGATCCCGTCGCCGCACTCGATCGGGGACGTCGCGGGTCTGATCGATGAGCGAGGACCATCGGCTGCACGACCGCTGCCGATCGGCCCTACTCGCTTGGCGGCGCCGCGGGCACAGTCTTCAGACAGCGGCCCGGAATGGTTGGTGACCAATGGCTGACACTGCGTACGGCGGGAATGTGGTCCTTCGGATGCAAGCTGAGCTCCGGCTGGCACTCGAGCGTCCCGAGCGGCGCTGGGGCATGGTGATCGACACTCGGAAGTGCATCGGGTGTCATGCGTGCACGGTGGCGTGCATAGCCGAGAACAAGCTGCCGCCCGGGGTCGTGTACCGCCCAGTCATCGACAAAGAGGTGGGCACCTATCCGAACGTGACCCGCCGGTTCCTCCCTCGGCCGTGCCTGCAGTGCGATGAACCACCGTGTGTTCCTGTGTGTCCGGTCGGCGCCACCTATTCGAGGGCCGACGGCATCGTCGCCATCGACTACGACCGCTGCATCGGTTGTCGATACTGCGTGGTGGCGTGCCCGTATGGCGCCCGCACCTTCGACGCGGGGCACATCTACACCGAGGACACGCCGGCACAGCAGCAGTACGAGCTGCTCCCGAGCTACGAGTACGGGACGAGCCGGACCCGCCGGGTCGGCCGCGATGACTCGCCGATCGGCAACGTCCGGAAGTGCCACTTCTGCCTCCACCGCCTCGAAAACGGCATGTTGCCGGTGTGCGTCACGACCTGCATCGGAGGCGCTACGTACTTCGGCGACCTCACCGACTCCACGTCCCTGGTCTCCGAGATGGCAGCACGACCGAACGCCGTGGTCTTGAAAGAGGAACTCGGCACGAAGCCCAAAGTGACCTATCTCATATGAGGGAACATCGATGAGCGCCACTACTCTCCAAACGCTTCGCCCGGTCGCCCGGTTCGGCGCCCGGCCGGAACGGCTCCTATGGGCTCTCGCCGCTGCGGCGACCGGAGCCGGCGTGATCGGCCTCGTCTGGCGGTTCACGGCCGGCCACGCTGCGGCCGACTACGGGTCGTCGGTGCCGTGGGGCCTGTGGATTGGCGCGTACGTCGCGCTGGTCGGTGCGTCGGCCGGTGCCTTCGGCTTCGCGGCGTTGATCTTCATGCAGCGGCGTACGGAGTACTACCGGGTGGCTGTGCTGGCGATGCTGGTGGCCTTCGGCGCATTCATCGCCGGCATGGTGAACGTGTGGTTGGATCTTGGACACCCGCTGCGGGCGTGGCGGCTAGTCGTCGACACCAGGATGACCTCCGTCATGGGGATCATGGGCTGGCTCTACGCCATCTACGCGGTGGTGCTGATCATCGGCTTGTGGTCGGTCCGGAGGGGCAGCGTGCCGGCTTTCATGGAGCGCTGGGCGTGGGCTCCGTTAGTGCTGGCCATGGTGATCGCCGGCGCTGAAGGAGCATTGTTCGGCGTCGTCGCCGCCCAGGCGACTTGGGAATCTGGGGTGACACCGGTCCTGTTCCTGCTCGAGGCCGCGCTGTTCGGGTTGGCCCTTGTCGCCGCGGCTGCGGGCGTCTTCGGATACCTATCGCACCACCTGGCTACGCGCCTCGGGCATGCCTTGCTGGGTTTGCTCGCGGCGGTGGTCGTTGTGGAGTTCGCCGAGCTGTCGACCGGGCTGTGGGCGGGAGCGCCGGCCAAGGAGGAGACGTTCGGAGCGATCCTGGCGGGCGAGAAGTGGTGGGTGTTCTGGGGGTTGCACGCCGGTGCCGGAGTGTTGGTACCGGGCATACTGCTGCTGGTCGGTCGCGGTCGGGTCCGATGGGTCGCCTGGGCAGGTGGCCTCATTGCAGCGATGGCGCTCGCGTCGAAGCTGACACTCGTGGTCCCTGCCCTTGTGCAAGAAGACATCGAAGGCCTGGCGGGCGCCTTCACCGGGCCGGGGCTCGTCCACGACTACTTCCCGTCGCCCATGGAGTGGCTCGTAGCGGTCGGGACGGTAGGCATAGCAACCCTCATCGTCCTCATCGGCCGCCATCTCCTCGCCGAGCCCCTAGCCGCCGGCTCGGCTCCACAGTCGACGCAGCATCCCATGATCGGGAGGCAGCATGAACACGAAAGGTGAGGTGCCGATGGACGGCCCCCATCACGACTCGCCGTGGACGCTGTCCCGGCGAACGTTCGTCAAGACGTCCGCGGTTGTCGGGGGCGGCGCTGCCCTTGCCAACCAGATGCCGTCCCTCGTCCGCATGGTCGGAACGGCCGACGCCGGAGAGCTAGCTGGTGCCTCTACGACGAGCGACACCTACGCGCTCGCCGATCCTCGGAATGTCTTGTATTCGTCGTGCTTGCAATGCAACACAGGATGCGGGATCAAGGTGAAGATCGTCGACGGCGTGGTCTCGAAGATCGACGGTAACCCTTTCAGCCCCATGACGTTCTGGCCCTACCTCGACTACGCCACTTCCCCTGTACAGACGGGCGACATCGACGGGTGGATCTGCCCCAAGGGCCAGGCGGGGCTCCAGTCGACCTATGACCCGTACCGGCTACGCCGCGTCCTCAAGCGTGCCGGCCCGCGTGGCGGCGGGACATGGCAGAGCATCCCGTTCCAACAGGCGATCGACGAGATCGTGAACGGAGGCAAGTTCTCTGACGGAACGTCCACACCAGGACTGGCCGAACTACACGCTCTGCACGACAAGTCACTCGCCAAAGCCATGGCAGCCGCGGTGGAGGAGATCAACGCGCAGAAGGACGCCACCGAGCGTGCTGCGCTCGTCGACGCGTTCAAGGGCGAATTCGCGGACCACCTCGACCTCCTCATCGATCCCGATCATCCCGACTTCGGGCCCAAGAACAACCAGTTCGCCTTCGTTTGGGGACGACTGAAGGACGGCCGGGGCGACTTCATCAAGAGGTTCACGGGGGACTCGTTCGGGTCCGTCAACGCTCACGGCCACACAACTGTCTGCCAGGGTTCGCTCTACTTCACAGGGAAGGCCATGAGCGAGCAGTTCGTCGAGGGCAAGTGGGCGGACGGCGAGAAGTTCTACTGGCAGGGTGACCTCGTCAACACTGAGTTCGCCATACTCGTCGGCAGCAACATCTTCGAGGGCAACTACGGGCCGTCGTACCGCAGCGGAAAGGTGACCGAAGGGATCACCACCGGCCGCCTCCGCTACGTCGTGATCGACCCCCGGCTGGGGAAGACGGGCTCCAAGGCGTGGAAGTGGCTGCCGAACAAGCCGGGCACCGAAGCGGCCATCGCGCTGGCGATCATCCAGGTGGTGCTCCGAGACGAGCGCCACAACGCGTCTTACCTGCGGAACGCGAACAGGGCCGCGGCGGATGCAGCCGACGAGCCGAACTACTGCAATGCCGCGTGGCTGGTGAAGATCGATGAGGACGGCACTCCGGGAGAGCTCCTGCGCGGCTCCGACCTCGGCATCGCGCCCGTCGAGCGAGCGAGCGAGGACGAGGGTGGCGGCACCTGGGACTTCGACGCCTTCGTCGTCCTTGAGAACGGTGTGCCCGTCGCGTTCGACCCGAACGACGAGGTAACCCCCGTGACCGGGGACCTCTTCGTCGACCGCCAGGTCAACGGGATCCGGGTGAAGTCGGCGCTCCAGGTCCTGAAGGACTCCGCCTTCGAGCGGTCGGTCGAGGAGTGGTCGAAGATTGCTGGCGTCGACGCGGTTGACGTCGAGGAGGTCGCCGCCGAGTTCACACGTCACGGGCGGAAGGCGTGTGCCGACATCCACCGCGGCGTGAGTCAGCACACCAACGGCTACTACAACGTGCAGGCGTGGTTCGACCTCAACCTGCTCATCGGGAACTACGACTATGCCGGCGGCATGAGCGTCGCCAAGTCGTACGACCAGAGCGGCAGTAAGGACGGACAGCCCTACCCGATCGCGAAGATGATCGACGGCTCGATCAAGAAGTTCGGTCAGACGATGATCCGGACGGGGAAGTACGAAACCAGCACCATCTTCGACGGCTACCCCGCGAAGCGGCCCTGGTACCCACTCGCCACCGACATCTACCAGGAGATCGTCCCGTCGATCGCCGATGCCTACCCGTACCCGATCAAGGCTCTCTTCCTCTACATGGGCTCACCGGTCTACGCCCTCCCCGCGGGCAACACGAACATCGCGGTCTTGAAGAACCCCGAGAAGCTGCCGCTGTTCGTGGCGATTGACATCGTCGCGGGCGAGACGTCGATGTACGCCGACTACATCATCCCCGACCTCACGTACCTCGAGCGTTGGGAGTTCCAGAAGTCACATCCGAACGTCATCGTCAAGAACGCGCCGGTCCGCCAGCCGACGATCGCCCCACTGACCGAAACGGCCATCGTGTTCGGCATCGAACAGCCGATTTCGCTCGAGTCCTTCGTGCTCGCAGTCGCCGAGAAGATGGGGCTATACGGATTCGGCCCCAACGGGCTCGGCGACGGCGGCCCCTTCCTCCGCCCCGAGCACCTGTACTTGAAGCAGGTCGCGAACATCGCCGCCGGCGAGAAGCCGCATTTTGGCGACGCCGTACCGGAGGCCGACGACGCAGAGCTCGAGCTGTTCCTCGCGGCCCGGCGGCATCTACCAAAGTCCGTCTTCGACGTCGCGGCCTGGAAGGAGGCGCTCGATGGCGACGAACATGCCTGGCGCCGCGTCGTGACGGTGCTCAACCGCGGCGGAAGATTCCAGCCGTACGAGAAGATCCTCGACGGCGACAAACTCGCCAACAAGTACGGCAAGTACCTGTCCCTCTACTGCGAGAAAACCTACGACGCCAAGAACAGCATGACGGGCGAGCACTTCTCGGGAGTAGCCCGATACTTCCCGCCCGGAATCGACGCCGTCGGGAATGACACCGCAGCCGCCGATGAGGCCGCAGGGTACGACCTCACACTGATCACCTTCCGGACGATCACCCAGACCAAGAGCCGCACCGCCGGCAATTACTGGCTTCGCGCCGTGGAGCCGACAAACCACGTCGTGGTGAACGCGGGCGACGCCGCTCACCTCGGCCTCCGCGACGGTGACATCGTCAGGATCACGTCCCGGACCAACCCGAAGGGTGTCTGGGATCTCGGCGAGAGAGGGACCGTCCCAATGACCGGCGAGGTGAAGGTCGTCGAAGGGATGCGGCCTGGCGTGGTCGGCTTCAGCCTCGGCTACGGGCACTGGGCCTACGGGGCCGTCGACGTGCGCATCGACGGCGAGGTCATTCCCGCCGACGAGCGGCGCAGCACCGGCGTACACGCCAACGCCGCCATGCGCACCGACGGCCACAACCCCAACACGTGCCTACGCGACCTCGTGGGCGGGTCGGCGGTCTTCTACGACACGCGCGTGCGGCTCCAAAAGGAGTGACGGTGCAAGTCGGCGGGGCCGGACTGCCGCCGATAGATGCCTCCGCATGCGCTAACGCGTACCACTCCGGGACCGGATGTGTACGGTGCGTCCAGGCCTGCCCAGTGTCGGCCTTGGTGCTGAGCGGCGAGCGGTCACTCCCCCGCATCGACCCGAAACGCTGTCTCGCATGCGGCGCATGTATACCCGTGTGTCCATTGGACGCCTTCGACGGCCGCCGTGCGACCCGTCAGACACTGATCGCCGTCGCCGACATGCCTGCCGGACCCGTCCTGCTGGTGTGCGACAGCCACAGGGTGGCGGCGACGTCCCTGCCCGGTCACCGCGTCACGCACGGACGCTGCCTCGTCTCCCTCGGCGTGGAAGACCTCGTCGAAGTCGTCGACGACGGCGCCCACACGTTGTGGCTCGATGACAGCGCGTGCTCCGAATGCGAGATCGCGGTCGTGTGGGATCGCATCCGCGCCGCGACCGCCGCCGCCAACGAGCTTGCGCACTCCTTCGGCCGGCCGGCTCTCGTCCACCTGGCGAGCACGACCACGGGCCCGGCCGGGTCGCCGCCTCCCGCCGGCGGTTGGATCGACGCTCGCTCCGGAGGGCTCAGCAGGCGGGCGACCTTCCGGAGCATCGGCCGCGCGATCGCAGACCAGCTCCACCACGCCGGCGGCATCGGCACAACCACGCCGCGCAGGCGGCGCCTGCTGCGGCTACTTGAGAACTGGGGGCCACCTGAGGAACCGGCTCTGCCTACCGAACGCGACATTGCGGGGTTCGGTCGAATCCAGGTCGACGTCGCTCGATGCTCGGCGTGCGGCCTGTGCGCCCAGTTCTGCCCGACAGACGCTCTCGCCTTCGTGGCGGCCGGCGAGCACACCGCCGATCAGAACTTCGCGCTGCTGTTTCGAGCATCGTTGTGCGTGGGCTGCCTCGTGTGCGAGGCCGCCTGTCCCGAGAACGCGTTGACCGTCGAATCGCTGATGGATCCGCAAGCGATCGGACCAGTTGCGGTGACGACGGTGGCAGCGGGAACCCTCGCACCGTGCACCACCTGCGGTTCGAGGACATCTGAAGGAAGGGCGCGATGCTTCAGCTGCCAGAGCGGCGTGGTCACCACCGCACTGGACGAGGCGGGGCTCATGGCGGATCTGCTCGCCAAGGCCCGTGCGAGTGATGCCGGCTCGGGCGTCCAACCGCACCGGCGGCGTAGCGTCTCTGGCGACTGACGACCACCCAAGGAGACCTACGGTGAGCGACTACCTGCCCGACATCTACCTGTCCTTCCGCGATCGGTTTCCAGACGTTGCCCAGGCGCAGGATGGGCTCGGTGCCGCGCTCGACGCGTCGGGACCGCTCGACGCGCGCGTCGGTCGGCTGGTGAAGCTGGGCATCTCTGTGGGCGCGCTCGCCGAGGGCGCAGTCCGATCCAATGTCCGCAAGGCGCTCGCGGAGGGCGCCACCCCAGACGAGATCTGCCACGTCGTCACGCTGGCGATAACGACCGCCGGGTTTCCCGCGGCGATTGCCGCGCTCCAGTGGGTCGACCAGGTCCTCGAGTCGTGACGGCGCGACCTCGAGGTCAGCTGGAGTCCGCAGGGTCCTGGCCGGACGCACCGTCCGCCGGATCCAGGAGCCTTCCCTTCAAACCACGCTGGAACTCGTGCTGTGCCTGCCCCAACGATCTCGCCAGCCGTGGCAGGCGCGACGCCCCGAACAGGAGAAGGGTGATCACCAGCACGATCAGAAGCTCGGTCGGTCCCAGGTTCATGTGAAGAACGCCTCTCTCGCCCGCTCGCGGGGCTGCGGCATGTCTCAACTTCTCGACGCGTCCTACGTCGACGTCCGCAGTGTGGCGCCGCGGAACCGACCTGGCCAGGGCCTTTCGGCCCCTCACTGAAGCGGAGGCGGGCAACGCTTCAGATCAGATATTGGTCAAGGAGTCTGTTCGCGGTGCGGGGCCGCTCCCGCCTCGGCCTTCTCGCGGATCGCCCTGATCAGTCCGGGGAAGATGAATCGGTGGAACGGCAGGAGGGCGTACCAGTAGAGGTGTCCGAGCACTCCGTGGGGGTCGAAGAACGCCGTCTGCTGCACAACCGCACCTGCGTCGTCCTCGAAGATCTCGAACTGGAGCCACGCAACGCCCGGCAGCTTCATCTCGGCGCGCATCCGCAGCAGTCGACCGGGCTCGAGCGCCTCGACCCGCCAGAAGTCGAGCGGCTCTCCCACCAACAGCTCGCGCGGATGCCGACGCCCTCGCCGCATCCCGACTCCGCCGACGAGGCGGTCCAGCGCCCCGCGGACTTGCCACAGCAGGTTGCCGGCAGGCCACCCTTCCTCACCACCGAGCGAGCAGATCGCGCCGAACATCGCTGGTGCCGAAGCGCACGACCGGGTGACGTGCCGCTCCAGGAGCATGCCTTCGTGGACTGCGAGCTCCTTGCGGCGGGCTTCGGTACCCACCACGCTGGTCATGCTCGACGCCCACGTCGTCTCTACCTCGTCATCGGCCACTCTCGCAATGGCGCGACGAACTGACTCCGAGTACCCGAGCGGTTCCACTGCGAATGTGGCGCGAGCACGGTCATCGCGTACGACCACGTCGGTGTCGAGGCTCTCCAGTAGCGGTTGGACGATCGCCCGCGGAATCGGAGTCAGGAGTGAGATGAACTGGCTGCTCCACTCGGGATGTGGCACGTCGAGCGGGAGGATCAGGCGCCGGAGGTCCCGCAGGCGCGCGTACTCGAGCATCATCTCCCGGTAGGTGAGGACGTCGGGTCCGCCGATCTCGAATACCCCCGCCGACGTATGCTCCTCCAGAGCAGCGAGGAGATACTCGAGCACGGTCCGCACGCCGATGGGCTGGCAGCGTCTCTCCACCCAGCGTGGCGTCACCATGACGGGCAGGTTCTCCGTGAGGTGACGGATCATCTCGAAGCTGGCAGACCCCGACCCCACGATCAGCCCGGCTCGGAACTCCACGACGGGCACGCCTGATGACGCGAGCGTGCGACCGACGTCGTGTCGCGACAGGAGGTGCTTGCTCAGGACCGTCGATGGATCGCCGAGCCCGCCCAGGTAGATGATGCACTCGACGCCCGCGCGCGCCGCTGCCGCGCCGAACAGAAGCGCGATCTGGTGATCGCGCTCGCGGAATGACGGCCCGGCCGCCATCGAGTGAACGAGGTAGTACGCGACATCAATGCCCTCCACGGCTCGGGCGACTGCTTCCGAATTAGCCAGGTCGCCCTCCACTACCTCCACGCCGGGCCAGGACCGACCGCCGAGCCGAGTGGCGTCGCGGGCGACGCAGCGCACGCGGTACCCGCCGGCCAGGAGTCGCGGGACGAGGCGGCCTCCGATATAGCCGGTCGCGCCTGTCACGAGCACTTGACGAGCAGAAGTGTGCAGGTCCGCCGCCATGTTGTGGATCGTCGGCCGCGTGCGGCCCGCCGGCCAGGGCCAAAGGACCCTGGTGCGTGCTAGGAGCTGGGCAGATTCTTGAGCAAGGAGGTGATTGGCATGGCACGAGTTGTCGTCACGATCGATATTGCGGCTCCGGCCGAAGCTGTTTGGCAGCTCATGTGTGACCCCCATCGGTACCCCGAGTTTGTAGACACGACCCAGCGGATGGTTGATGTACCCGACGCGGAGTTCGGCGTCGGCTACACCTACAAGGAGTTCGGAGGCATCCGGCCGTTCTTCGGAGAGAGCACATGGAAGGTCGTCGAGTTCAACCCTCCATGGCGCCAGGTCCAGTCCGGCGATGACGGAACGATGGCTGTCGACCTGTTCGTCGACCTGGAGCGGATCACCAGTGGGACGCGTCTCACACACACCCTGGAGCTGCATCCTCGCTGGTACATGGCTCCGCTCAATGCCATCGTTTGGCCGCTCTTCATGAGAAAGCGGGCCCACCGGTCGATGGAGCAGACAAACGAGAACGTGAAGCGCCTCGTCGAGGCGTCCCGCGTCGAAGGTCAGGCGGAAACCGCCGCGGGCTGACCTGTCGGACCCGGCCGCCGGCCTGTGTGGTCCCAGCGCGTGCGCACCGTCACTGTCGTGCCGGCTGGACGCCGTCGGCCGGGCTTCTGTTGTCGTCGGTGACGAGGACTCCTCGAGAACCTTCCGTCCCAGCGAACTCAGGTCCAAAGACCCTGGGCGCTGGTTCGGGACCGGCGCGAAAAGAGAGTTGACAACAAGTCCGTGGCCTGCACCACCCGGGTCGCGCCGAAGAAAAGAAGGCAACCATGGGCATCGGCATCAGTCTGTTGATGATCGCGGTTGGCGCCATCATGCGCTTCGCGGTCACCGTTGAAGGCAACGGCTTCGACGTCGGCACCGTCGGAGTGATCCTCATGATCGTTGGTGCCATCGGCACCGTTCTCTCGGTCGTCTTCTGGGCGAGCTGGGGCGGATTCGGGCATCGCTCCACCGGGACGACAACCCAGAGCACCGTCGTGCGCGAGCGCGAGCGCGAAGACGTCTAAGGCGGGCAGCTCAAGCTAGCCACAGGCACCCACACCCATCCACGATCAAGAACCGAGGAGCCATGAACACCACTACGCTGATCATCCTCATCGTCGTCCTCTTGCTCATATTCGGCGGAGGGTTCGGCTACAGCAGGCGAGGTAGGTAGCCCTCGTTCAGTCCCGTGCCGGCCGCCATGTGTCGAGGTACCCAGCGGCCATCTCAGTACCGCTCGTCGTCGCGCATCGAGCGAAGATCGCTCGCCTTGGCCACAACGGCCGATGCGTTCTGCTCATCCCGACCGAGAGAAGGGCGGCATGGGCGCTTCGTATGTGTATAGTTAGGCGTATGCCGCGGATGCAGGTCTATCTTCCCGATGAGCTCTACAAGGCAGTCAAGGATCATGGGCTCCCGGCCTCCAAGCTGCTTCAGGAGGCCGTTGAGGCCGAGCTCCGCCGCCAGCATCTCAACCAGACGGCCGAGGACTACGTCGAGGACCTCACCGCGGAAGTCGGTGAGCCGTCCGCCCGCGAGCGTGCGCGTGCAGCAACGATCGCCCGGCGGATCCGCGAGCGCGCCGCGGCCCGCGCCAGCTGATTC
>CAZWDB010000135.1:0-10664 GCA_964632885.1 uncultured Acidimicrobiales bacterium | reverse complement strand
CTTCGCTGTAGACGTTGGCGATGCGGTCGGTGAGGTGCCAGCCGCAGCGGGCCGCAAGCTCCTGCTCGAAGAAGTCGGCGCCCAAGCTGAATGCCTGGTCGGCGGTCTCGTAGTAGATGAGGCCGAGCTTGCGTTCCTGCAGTTGCAGATCGGGGGTTCCCGCCCACTCGGCTGGTTGCCCTTTGAGACGGCACGCCATGGCGGCGCGGTGCACATATCCCTGGGTGGATGCCATCAGGGTGCTCCACACGTGCGGGGCCCAGTTGAGGTAGTTCTCGATCGGTTGGGAGATAGTGCAGAAGCACATCACGCCGCGGGCGGCGAGCTCATCCGTGAAGGCATTGGTGGCGTCGGGCGCGCCGAACACGGCGAAGACACCCATCTCGGTAGCCGCCTTGATGGCGTCGGCCTTGGCCGCGGCGTCGTCATTGGGCTCGCCTGAGGCATGCAGGCGCTCGAAGACGACATGCCGGCCGTAGGTCTCGTAGTGAGCTTCGAAGGCCTCGATCACCTTGCGGCGGTTGGCATCGTCCTCTTCTTCGTCGGTGTCGTCCTCATAGCCGGCACTGGCGAGCACCGCGTCGGCCTGGGCGTTCTCCTGGGCGGTGTAGATGGCGATCTTGATGGTGTCGGCGGTGACGCCCCGGTAGGTGGCGCCGCCGTTGTCGCCGCCTGGCCAGAGCGGCACGCAGTTGGGTGCCAGCACGTTGGGGATCATGATGCGGCCCGTCGCAGCGTCACAGTCCGGAGCATCGAGAGGGTCGGAGGAACCCTCCACGAGGGCGGCGGGCGGAGGGGCAACCGCGGTCTGTTCACCGCCCGTGTCGCCGGTGGTGTCGCCCGACGAGGCGGTGGAGCGAGTGCCGGCACCTGCCCTCGTTCCACCCGTGGTGTCGACGGTGGTGCCGTTCGAGCTGTCACCGGTTGTACCGGTCTCGACCTGGTTGCTGCCGAAGTTGGTGGGACCGGTGGCGACCCTCTCTTCCGCGGTCCGAGTACCCGGCAGTACCACCGCGATCAAAGCGATCCCGACGACGGTGAGCAGGAAGGGCCGGTAGCGCGACAGACCACGCAGCAGGTCACCGATGGTCATTTCGTTGAAGCGGTTCATGTGTGTCCTGTCGGTGTGGTCCCGAGTGGGGAGCGTGAGTAGTTCGGAGCGGAGTGTTGTGCTGGGCGGCGTGGGCGGCTAGGGCCCGGCCACCGGAGGAGGGGCGACCCTACCCCTCCTCGTCGTGGGGAGCGTTGTCACGCCAGTGCGGGTGGTCAGCGTGGTCGTAGGCGATGGGGCGGTCCTGTTCGGGCCGTTCGTCGTACATCGTGACGCTGCCTTCTTCCACGAACGCTTTGGGCTTGGTGGTGGGCCAGTCATTGGGCATGTAGCGGTGGCCGCCGTCGACGTAGCGGTACATGCCTACGCCGTCCGCGCCGAGTTCGTCCGCGCCGGTGGCATTCGGGTCCCACCAGAGTTCGGTGGTGTCGTCGAGGGCGAGGTAGTCGTCCCACGGCCAGATGCCGCGGCCCCACGAGACGGCGTAGTCGGTGAGGAAGCCGCCGGTGGGCTTGTAGGAGAACATGCCGTCCCGGTAGGTCTGGGGGTTGACGATTGGCCCCGCGAGGTGGAGCCCGATATAGAGCTGGCCGAGGGGGATGATGCTCGGATAGGAGGTGAGCTCCTCGCCGAAGTGCCACTCGACGATGTTGGGTTCGCCGTCGGTGTAGTCGGGGTTGACCCGCGCGACGAGGAACGACACGCCGAAAGCGTTCGACCACTGCTCGGTAGAGTACGTGCGGGCGAAGAGGGTGGTGTCGGTGAGGGCGGAGCCGGTGACGAGCCACTCGGGGAAGTAGTTCTGGTTGGTGGCTTCCTTGGTCAAGAAGATGGGGGTGAAGGGGTGGCCGGCGAAGGCGATGGTGGTGACGCCTTTGTCCTTCATGCGGGAGATCTGCACGCGGGCGTTTTCGGCGGCGGCGGCTTCGCTGTAGACGTTGGCGATGCGGTCGGTGAGGTGCCAGCCGCATCGGGCGGCGAGCTCTTCTTCGAAGAAGTCGGCGCCGAGCTTGTAGGCCTGGTCGGCGGTCTCGTAGTAGATGAGGCCGAGCTTGCGCTCCTGGAGCGCGAGGTCAGGGCTGCCGGCCCACTCCGCCGCCCCTCCCTTGAGCCGGCATGCCATGGCGGCGCGGTGCACATAGCCCTGGGTGGATGCCATCAGGGTGCTCCACACGTGGGGGGCCCAGCCGAGGTAGTTCTCGATCGGCTGGGAGACGGTGCAGAAGCACATCACGCCACGAGCGGCGAGCTCGTCGGTGAAGGCGTTGGTGCCACCGGGGCCGCCGATCACGGCGAAGACCTTCATCTCGGTGGCGGCCGCGATGGCGTCGGCTTTGGCGGCGGCGTCGTCGGAGCCGTCACCTGAGGCGTGAAGGCGTTCGAAGACCACGTGGCGGCCGTAGGTCTCGAAGTGGGCCTCGTAGGCTGCGATCACCTTGCGGCGGTTGGCGTCGTCTTCTTCTTCGTCGGTGTCGTCCTCGATGCCGGCCGAGGCGGCGATGGCATCCGCCTGCTCGTTCTCCTGGGCGGTGTAGATCGCTATCTTGATGGTGTCGGCGGTGACGCCCTGGTAGGTGGCGCCGCCGTTGTCGCCCCCCGGCCACAGTGGCACGCAGTTGGCTGCGAGCACGTCGGGGATCATGATCCGGCCCGTGGACTGGTCGCAGTCGGGCGCGTCCATCGGGTCGGCCGACACGTTGAGCGTGGCAGGTGCCGGACCGCCGCCCGTGACCTCACCCGTGTCGGTGCTGGTGGCATCGCCGGAAGAGGTGGCGGAGGTGCGCGCGCCGCCCCCGGATGCCCCCGTTGCGGTCGCACCTCGGGTGGTGCTGCCCCCGTCACCAGTCGTTGCCACGTTGTTCGCGGCACCGGTGTCCGTGCCCGCGTCGACGCGCGCCGCGCTGGTTGGTCCCGTGGCGATGACGTCGTCGTCGCCAGAGCGGGCTCCCGGCAGGACTACCGCGATGAGCGCCACGCCCACGACTGTGAGCAGGAACGGGCGGTAGCGGGAGAGTGCCTTGAGCAAATCTCCGACTGTGAGTTCGTTAAAACGGTCCACCTGGTCCCCCAGAGCTAGATGGTTACTTGGTAGTGGTGCTGGTGCGGTTAGCGGCACGGCGGCGCGTCGACCGGCTCGGCTGCTTGCCGGAGCCGGAGCCCGCGCTGAGACTGCCCGAACGGGCGATGACCTCATCGGTGGTGCCGAGGTATGACGCCACGACCTGCGGGTGGTTCACGACCTCCTCCGGCTCGCCCTGGGTAACGAACGTGCCGAGGTCGAGCGCAATGATCTCATCCGAGATCGAGGTGATCAGGGGCATGTCGTGCTCAATGACGAGCAGGCTGGCCCCGGTGGCCTCCCGGATCCGCATCAGCAGCGGTCCGAGGGCCTCGGTCTCCTTCTGGGCGATACCGGAGGCGGGCTCGTCGAAGAGCAACACCTTCGGATCGTGGGCGACGACGCAGCCGAGGTCGACGATGCGGCGGCTTCCGGTGGAGAGCTCTGAGACGAACTTGTCGCGGAAGGCGCCGAGGCCCATCATCTCGATGACCTCTTCGACCTTCTCCTGCACCCGCTTCTCCGACTCGCCGACGACCGGCAGGTTGAGAGCGGCCGCGATCGGGTCCTTCACCTCGATGGTGCGCTCAAGGGCCAGAGCGATCGTCTGGGCAACGGTGAGAGCCGGGAAGAGCTTGGCGTCCTGGAACGACCGGCCCAGCCCAAGACGGGATCGGGCGTCGGGCCCGAGGTTGGTGATGTCGTAGTCGTCGAAGAGGAGCTGGCCCGCGTCGATCGGGACGAAGCCGGAGATGAGGTCGAAGAGCGTCGTCTTTCCGGCGCCGTTGGGGCCGATCACGCCGAGGATCTCGCCCTCGTGCAGCGTGAGGGACACGCCGTTGACGGCCTTGACGCCACCGTAGGTCTTCGACATCTCGATCGCTTCGAGGATCGGGGCGCCCTTGCTCTCACCGTTGGCGAGCTGCTGCTCCCGGCGGACCTGGGCCGGGGTCTTGACCTTCTTCTCGCCGTTCTTACCGTTCTTGCCGTTCGGGCCACCGTCGACGACGGACCCGGCGCCCTCGAGGAAGACAGAGCGGAGGATGTCGGGTCGCTCGAGCAGCTCCGCCGTCGGGCCGTGGAACTTGATCTCGCCTTTCTCCATGAAGTAGGCGGTCTCGGCCACAGTGAGGGCGATGTTGACCGACTGCTCGACGAGGATGATCGTCGTGCCCTGCGCGCGGATCGCCTTCACGATCTCGAGCAGCTGTTCGACGATGATCGGCGCTAGGCCGAGGGAGAGCTCGTCGATCATCAGCAGGCGGGGCTTGGCGATGAAGGCCATGCCGAGGGTGAGCATCTGCTGCTCACCGCCGGACAGGTTGCCGGCCGGCTGATCCCAACGCTCACGGAGGACCGGGAAGTACTCGAGCACCCGCCTCGTCGCATCCTTCACGTACTCGTCGTCGCGCCGGTAGATCCAACCCGCTATGCGCAGGTTCTCCGCTACCGAGAGTCCGGGGAAGATGCCCTTGCCGCCGGGCACCTGCACGATCCCGTGGGCGACCACGTCGTTGGGCGGGGCATAGGTCATGTCCGCGCCGTCGAAGATGATGGCGCCCGCATCGTTGTCGACCAGGCCTGAGATCGCCTTGAGGAGCGTGGACTTGCCGGCGCCGTTGGTGCCGAGCAGCGCCACGATCTCGCCCTCGTCAACTTCGAAGTCGACGTCGAAGAGCACCTGGATGCCCGTGTAGGAGACGTCGAGGTTCTTGACGAGCAGGAGCTTCGACTTCCCCTCGAGCCGCATGCGGCGTACCTCGGCCATCGCCACCGTGGAGGTCCGTACTTTGTTGACGTCGGCGGACACGAAGTTGCCCGATGTCCAGATGACGAAGGCGCCTATCCACATGACTGGAGCGAGCAGAAGGATGGCGGGACCGAGGCCGATCCGCTCGGCGAGGCTGCCAATGATCGGGCCGACCAGGAAGATCGGGATCTGGAACACGCTGACCAGGGTGAAGCCGATCGAGCGAACACGCGGCGGCACGATCAGCGAGAACAGCAGGTAGGTGCCGGGAAGGATCATCGAGAACACCATCGAGATCACGATCCGGGACACGATCACGACCGGAACGCTCTTGGTGATGACGATGGCGGCCATCGAGAGCGAGTAGATGACCAGGACGACGGCGATGAACTTCGCGGGCAGCCCGGCGTCTTTCTTCAGGAGCTTGGTGACGATCGGGACGCCGATGAACAGCCCGAGGAACTGGAACGGCTCGGCCACCGCTTCGAGCAGGGCGCGCTGGGCTGCGTTTAGACCCATCTCCTCGGCGTAGAAGAACTGGAAGAGCGGGCGCAGGGCGAACAGCGGGATGCCGATGATCGGAGTGGCGATCCAGTAGCGGCGGAGGGAGCGGACCGCCCAGCACATTCTCCACGCCTCGCCGAAACTGGCCGAGGTCTCCTCGGTGTTGGCGGTCTCCTCGTCGGCGCCCATGACGGTGCGCTCCTGGATGCCACGGACCGGGTCCTTCAGCCGGAGCGACAGGAGGATGATGACGATCGCCGGTGGGACGAGGAGGAGGAACGGCAGTTGCCAGAAGAAGTACACCGCGAGGTAACCGGCGAGGACGGGTGCGACGAACTGGCCGGCGGAGTTGGCGGCGGAATGGAACGCGAAAACCGCCGGGCGCGCGTCAATCCTGTAGTAGTCGGACAGCAGGGGCCGGTGGGTGGGGTTGTTTACGACCCGTCCGAAGTAGACACCCAGAAGGGCTATCCCCAGCACCCAGAGGTTCGGCGCGAACGCGATCAGCACGGCGAAGCTGGTCCACAGGATGGCGCCACCAGTGGCGATGCGGGTGCGCCGCATTCGGTCGGCGAAGAACGCGGTGGGGATCTCGAGGAACTGGATCAGTACGCCGACGACTCCCAAGAGAGTGAGGAAACCGGCGATGCTGACGTTGTAGTGGTCCGCGATCTCGGGCGTGAGGATGGTGAAGGCCTCACGCGGGAACTCGTCCAACAGGTTGAGTCCCGCCAGCACCATCAGCGGGTAGATGGAGGCCCCACCGGTGACGTTGGACGGCCGCCACTTGTTGAGCCGCTGGCCGATCGTGGGCTTGCCGGATTGCTCAGGCGGGCTGGATGCGACCTGGGTCATTTCCCGGTCCCCTTTCTCGTCGGAAGGCTCGATCGGCGCCGACGCGACGAGCCTCGGCTCGGGGCGCCGGAAGCGGCGCTGGCGGTCTCGAGCTCCTCGGCAGTGTCGCCATCGATGCTGGTGTCGTCGTCGAGGTCGGTTGTGCCGTCGGTGGCAGCCGCGGCGACCTCGTCTGCGTCGCGGAGGTCTTGGATCGCGTCCGCCGGTGTCGCGTCCGGTGTCGGCGTGGGTGCACCACCGAGGGTAGCGGCCATCTGGCGCACATAATCCTGGCCCCGCTGTTGGCCGAGGCCGACCTTCTCGATGTCGCCGACGTCGGCGAACAGGCTGGGCACGATGATCCTGCGGCGGATCGCGACCTGGCGGAGGATCCCGTCGCGGGCCTGGTACATGAGCGATCCGAGGCCGCCGGGTAGCAGCCAGAGGATGATGATGAGGCCGACGCCGCTGGTGAAGAAGCTCATCTCCTGCGGCATGAAGTAGGTGACGCCCCGGACGAAGAACGCTCCGATGAGGGCGCCCGGCAGAGAGGCGAGACCGCCTACGACGATCAT
The DNA here is from genome assembly GCA_964632885.1 of uncultured Acidimicrobiales bacterium. Taxonomy (GTDB): domain Bacteria; phylum Actinomycetota; class Acidimicrobiia; order Acidimicrobiales; family CAZWDB01; genus CAZWDB01. The sequence continues at coordinate 3,891 of CAZWDB010000135.1, read as the reverse complement.
CACGAAGGCAGTGAGGCTCTCCTCCGGCGCGAAGGCGGTGATGCCGAGTCCCTGTTGGTGATGGACGAAGAGTGACCCGGCGAAGGCCGCCAGGAATCCGGAGACCGCGAAGGCGGTGAGCTTGGCGGCGGTGACGTTCACGCCGAAGGCCTGGGCCGCCCGCTCGTTCTCGCGCACGCCGATGAGGATGCGCCCGGTGCGGCTCTCACGGATGCCTCTGGCCATCAGGAGGGCGATGGCGAGGCACGCGAGGGTGAAGTAGTAGTAGCGGACCTCGGTGTCGATGGCGATGAGTCCGAAGAGCGGTTGGCGGGTGATTCGTCCCGACGGTAGCCACCAGCCGAAGAACTCCTGGCTGAGGAAGTACGACGCGGTGGCCTGGGCGAAGGCGAGGGTGGCCACGGCGAGGAAGAAGCCCTTGATCCGCAACGCAGGGATGCCGATCAGCACGGCCACAAGTGCTCCGGCGAGGCCGGCGATCACCATGGCGACCCCCATGTCCCACCCCAGCCGGCTCGTCACCGAGCCTCCGACAGCGGCGCCGATGCCCACGAAGGCGATCTGGCCCAGGCTGATCTGGCCCGCCCATCCGGTGAGGATGACGAGCGAGACGCCGATGATGGCGAAGATCGCGATGACGGCGACGAGGTTCACCCGGCTCTCGCCCACCAGCACGGGCAGGACGAGCAGGAACAGGCCGATCAGGACCGCCGGAGCCTTGAGGCCGAACTTGACCTCCGGCAGGTGCTTGAGCTCGCGAGGGATCGGGCGTACGTCCTTGATCGACTGCCAGGTCGAGCCTTCGTCGGTGCGGCTGGCGATGCCTCGGCGTTGAACAAGGAGGGCAGCCATCACGACCGCGAAGAGGACGGGCGCGGCGAGCAGGGCGCGGCCGGTGTGCCAGACGATGGACTGCTCGATGATGCCGAGGCCGACGGCGCCGAAGAAGATGGTGGGCAGGCGCTCCATGCGGCCGATGACGGCCGCGGCGAGGGCTCGGAGCAGGATGGCGGGCCCGAGCACCGACCCGATGGGGAGGCCGACGATGCCGGCCCGCATGAAGATGGCCAGCGTGGCGAGCACCGAGGCGATGATCCAGACGATCATCTGGACCCGCTTGACCGGCACGCCAAGTAGGAGGGCCCGGTCGCTGCTCTCCGCGCTGGCGCGTACCGCGATACCCATGTTGGTGTAGCGGAAGAAGACGAAGAGCCCGGCGATGACGAGCGGCACCGCGAGCATGGCGATGACGTCGTTGCCCCGGAACACGATCGGAGCGATCGTGAAGCTGAAGTCGAAGGGAGACGGGAACGACTGCGGCGGCGTCGTGATGTCGAAGAAGCTGGGGAGGATGAGGCCCAACCCGGCCAGGAGCTGGATCAGGGCGAGGGTGACGACGGTGAGGATTAGGCGAGGAGCGGCGAAGAAGCGCCGGATGATGATTACCTCGACAAGGGCCCCGAGGGCGATGGCCGCGGCGATGCCGATGGGCAGGGCGAGGAAGTAGGGGAGCCCGGGACCGACGATCAAGAGCACCGTCAGCACGGCCGGCGCGGCGCCGAGGTCGCCCTGGGCGAAGTTGATGATGCGGTTCGACCGGTAGATCAGGGCGATTCCGAAGGCGATCAGGGCGGTGAGCCCGCCGATGATCGTGCCCTGCACGAGCACGCCGAGGGGGGCGGGCCAGAACCACTGCTGCACGAAGTAGAAGAAGAGGGCGAGGGCGATCAGGTTGAAGGCCCGGCGCACATGCGGCCGCTCGATTAACGGCTCCTTCACACCACCGCCGGGACTGGGGGGCGCGGCACCGGCTACGCCGTCGGGCAGGTCGCTCGACTGGCGCAGCTTGTCGACGCGCGTGCGCAGCTTGGTGGCGATTCCGCCCTCGGACGTCGGTTCTGACACGTCGACCCCCCGGCCTAGCTCTCTCGGGTGTTGTGGTTGTGGATGGCCACTCGCCGGTCTGTAGGACCCGGCGTGGCGCTGTTTCGATCAAGTTCCCGTCGCGAGGGTCGTGCGCTGCCGCCCGCCCCCGTTGTACTGAGTTCGGCGGCACGGGCGCCGACCCCTGCCCCGTACGGCAGGATTCCCGCCATGACCCGTCCCTTAGGACCCCTCAATATTCCCCCAGCTACTTGGCAGCAGGTCAGGAAGACCCGCGCGAACTTGACCCTGCGGTCAAGACCATAGCGCTGCCCGATTTGTCCGTGCCAAATGGCACAACCGATTTCCCGGATTCCAAGGGCGCACTATTGGTTCGGATGACGAAATGTTCGTTATACTAACCAACGATGCTGACTGAGACCACCGCCCCCAGCACCACCGACCCACAGCAAGGTCCGGAGCAGTCCCTCGACGCGCCTCCGGCGGCGCCGATCGGCTGGATCCGCCGGCTGATTCCTTTTCTCACCCCCCATCGCCGTGACGTGGCGCTGGTCTTCGGAGCCGCCCTTCTCGCCACGTTCGTAACCGCGGCGCTGCCGAAGATCACCCAGGTCATCACCGACGACGCCATCCTCGAGCCGGTACGGCCGTTGGCGCCGCTGCTGATCGCGCTCGGCGTCCTCGCAGTGCTCCGTTTCGGGCTCAGCTTCGTGCGGCGCTACTACGCCGGCCGCCTCGGTGTCGACCTCGAGTACGACCTGCGGAACGCGATCTACGACCACATGCACCGCCTCGACTTCGCTCGCCATGATGAGATGCAGAGCGGGCATATCGTCTCCCGGGCCAACACCGATGTGCGGATCGTCACGAGCCTCTTCGGTTTCGTGCCGAACATGAGCGCCAACGCGTTCCTCTTCGTGATCTCGGTGATCTTCATGCTCACCCTGTCGCCGCTGCTCACGCTGGTCGCGCTGGTGACAGTGCCTGTGCTCTTCGTGATGTCGATGAAGATGCGGAAGATCGTCTATCCGTCCAGCTGGGACGCCCAGCAGCGGGCGGCTGAGGTGGCGACGGTTGTCGAGGAGACCACAAGCGGCGTGCGAGTGGTGAAGGGGTTCGGTCAGGAGCACCGTGAACTCGATCGCCTTGAGGAAAAGGCCGTCGACCTCTTCGGCGCGCGAATGCGCAACGTCCGGATCTCCGCCAAGCGCCAGGCGACCATGCAGATGGTCCCGATGGCCGGGCAGGTGGCGATCCTGGCCCTCGGCGGCTGGCTGGCGCTGCAGGGCCGGTTCAGTATCGGGTCGCTCTTGGCGTTCCAGATGTACCTGCTCCAACTCGTCGCCCCGATCTCGACGATGGCCGCGATGATTGTGATGGCGCAGAACGCCCGCGCGGGGGCAGAGCGGATCTTCGAACTGCTCGACTCGACCCCCGACGTTTCCGAGCCGTCCGACCCGATCGTGATCGACGACATCGACGGAGAGGTTCGCTTCGACGACATCTCCTTCGGCTACATGCGTTCAGAGCCGGTGCTCGACCGATTCGACCTGCACGTGCAACCGGGGGAGCGGGTCGCCCTCGTCGGCACCTCGGGATCGGGCAAGTCGACGGTGTCGCTTCTCTTGCCGCGCTTCTACGACGTGCAGGAAGGGAGTGTGCTCATAGACGGGCACGACGTGCGCGACTTCTCCCTCGAATCGCTACGAAGCCACATCGGCGTCGTGTTCGAAGAAAGCTTCCTGTTCTCCGACTCGGTCCGGTCCAACATCTGCTACGGCCGGCCCGACGCCGCCGAGGAAGAGATCTTCACCGCGGCTCGGGCCGCCGAGGCGCACGACTTCATCATGAAGCTGCCCGACGGGTACGACACCGTTGTGGGGGAGCGGGGTCTCACCCTGTCGGGTGGGCAGCGGCAACGGATCGCGCTGGCACGTGCGTTGCTCACCGATCCACGCATCCTCATCCTCGACGACGCCACCTCCTCGATCGACGTGCGCATAGAAG
>CAZWDB010000134.1:0-11023 GCA_964632885.1 uncultured Acidimicrobiales bacterium | reverse complement strand
GAACTTGAGGCAATAACGATCGGATTCCGATCGTTATTGCCTCAAGTTCGGCTGCTAGGGGAGGTAGCGGCGCGGGTTGTGGGCGCTGCCGTTCACCCGGGTCTCGAAGTGGAGGTGCGGACCGGTGGAGCGGCCGGTCGACCCCACGTACCCGATCACCTGGCGTTGCGAGACCGACTGGCCCTCGCGGGCTGCGATTCTGCTCTGGTGGGCGTACACGGTGCTGAACCCGCGGCCGTGGTCGATGATGACGACGTTCCCGTAGCCGCTCATCCTTCCGGAGTGGATCACGACCCCATCCTTGGCCGCCGCGATCGGCGTACCAGTGGGCGCTGCGATGTCGATGCCCTGATGCATCCGCCCCCATCGCCAACCGTACTCCGAGGTCACCCGGCCGCGCACCGGCCAGACCAGACCGGCTGCAGACACCCTGCCGCCGTCGCCCACGAAGGCCCCGGACGACCGTGAGGCCCGGGCCCGCGCCTCGGCTTCCTTCCGCTGGATGAGGGCCTGGATCGCGGACTCCTGTGATGCCAGGGCGTCGACTTCAGCCTGGTAGGCGCTGATCCGACCCTTCACGGCCGCCGCCATACGGGCTTTCTCGTCCCGGGCGGCCTCCAGCTCGGCGAGGCGGGTCTCGACACTCGCCTCCCGCTCCTCCGCGACCCGGCGAGCTTCGTCGAGGCGCGCTTGTTCGATCTCCTGGTCTTCGCGCGCCGCCTTGAGAAGGTCGATCACGTCAGCGTCCCTGGTCGTCACCTGGCCCAACATGGCGTGACGCCGGCTGGCGTCGTTGAGGTCGCGCGCGTCTCGGAGCGAGGCAAAGGTCGTCTCGGCGGGACGCATGTAGGCGGTCACGGCGCGGGACACGACCTGGGCGTGCAGGTCGGTGATGTTGGCCTTGGTCTCGGCCAGCCTCGCCTCGGCGGCGGCGAGCTCAGCGGCCGCGGCGGCCACCGCCTGGCGCGCCGAGGCGACCTCGGCCTCCTGGGCGACAACCTGGCTGCTCAGCGCGGCGAGGGCGTTCTCGAGCTCGGCGTTGCCGGCTTTGAGGACGTTGAGCTGCGAAGCGGCGTTGGCCCGCTTGGACCGGAGCTCCTCGCGGCGCTTGCGCGCATCGGTGACCGTCTCACCTGATGCCGGCTGGGCAGCCAGCACCACCATGAGAAGGATGAGCCCGAGCGAAGTGAAGCGAAAGAGTGCGCGCATGGGGAAGATTCCCGCCCAAATACCGGTCAGGAGTTCGGCTCACCGTAGAGAGTCCGGAATCGGCGGTGCAAGTACCCGACCCTCGCCGCCGCTCCGCAGGACCCAGTGCCCCGCGGCGAGAAGAACGGCGATCGCGGCCCCCGCGGCAAACGTCGCTGGCGCGCTGGAGGCTGTCATCACCCCGGCGGCGACCACCGGACCCGTGGTCTGTCCCGCCCGGGCAACCGACACGAAGAGGGCCACGATGACCCCGCGGCTGGCCGCGGGAGCCGCTCCGGTGATCACATCCTGGAGCGTGGGAATCGTCAACCCTTCGGCCGTGCCGTAGAGGAGCGCGGCCAGCCCGACGAAGACGAGGTGGTCGCCGCCGGCAAGGACGCCGAAGGCAAGGGCGAACACGAACAGGCCGGTGCGTACGAGCCCCCGTGCCGCGAAGCGTCCCCGCAGCCGTCCCAAGCTCAGCGCGACGACCGTCGATGCGATCGAGGGGAGACCGAGGAACACACCGCGGCCGGCGGGCCCGACGCCGAAGGCCTGGTCGAGGTGAATCGGCAGAACGGTGAGGTACAGGCCGAACAGGAGCACGAATACGACGAACCCGGTCGCGAGCGTGCCCAGCACGGCGGGCTGGCGGATGTGGGGGACGGTGGCGTTGAACTGGTCGCGGAAGCTGGTCGGCACCGGTCGGGCCCTCGGCAGCCACCGCATGACGGCGGCGACGGTGAACAACGCGGCCCAATAGGGAACGAACGCGGTGCGCCAGCCGCCCAGACTCGTGAGCACCCCACCCAGGGCCGGCATCACGGCGATCCCCGCGGTGAGGGCGGCCGCGTTGCGGCCGATCATCCGGGCCCGATCCGTCCCTTCCCAGTGGTCCCCGATGATCACGACCGCGAGGTTCACGAGGCCGGCCGAGCCGACGCCCTGGGCGAGCCGGCACACGAGGAGGAGCTCATAGGTCGGCGCAGAACCAGCGATGCCGCCGGCGAGGCCGAAGATCGCGAGGCACGGAACCAACACCGCCCGGCGCCCGAACCGGTCGGCGAGGACCCCGATCAGCGGCGCCAGGATGATGCCGGGTGCGGTCGCGGCCGCGATCAGAGGCCCGACGGCCGCGGCGCTACGGTCGAAGCTGGCCACGATGTCCGGACCGGCCGGGGCGACCAGCGTGTTACCCATGATCCCGGTGACGGTGATCGCCAGGATCAGCGGTACCGGGGGACGGGCGGGCGCGGGCGAGCCCGAGGAACCTCCCGGCATCATTCGCACTTCCCCGAACGAATGCTGCCGTTCCGCCCCTCGGGCTCGTGAGCGGTCACCGTATCCTCGCCCGGGGGGTGGTTCAAGAGGGTCTGGGACGCCGGTACTGCGACGCGTAGCCGAGGCTCATCGCCGGTGCGAAGTACTGCTCGACGTAGGTCCAGGCAGAGCCGATGAGCCGGTCGAGCTCGGCCTCGTCCACCGCCGACACCGGCATCTGGCCCACCAGGTAGACGGCATCCTCGGCGCCGAGGGCGAACCGCATGCCGTACAGGCGGTTGTTGACGCGCAGGAGGAACTCGAAGCACTCCGAGATGTTCTCCTCGGGGGCGGGCATGAACTGCGTCTCGTAGTGCAGAGTCCGCTGCCGGAGCGTAAGCCACACCGTTATGAACCGCTTGCTCTCGCCGTTCAAGCGGACGTACCACCGTCCCGCGTCTGCATCTCGATCTACCGCAGCGACGAGGGCGTTGGTGGCGCGCTCCCCTTCTGCCCACCGCGTGATCAGGTCAGCGAGAGCGTCGAGCTCCTCAGGCGTCGCCGGTTCTACGGACACTCGACGAGAGTACGGGCGGTGAGTTCGCTGTAGAGCTCCCGGAGACGGGCTGCCGCGATCGACCACGTGTAGGTGGCGGCGCGCGCGGCCGCGTTCGTCGACAGCTCAGCCGCAAGTCGGGGGGAGGACAGGATGCGCGCCGTTGCCTCCGCGAACGCCACCGGATCGTGGTTGTCGATGAGGAATCCGGTCCCGCCGTGGTCGACGAGGGTGGTCAGGCCCCCGACGCTCGCCGCGACGACAGGCGTACCGCATGCCTTGGCTTCCAACGCCACCAGTCCGAAGGACTCCGACTGGCTTGGCACCAGGCACACGTCTGCTGCCCGGTAGTAGGTGGAGAGCAGCTCGTGAGGCTGAGGCGGAACGAAGGTGACTCTCCCCGCGAGTCCGAGCTCGGCCACGAGACCGTGCAGGCGCTGCACTTCCTTCTCACCGTCCGGACCGCTCGGTCCGCCAACGATCACGAGGTGGGCATCGGGATGGTCGTCCAGGTTGGCGAGCGCGCACACCGCGACATCGGCGTTCTTGAGCGGCTGGATCCGCCCGACGAAGAGCAGCAGCGGCGCATCTTCGTCGAAGCCGATCGCCCGCCGAGCCTGGCGCCGGTTCCTCCGCCCGTCGGGGAGGGTGGTCGGATTGGGACCGAAGAAGGCGTGGTCGACACCGAGCGGGACCACCTCGACGCGGGTGGGGTCGGCTTCATAGAGGCGTACGAGCTGGCGCACCTCGTCTTCACAGTTGGCGACGATCGCATCGGAACAGCCGATGACCGCTGCCTCCGACTGACTCCGGAGCGCCCCGTCGTCGCTCAGGTCGATCTGGGCCTTCACGCGGTCGAGAGTGTGGAAGGTCGAGACGAGCGGAAGATCGAGCGCGTGCTTGATGGCGTGGCCGGCGACGCCCGAGAGCCAGTAGTTCGCGTGGATGGCGTCGGCAGGATGCCCGCCTTCCATACGAGCCAACACGCCTTCGGTGAAGGAGTCGACCAACCCGGGCAGCTCCCCTCGCGGCACCGGCGCCAGAGGACCGGCGGCGATGTGGTGAAGCCGGAACCCGGGTTCGACGTCGACCACCGCCGGCACCGAGCCACTCGCCCGGGTGTAGACGTCGCACGCTACGCCCGCCCGGGAGAGCGCGGTCGCCAGCTCCTTGACGTAGACATTCATGCCCCCACCGTCGCCGGTACCCGGCTGGGCGAGTGGTGACGTGTGCATGGAGAGGACGGCCAGAGAACGCATATGGGTTTCCCAACCTCAGGAGCGGGAGTCTTCTTCCTTGTTCGCTGCATCGTTGGGGTTCGCCTGCCCGGGATCGGGGCCAACCTCGCCGTCGTCCACGCCTCTGACCAGCTCGTTCTCGTGCCGGAAGGAGTTGTAAACGCGAATTAGCGTCTGCTTCTGATCTTCGGTGATGGCCTGGTCACGAAGGATCTCGGCGCATACGTCATGACCCTCGGTGCGGTCCTCGAGGATCCCCGCCTGCACATAGAGCGTCTCGGCGCTGATGCGCAGTGCCTTGGCGATCTGCTGGAGAATCTCCGCCGACGGCCGACGAAGGCCCCGCTCGATCTGGCTTAGATAGGGGTTCGAGATGCCGGCGAGGTCGGACAGGCGGCGAAGCGACATGCGCGCCGAGTTCCGCTGTTCGCGTATGAACACGCCGAGGTCGAGCCAGCGCTCGGACGCTTCCTTCATCGGGTCTTTCATTGCGGCGAACGCAGGATCTCCTCCACGCTCACCACCCCGGTCTTGTACCGGCGCACGATCTCGGCTTGGAAGATGTCGAGGTGGGCGTGCAGGTCACGGCGGCCGTCAGAAAACGACCGCTCGAGTTCGCTGAGCGCGCCCGCCAACCAGCGAACGCGCGGCTCGTCAAGCTCGCTGAGGCGTGCGAGGGTCGCCTCGCCGACGACCGCGTCGACCCGTTCGAGGAGCTCGGCGCTCGCCGCGGCGGGGTCGCCGTAGGACGCCAGACGGGTGCTCGCCGCCCCGCGGCGTTCGCCGAGGATGGCCGGCAGTTGGGCGACGAGTTCGGCCGGATCGACCGTGGCGTCGCCGCCAGCCCGGCGTTCGATCTCGGCGAGAAGGATGTCGAGACGGGCCTGCACGACGCGGCGCACATACGAGAGGACCTCTTCCAGCTCCTGGCACTCACCGCGGCGAGCCCGAAGGTCGTCCATGCTGAGCGCCTCGACGTCGGCGACGAATTCAGGGCCGAGAACTGCTTGGATGCGCTCGAGTACCACGAAGAGTAATGCTACTCACGAGTCGGAATCCGTCCCACGCGTTCCGGCGGCGCGTACCGGTAGACAACCCGTCCCACCACGTCCGTTCTCGACACTGGTCCAAAGTGGCGGCTGTCGGTGCTGTGGCCGGGGTTGTCGCCGAGGACCACTAAGCCGCGCCCGGCCTCGACGGAACGGTCGATGCGCTTGACGATCACGCGGCCGCGGTCACGCGGGTCGACCAGCGCCACGAGACCGCCTTGTCGGTACCGTCGAGACGGCACGACGAGCAGGCGGTCGCCGGGCTGCAGCGTCGGCACCATGCTCTCCCCTGTCACCACTACCCGCCGGGGGAGCCATCGTCCCAAGTGGATCACTACTGCCATTGTCCGCGAGGGTAGGACTCGGCGGAGTACCTGAGACTGCGCAAGAATCCTGACAACGAACAGACCTGTCAACGAACAGAAGGGAGCGTGCTCGTGACGATCGTCGCCCGCATCCTCAACGCCGCTGACCAGTGGCGTCCCCCCCAGACGGTGTCCGCCCACTGCGATCTCCCGTGTGGTGTCTATGACCCCGCCCAGGCGCGCATCGAGGCCGACTCGGTCAAGGGATGCATCACCAAGTACAAGGAGTCGAAGGACCCGGTGTTCCAGCAGCGCGCCGTTCAGATCAAGGAGGAGCGCGCCGACCTCGTCAAGCACCACCTCTGGGTCCTGTGGACCGACTACTTCAAGCCCCCGCACCTCGAGGAGTTCCCCGAACTGCACGACCTCTTCTGGCGGGCCACCAAGGCCGCCGGTGAGGTGAAGAAGTCGGTCGATCCCAAGGACGCCCAGGCGCTCATCGACCTGATCGACCAGATCGCCGAGATCTTCTGGAAGACCAAGAGCTGAGCCCACGAACCACGAACTTGAGGCAATAACGCACGGATTCCGTGCGTTATTGCCTCAAGTTCAGAGCAGTAGGGCGGCGGTGACAGCCCAGACGGGCCCGGCAAGCAGAAGAGAATCCACCCGGCGGAGCGCGGCGATGGTGGCGCCGCCGTGGCCCAGTAGCGTGGTGGCGGCGAGCGGACCAAGGGGCAACAACACCGCGGCGACGCCGCCGAGGATCCACGGGCTCGCCCCGCGGAACGGTGGGACCAGCACCGCTGCGACCGCGAGGCTGAGCGACGCCACGCTCGCGACGCCAGCGGCCACGCCCTCCCACCGGTGCATCGTCCCGCTCCCGACGATGTAGGCCGAAGCGTCGTAGACGAAGCCGGAGAAGAGCAGCACTCCCGCAACCGCCGCGCCCCACCTCCCGGCCACCACGACGGGCGCGGCAGTCGCCGCACCGACCGACCACCCGATGGCCACCGTGGTCGCGACTCGTTCTCGGTCGAGTCCGAGCGCGGCCACCGCGACGAGACCCAGCAACGCGGCCGCGATGCCTACCGCGAGCGGCCCGGCGAGGGCCGCGATCGGAAGGACTCCACCCGCGACCGCGGCCTGCCGGAGGGGTCGGGCGCGCTCACGCCGCCACGTAGTGCTGGCCTGCCAGCACGCGAGCACGCCTACGACGGCTAGCCAGAGGGCCAGCGCGTAGGGCGAGATGATCAGCGCGCCAGTCGTCACGACCGCCCACGCCACACCGAGCCGGACTCGCGGCCCATCGACATCGACGGCGGGCGCGAGGGAGCCGGCGTGCCCCCCGAGGGCCTTCACAGTCGGTCAGCCTCCAGAGACCGGTGGGAGCACCGCCACCTCGTCGGAGTCATCGACGGGGTCGCCCGGTTCAGCCGGATCGCCGTTGCGCCAAATACGGGACCGGTCGAGGACCGCGGCGAACTCGGACCCGAAGCGGTTGCGGGCTCCGTCGAGCACTTCGCCCACCGTGGCACCGGCGATGTCCGCATGCGGTGTGCCCGCCGCCTCCCGCGCCGCTGCGAACAGACGCAGAACAGCCATGTCGAGGATCAACCTACCGGAGGCCGGGATAGGGTCTGCACTCCGATGACCGCCATGCTCCTGCTCCGCCACGGGCAGTCGACCTGGAACGCCGAACGCCGGTGGCAGGGCTGGGCCGACGCCCCGCTGTCGGAGCTGGGTGAACGCCAGGCGCGCGACGCGGCCGACCACCTCGCCGATGTAGGTCTAACTGTCGCCACATCCTCCGACCTCGGCCGAGCCCGCCGCACAGCCGAGATCCTCGCGAGTGCCCTCGGGCTCGAATTGCTCGAACCCGAGCCGGACCTGCGCGAGCGCGATGTCGGACTGTGGACGGGGCTGACCGTCGAGGAGATCGAGGCCAAGTGGCCGGAAGACCTAGCCGCCCACCGATCGGGCCGGCTCGTGCGCCAGCCCGAGGGAGAAGACACGGAAACGCTGCTGAGGCGCACCACCGACGGGCTCTCGCGGTTGGCAGTCGAACTGACGGGTGAAGTCCCCCTCCTCGTCACCCACGGCGGAGTAATCCGATCCCTCGAGCGCGCTCTCGGGGTTGAGCCGCCGCCAAGCACGCCGAATCTGGCAGGCCGCTGGTTCGTGTGGAACGGCGCGGGCCTCGATCCGGGCGAGCCCGTCGTGCCGGTCGACCCGACACTCAGCACCGCTCCCCCGACCCGATAACACCGGTACCCGAGGGCGCCATCGTGCCGGTGTACGGTCGGCACGGTGGAGGTCTCCGTGGTCCGCAGCTCGAAGCGCCGCAAGACCGTCGAGGCCCGCGAGGTCGGGGGCGGCCTCGAGCTCCGCATCCCGGCCCGCATGTCGAAGGCAGAAGAGCGCCACTGGGTCGAAGAGATGAGGCGCCGGTTCGAGCGAGCCGCTCCCACTCACCTCGATCTAGCCGAACGGGCGGCAAGACTCGCGAAGCGCTACGACCTACCGGAGCCGTCCTCGATCCAGTGGTCTGCTCGACAGCGCGCGTCGTGGGGCACGTGCACTCCGGAGCAGGGCGCGATTCGGATCTCCTCTGCGCTCGCGCCCTTTCCTCGTTGGGTACTCGACTACGTCGTCGTGCACGAGCTCGCGCACTTGGTGGAGCATTACCACAACGCCCGGTTCTGGGAACTCGTCCGCCGGTACCCGAAGGCCGAGCGGGCTGAGGGCTACCTCATGGCGAAGGGGATGACGGAGGCGGGAGGCGGTCAGCCAGGAACGCCACCAGCCGATCAGCCAACTCTGTGGTGAGCAGGTCGACCCCGTGGCCCGCTCCCTCGGTCCACCAGATCTCCTTCGGGCTGCCTGCCCATCGGTAGAGCGTCTCGGCATGCTCGACGGGGAAGTACCGGTCGTCGCGATCGTGGACGAGAAGGGTGAACGCAGGGGCGATGGCCCGGATCGTGGCCGCAGAACCCTCGAGGGTTGCGGGCATCCCCGGCAGCACCCGCGTGCGGCAGAGGGCCGCAAGGGCGAGACGTCCTGACCGGGTGCCCGCATAGCGCCGCACCCGTGACGCGCCGTGGGTCGTCAGGCCGCGCCACTCGGCGGGCGCGCTGATCGCGACCGTGCCCGCAACGCCACCGTCATGGCCGGCATGCAGCAATGTAGCCACACCGCCCATGCTGACGCCGACGGTGACGACCGGTAGGTCCGGTCGCGCCGCGGCCACGGCCGCGGCGACGTCCCGTCGTTCGTCCCTGCCGAGCGAGCACCGCCCTCCGGAACGACCGTGACCGCGGAGATCCGGCACGATCACGTCGGTGCGGCGCGCCAGGTCCAAAGCAAACCGATGGACGCGCGGCGTGCGCGACCAGTTCGTGAATCCGTGGATCAGCACGATCGTTCCGATCGGATGGTCCGCGCCGGTGATGCGCGCCGCGGCGAGGACGACGCCGTCGTCAGTTCGCAACCGGAGCCGCTGCTCGGCGAGGTAGCGCGGCGCGACCACGTAGTTGCGCGCCCAGGTCGTCAGCGCGGCGCGGACGCCTGACTGCGCCACTCGTGCTCGATCTTCCCCAGTTCGGTGGCCGGCGGCGCGCCTTTGCGGTACTCGGCGAGGAGATCGCCCCAACGGTTGGTGGCCTCCAGCCGGCCGAGCAGGGCCGACATCCCCCAGACGACGCGATCGAGGATGACGTAGCTGGTCGGCATATTGAGCTGCCGGATGACATCGGCGAAGCGACCGTTCACGTCGATGACCTTCTGGAGCGCCTGGGACGTCCAGGAGCGCGTGTAGGTGAAGGTTTCCGCCATGAACGGCTCGTAGGGGCTGCTCACGTATTCGAAGAGGAGGTCCTGGCTCAGGCCGTGGTTCTCGGGGAGGAATCCCGCGTCGATCGCACCGCGCACGACGCCCGATGGATCCCGAGCGAGGATGCAGTCGAGCACGTCGGAGAGCGACTCGAGCTCACCTGGCCCCCACCGCTTGACGAGCCCGAAGTCGAGAAACGTCACCGAGCCGTCGTCGTGGAAGATGTAGTTCCCGGGGTGCGGGTCTCCGTTGAAGACGTGGTGGTGCTGGATCGCGCCTTGAGCAAAGCGGAAGAGAACCTCGGCGGCTTTTTGTCGCGTTCCGTAGTCGGCGCGGGCGAGGAAGTCGTCGAAGCGCATCCCGTCGACCCACTCACTCACGAGGACTCGCTGACTACTGAGGTCATGGTCGATGTCGGGCACGTGGATGAACGGATGGCCGCGATAACGGTCAGCGAACTCCTGCTGCAGCTTGGCTTCAAGCCGGTAGTCCAGCTCGTCGGCCATGCGTTGCCGCAGTTCGTCTACGAGGGACTTAACGTCGAGGTTCGGGAGGGCGAAGCTCGCGAAGAGGCCGTAGAGGAACTCGGCGTTATCGAGGTCGCTCTTGATCGCTCTATCGACGCCGGGATACTGCACCTTGACCGCGACCACCCGCCCGTCGCGGGTGACCGCCCGGTGTACTTGGCCGATAGACGCCGCCCCGATCGGTATCGGGTTCCATTCGAGAAACAGCACGTCCGGTGGCGACCCGAGCTCGTCCTCGATCACCCCTTCGGCCAGGCTGGGCGCCATCGGCGGCACGTCCTGTTGGAGCGTCGCGAGAGCGGCCTGAGCCTCGGGTGGCAGACCGTCGGCGATGAAGCTGATCATCTGACCCGCCTTCATGATGGCGCCCTTCATGCCGCCGAGGACCGACGCCACATCTTCGGCGGTGCGAATGGCGAACTGCTCTTCGAGGCGCGCTCGCTCGGCTTCGGTCGCTCCGCGACCCTTCACCTTGAGGTGAGCCCAATGCAGTCCCCGTCGAGCGGTGAGGTGATACACGCGGAACTGGCGTTGAATGCGGTGGCGGCGATGCTCGTCGCGCCACGCGGCCACCGCCGCGGCCGAGGTGGCGGCGAACGCGATGCCTGTTAGCGAGACTACGGACCGGCGCACAGAGCTCAGTAGGCCGGATTCAGCGCGCGGGGCGCTGCCGCGAGGTGCGGGCTTCGCCTTCGACGATCGACTGGTCGTCGAGGCAGAACCTCGCCGCCGGCACCGCCTCGAGGCGGGCATCATCGATGGGTTTGCCACATGCCTCGCATGTGCCGTAGGTACCGTCGTCGAGGCGCTGGAGCGCGTGCTCGATGTCGTCGAGTTCAGCCTCGACGTTTTCGAGGAGCGAGAGGGCGCGCTCCCGGTCGAAGGCGTCGCTGGCATGGTCAGCCTGGTGTTGATCCATCCCCGAGAGCTCAGCGACGTTCTCGTTCTCGGTCTCGGCCCCGATGCCCTCCTCCTCGATCACCTGCTCACGGATCGCGCCGAGCCTCGTTCTCTCTTCGGAGAGCCGGCCTCGCGCCGCGTCGACGTCCATGCCGCCAGGTTACCCAC
>CAZWDB010000133.1:0-11065 GCA_964632885.1 uncultured Acidimicrobiales bacterium | reverse complement strand
CCAGAACGAGCAGCCGGAGGCTCGTGTGGATGGCGTGGTGATGCGGCGACGTGTCGAGACGCACGGCCCCATGCTCGCGGCTCGAACATCGTATTGGGTGGACATCCGCCCCAAACTTGAGGCAATAACGAACGGAAACCGTTCGTTATTGCCTCACGGTCGGCGGTGAGAGCTGGGAGAGGAGCGTGGTGACGTCGGTGGCGGGCGCCTGGCACGCGTACCGTTCGCACACATAGGCGGCTCCCGGCGGCCGGTCTTCCCAGAGCGGTGAGGTGTAGGGCTCGCCCCATGCGAGCACCGCGTTCGGCAGGTATCGCTGCTGAACCGTTTCGACCAGGTCGGGTCGGTCCCCGGCCACGGCGATCTCGGTGATGCCCGACACGGCGAGGTCGACCGCGCCCATGAGGTACGTGACGGCGGTCGGGTGGTGAGCGATCACCTCGCGTTCAAAGGCGAGGATGCCCTCGGCGGCATCGCGGTAGCGCTGAGAACCGGTGAGCGCGGCGAGCCGTAGGAGCGCGACGCAGGCGACCGAGTTGGCCGACGGTGTAGCCCCGTCGTTGAGCTCCTTCTGCCGGACAATGAGCTGTTCGGCGTCGTGCCCGGTAGTGAAGAGGCCGCCGCGGTCGTCATCCCAGAAGAGTTCGAGCAGCTGGTCGGCGGCCTCGCGCGCGTGGCCGATCCACCGGGCCCGGCCGGTGGCCTCGCCCAGCCGGGTGAAAGCTTCGACGAGCCAGGAATGGTCGACTGCGAAGGCGGCCTGGCGGGCCCGGCCCGCCTGCCAGGACCGAAGCCACCGTCCTCCGGTGTCGCGGAGGGAGTCGAGGAGGAACTCGGCGGTTGCCTCGGCGTCGTCGAGCCAGTCGCGCCGTCCAAATGCCGCGCCCGCCTCGGCGAGGGCGGCGACGAACATGGCGTTCCACTCGGTGAGCACCTTGTTGTCGAGACCCGGCCTGACGCGACGCTCGCGGGCCTCGAAGAGCGTGGCGCGCGCCTCCTCGACGGTCGACGGACGGAGGAGGTCGCCCCGCGCCGGCCTCAGCAGGATGTTGGCTCCCTCGAAGTTCCCCCGCGGGGTTACGCCCCACCACTCGATGGCTGCCTCGGCCTGCTTCTCGTCGAGGACGCCGGTGAGCTCCTCGACCGTCCAGACGTAGAACCGGCCTTCGACTCCTTCCGAATCCGCGTCCTCGGCCGACGCCAGTCCGCCTTCTGCCGATCGGAGCTCGCGCGCGACGTAGCCGACGGTTTCCTCCACGACCTGGCGGAAACGGGTCTCGCCGGTGACCTGCCACCCGCGGAAATACGCGCGGACGAGCTGGGCCTGGTCATAGAGCATCTTCTCGAAGTGAGGCACGCGCCACTCCGCGTCGACCGAGTAGCGGGCGAAGCCGCCACCCAGGTGGTCGTAGATGCCGCCAGACGCCATGGCGTCGAGCGTGGTGACGAGCATGTCGAGCGTCTGGTCCGACCGGTTGTGGCTATAGGCGCGGAAGAGGAGGTCGATGAAGCTCACTTGCGGGAACTTGGGCGCGTTCCCGAAGCCGCCGTTGACCGGATCATGGATCGACTGGAGTTGGGTGTATGCCGTCTGGAGTAGCTCCGGGCCGAGCTCGTGCCGGTGGTCGTCGTCGGTGTCTCCCTCGCCCCGCCCGACCGCGTCAAGCTCCGAGTTGGCGCGTATGAACTCCGACAGGCGGTCGGCCTGTCCGAGGAGGTCGTCACGCTTCTCGGTCCACGCGGTCGACACCGCGTGAAGCACGTCGACGAAGCCCGGCCGGCCGTGGACCGCTCGCTTCGGGTAGTAGGTGCCGCCGTAGAAGGGCCGGCCGTCGGGCGTCAGGAAGACGGTCATCGGCCACCCTCCCTGGCCGGTCATGGCCTGGATGGCGTCCATGTAGACCGCGTCAACGTCAGGGCGTTCCTCCCGGTCGACCTTCACATTGACGAAGAGGTCGTTCATCACGTGGGCGGTGTCGGGGTCCTCGAACGACTCGTGGGCCATGACGTGGCACCAGTGACACGCCGAGTACCCCACGGAAAGCAGCACCGGCCGGTCGTCACGCTCGGCCGCTTCGAAGGCCTCGTGGGACCAGGGGAACCAGTCGACGGGGTTGTCCTTGTGCTGTTGCAGGTATGGGCTCGTTTCGCCGGCGAGGCGGTTCATGTTGGGGACCCTACCCAGGAGCCAGGTAGCGTCGGAGCCCATGGAGCTCCGTCTCGACGGCAAGGTTGCCCTGGTCACCGGCGCGTCCAAGGGGATCGGTCTCGCCATCGCCACTGCCTTCGCCGAGGCGGGCGCCAGGGTGATGTTGTCGTCGCGCAAGCAGGAAGCGCTCGAGAAGGCGGCCGCCGACATCAACGGTGAGACCGCTGTGTTCGCCGCGAACGCGGGGGAGCCCGACCAGGCCGAAGCGTGTGTGGCGGCCACCACCGACGCCTTCGGCGCGATCGACATTCTCGTGAACAACGCCGCCACGAATCCGTATATGGGCAGGGCGATCGACATCGACATGCCGCGCTATGACAAGACGCTGCAGGTCAACCTGCGGGGGCCGTTGGTGTGGACCCAGCTTGCCTGGAAGGCCGGGATGGAGGATCGCGGTGGCTCCGTTCTCAACATCGCCAGCATCGGGGGCATGAGCTACGGCGGCGTCATCGGCATCTACGACATGACGAAGGCGGCCCTGATCCACCTCACCGGTCACCTCGCGGCCGAGCTCGCACCCAAGGTGCGGGTCAATGCGATCGCGCCGGGGCTCGTGAAGACCGACTTTGCCCGCGCGCTTTGGGAACCGGCCGAACAGCAGGTGGCAGGCCGCATGCCGCTCCGCCGCCTGGGCGAGCCCGACGACATCGCCGGTGCGGCCGTGTTCCTGGCCAGCGATGCCGGATCTTGGATCACCGGTCACACCCTGGTAGTCGACGGCGGCGCCCTCCTCCGGGCCACCTGACCCACCCGGGCCACCTGACCCACCCGGGCCACCTGACCCACCCTGTCCCACCCACCCGGCCGCCGAACTTGAGGCAATAACGAACGGAATCCGTTCGTTATTGCCTCAAGTTCGGGCGCGGGAGGCGGGGATGGTATACAAGTAGAATGCAAGTGGACGGGTGGGAGCCGGCGCAGTACGAGCGGTTCAAGGCGGAGCGTCGCCAGCCATTCGATGACCTGCTCTCGCTGTTGGAGCCCGCGCCGGGTGGCCGGCTCGCCGACCTCGGTTGCGGCACTGGGGAGCTCACACGCCGCGCCCATGACCGCCTTGGCGTCGCCTCCACAGTCGGCATCGACAGCTCGCCCGCCATGCTCGAGCGCGCGGAGGCGGAGGCGACGGCCTCGGTTCGGTTCGTGGAAGGCGACATCGGCCGATTCGGCCGCGGTCCCGAACCAGGGGAGTTCGACGTGGTGCTGTCGAACGCCGCGCTGCAGTGGGTCGACGATCACCCGGCGGTGCTGGAGGGCTGGGCGAGCGCTCTGGTCCCCGGCGGTCAGGTGGCGTTTCAGGTGCCCGCCAACGCCGACCACCCTTCGCATCGCACCTCCGTTGAGGTAGCCCACGAGCCCGAGTTCATCTCAGAGTTCAGTGGCCGGCCCCCGCCCGACCCGGTTGGGTCGGTGCTGGCCCCGGAGGACTACGCGGTGCTGCTCGCTGGTCTTGGCTTCGTCTCCCAGCACGTCCGTCTTCAGGTCTACGGGCATTGGCTCGCGTCCACCGACGAGGTAGTCGAGTGGGTGAAGGGAACGTCGCTGACCCGGTTCAAGCGCGTGCTGCCTCCAGCGACCTACGACGCGTTCCTCGAGCGGTACCGAACCCGACTGCTGCAAGCCCTCGGGGACCGCCGTCCGTACTTCTATCCGTTCAAACGGATCCTGGTGTGGGGCCGCAAGGAGAAATCTTGAAGTTTTCCTTGCAATCCTTGTCCGCCGTGACGTATGTTTTCCGGAGACCGATTTCCGGGTTCTAGACAACTTGTAACCCGGTTTTCGGAGGGCTTATTCGTCGCGCATTTTCGCTTGAAATTGGCGCAGGCGCCCCGTACATTTCCGGAAATGAGCCCGACGCGTCTCGATACCGATGGTGCCCACCCCGACGTCGACCGCGAGCAGGCGTTCCTCGACCACGCCTACTCGTGCCTGGATGCGATGCGGCAACGGGCGGTCTATCTGAAGAGCGTCGGCTACCAGGGCGGCGACGTCGGCGAAGGTGGCCCGTCCGCCGACACCGTCATGCAATGGGATCTCGACAAACAGAAGCGCATCGACCTATTGGCGGAGCCGTCGAGCGCATTGTGCTTCGGCCGGATTGACCGAAGAGACGGCGAGCAGTTCTACATCGGACGCCGGCACGTCGAAGACCAGGACGGAAATGCAGTCGTGACCGACTGGCGTGCGCCCGTGGCCACGCCCTTCTACCGGGCGACCGTCGCCGATGTGATGGGGCTCCACCTCAGGCGACGGTTTCTGGTGGAGGGGCGCCTCCTGGTCGACCTCTTCGACGAAGACTTCGACAACCCGCAGACCCGTGATGCCGGCGCCTATGTGCTCGACCCACTGCTTGCCGAGGTGGAGCGGGCCCGCACCGGCGAGATGCGCGACATCGTCGCCACGATCCAGGCCGAACAGGACGTCATCATCCGCGCGCCGATCGAGGAGTGCATCGTGGTGCAGGGCGGGCCGGGCACTGGGAAGACAGCCGTCGGCCTCCACCGGGCCGCGTATCTCCTGTATGAGCACCGCGACCTGCTGGAGCGGGAGCGCCTGCTCATCATCGGACCGAACCGCATCTTCCTCCGCTACATCTCCCAGGTGCTGCCCTCGTTGGGCGAGTCGGCGTCAACCCAACTCACCCTCGACGGCCTCGCCGGCGGCCGCTTCCGGTTGCGAGGTGAAGACGGCCCGGAGACGGCCCGGCTGAAGGGTGACGCCCGCATGGCGGAGGTGATACGCCGGGCGGTGCTCGAGCGGATCGGGCCGCCGAAGGACGACCTGCGCGTCGACACCGGATTCGGTGTGGTCACGCTGCGCTCTGCCGATGTTGCCGACCTGATCGACACCGCCCTCGCCCGTTCCCGCCCGCTCAACGACAGCCGCAATGTCGTCCGCGAACAGTTGGTGGAGATGGCGTGGCAGGCGCATCTGACCAGACCGACGAGCGACGTCGGCGAGTGGGCGAGTTTCGCGAGCGCGGCCCGGGCGAGCCGCAACCTCAAGGCCGCGGCCGACAAGATCTGGCCGGCCCTTAGCGCGGGCGACATCGTCCGACGGCTCTACGGCAACCGCTCCTTCGCCCGTCGCGTCACCGCCGGGTTGCTCACCGAGGAAGAGCGGGAGTTGCTGTACCGGAAGCCGGCGTCCCGGGTGAGCGAGGAGCCGTGGACCCGCGCCGACCTCGCGCTCCTCGACGAGGCCGACTCCCTCATCAGCGGCGTGCAGAACAAGTACGGCCACGTCGTCGTGGACGAGGCCCAGGACCTGTCCGCCCTCGACCTGCGGATGGTCGCGCGCCGTAGCCGCAAGGGCTCGATGACCGTCCTCGGCGACCTGGCCCAGGCGACCTCCCCGGGCGCCCAGAGCAACTGGGCCGACGCGATCGCCCAACTGGGCGCCACCGCCAGGCTCGAGGAGCTCACCGTCGGCTACCGCGTCCCCGCTCCCGTCATGGACTTCGCCAACCGCCTCCTGCCTGAGGCGGCGCCCGGCTTGGCTCCCGCCCGCTCGGTGCGCCAGCGGGGATCCGAGCCGCGCCTCCTGGCGGTCGACGCCGGCGATCGGGCCGGAGAGACGGTCGCTGAGGCAGAGAGGCTCCTGGGAGCTTGGACCTCCGTGGGCCTGATCGCGCCGACATCGCTGCTGGCCGAGCTCACCGCTGCCCTCAAGGACGCCGGTACCCCCTTCGTCGACGGCACGCGCGCGTCCGCCCTCGGCGATCACCTCACGCTCCTGCCGCCGGCCAGCACCAAGGGCCTCGAATTCGACGCGGTCGTTGCGGTGGAACCTCAGCGCATCGTGGCCGAGGAGCCCAACGGCATGCGCGCTCTCTACGTCGTGCTCACCCGGGCAGTGCAACAGCTCAGCGTCGTCCACGCGGAGGGCCTCCCGCGTGCCCTCGATAGCCGAACTTGAGGCAATAACGCACGGAATCTGTGCGTTATTGCCTCAAGTTCGGCTATCAACGTCAGCAGAGGAGGTCTTCGCGGCTCGAGTGTTCGTGGCGGGTGAGCCCGCTTATCAGCGTGTCGACCGCGCTGTCGGGCAGCCGGGCCTGCAGCTCGACATCGAGGGCCGGGCCAGAGAGAAGTGCGGTGGCGGCGCCGTGGGCCGCGGTCCACACCGTGAGGGCCAGCAGACGGGGGTCGGTGTCGGAAGAGAAGCGGCCCTTCTCGACGCCGGCGCGCACCGTCTCGGTGAACGCGGACAACACACGGGTAGCAAGGGGCGGCTTGTCGCCTCGCTCTTCGGCCGTTAGCTCAGGTCGGAACAGGAACATGGCGCGGAACAGATCGGGGTTCTCGCACGCGTAATCGATGTAGGCGCGAGCCTGCCGCCGGAGGCGGTCGACAGCGTCGCCGTCGGCGACGGCGCGGAACCGCTCGAGGAGGCCCTCGAACTCCTTCTCGGCGATGCCCTGGAGGAGGTCGCGCTTGTCGACCACGTGTGCGTACAACGCCGGCGCGGTGACGCCGAGGCTGGCCGCCACCCGCCTCAACGAGACCGAGTGGAGACCCTCGTGGACGAGGATCTCTCGGGCTGCGGCTGAGATCGCCTCTCGGCTCAGGGGTTGACGCATGTTTCTTCCTGCCCTCCGTCCGCCGTCGATCGGATAGCTGTAACACAACTGTCATACCCGGTCCTCGGCCGGATCTAACAGTCAATAGCACCGCCGTCCGCCTGCCTCCCCCTCCGAACTTGAGGCAATAACGCACGGAATCCGTACGTTATTGCCTCAAGTTCGGGCTGGATGCTGTGATGGCGCGGTGGTTTGGCTACAGGGCGCGCGCCCACGGACACTGCCTGCTGCCGTGGTGCCGGTGCTCGTCGGGACGGCGGTCGCCGCTTCCACCGGTGACGTCGTGCCGTGGCGGGCGCTCGCCGCGCTCGTGGTGGCTCTGGCGCTGCAGATCGGAACGAACTACGCCAACGACTACGCCGACGGCGTCCGCGGTGCCGACGACGCGAGAGTCGGACCCCAACGGCTGGTGGCGTCCGGATTGAGGCCGGCCGGACAGGTCCGAGTTGCAGCGTTCCTTGCGTTCGCGGTGGCGGCAGTCGCGGGAGTTCTACTCGCCGCCGCCGTCACGTGGTGGCTGCTGGTCGTCGGTGCGGTGTCGATCGCCGCCGGCTGGTTGTACACCGGCGGTCCGAGGCCTTATGGCTATGCCGGCTACGGCGAGCTGTTCGTGTTCGTCTTCTTCGGCGTCGTGGCCACCGTCGGATCGGCCTACGTGCACCTCGAGGAGGTGACCGGGCTCGCGGTGCTCGGGTCGATTCCGGTGGGGCTCCTCGCGACGGCGCTCCTCGTCGCCAACAACCTGCGTGACATCCCGTCCGACGCGGTCGCGGGGAAGCGAACCCTCGCGGTGCGCCTCGGCGATGGCGCGACGCGGGCGCTCTTCGTCGTCCTCGTGGCCGTAGCGCCGCCGGTCGCGACCATGGCCGTCGGGCTGCTCTCACCCGTAGCCTTCATCGCCCTGGGCGCCTTCGCACTAGCGGTCGCGCCCGTGCGGGCGGTGACGTCGGGCGAGCAGGGCGCGCGCCTCATCCCTGTTCTCTCCGGCACCGCCCGGCTCCACCTGGTCTACGGCGTGTTGCTCTCGCTGGGAGTGGTGTTGTCGTGATCGGCAGCGAGGAACGGCGCCACGGCGGAAAGGAACGCGTCCGGTTGCTCGAGGTGCACCGAGTGGCCCGCATCGGCGATCACTGTCAACGCGGCGTTCGCTCCGATCGCCGCGACGAGACGCTCGCCGAGCTCGGTGAACTTGGTGTCTCGCGCGCCGGTGACCACGAGCACCGGCATTTCGAGGCGGTGCAGGCGATCCCAGAGCGACTCCTGGTTTCCGGTACCCGTCAGGCGCAGGCTCGCCGCCAGCCCCTCGACGGTGTTCTGCCGGCGTGCCTCCAGTCCCGCGCTCTCGTCCGAGAGGCCGGCGAACAACGGGTTGGCGAGCCACCGCTCGAGGAAGGCGTCAAGCCCGTCGCGTTCCAGTCCTGCTGCCAGCGCCTCGTCAGCGTCGCGCCGCGCCCCCCGCTCCTCGGCGTCGTCGATGCCGGCGGTCGCCCCGACGAGCACCAGCCGGCGCACGAGATAGGGGGCGGCGAGCGCGAGGTGGAGGCACAGCCGTCCGCCCATCGAGTACCCGAGATAGGCGGCCTGACCACCGGCCTCACCGAGGAGCCGAGCACCCTGCCAGAGGTCGGCGTGGATGTGGGACGAATACCCGTGGCCGGGCGCGTCGACCGCGACGACCTGGTGCTGGCGCGCCAGGCCCGCCGCGACCGCCGACCACATCCGTCCGTTCTGGGTGAACCCGTGCACGAGGACGACGCGCGACAACCGGTGACGACCGTGCACGTCGATGTGGAGCACCGCACGATGTTGGCGCACCGACCGCTCCAGTGGGTGACATGCCGGTTGGAGACAGGCCGATCCGCGGGGGGCCGGTGACCGCATCCGATCAGGCGACGCTCGCGGCCACCTTCGTCGACGAGTGGGTGCGAGCGGGTGTCACCGACGCGGTAGTGGCCCCCGGCTCGCGATCCACGCCGCTCGTCCTCGCGCTCGCCGTCAACGGTGGCATACGTGTTCACACGTCGATCGACGAGCGGTCCGCGGCGTTCTTCGCTTTGGGCATGGGCCTCGCCTCGGGTGAGCCGGCTGTCGTGGTCACGACGAGCGGCACTGCCGCCGCCGAGCTCCACCCCGCGGTGATCGAGGCGCACCACGCCCGGGTACCGCTGGTGGTGTGCACGGCGGATCGCCCTGCTGAGCTCCATGACGTGGGCGCTCCCCAGACGATCGCCCAGACGCGCTTGTTCGAGGGAGTGCTCCGGTGGTCGAGCCAGGTGGGGACGGCGCCTGGTCTCCGGTCGAAGGCATGGCGATCCCTTGCCAGTCGGGCGGTCGCGGAAGCGACGGCGCATCCCTCAGGACCGGGACCCGTCCACCTCAACATGGCATTCGACGACCCTCTCGTCGGCGACCCGGGAAACCTCCCTGAGGGGCGGCCGGGCGGACGCCCGTGGCATGCAGTCGTACGGGGCACTTCTGGCGACGTCGCCAGCTCCGATCTCGATCGACTACGGGCGCTGGCGGCGCGCCGGCGCGGAGTTATCGTCGCCGGGGCGGAATGTGGCGATCCGGCTGCCGTTCTCGAGCTGGGAAGCCACCTCGGCTGGCCGGTGCTGGCCGACGCCCGATCCGGGTGTCGCACCGGCGACTCGTCGGTCGTGGCCGCGTTCGACAGTCTCCTGCGGGTCGACTCGTTCGCTGAGGCCCACACGCCCGAAGTCGTCCTCAGGGTCGGGAGCTTGCCGGCCTCGAAGGTGCTCGGATCTTGGCTGGCAGGGGTCGAGGAGCATGTGGTCGTCGACCCGCACTGGTCATGGACCGATCCCGACCGGCGGGCGTCGCTCGTGGTCCGCGCCGATCCCACCACCTTCTGCTACATCGCGGTCGAGGAGCTCGCGCCGCCTCCGCACGGCTGGGACGGCACGTGGGAGGCCGCCGAGGCAGCCGCGCAGGAAGCCATCGAAGCGGTGCTCGCGCGCCACCCCGAAGCGACCGAGCCCGGCGTGGCGCGCGCTCTCACGGCAGGCCTTCGATCGGGCACGCCGTTGTTCGTGTCGTCGAGCATGCCGATCCGTGATGTCGAGTGGTACGGACATCCGGGAAGCGGCGCAGCGGTGTTCGCCAACCGAGGGGCGAACGGCATCGACGGCGTGGTGTCCACGGCCGCGGGCGTCGCGGCCCGCACCGATGTGCCCGTGGTCGCGCTCCTCGGCGACCTCGCCTTCCTCCACGACAGCAACGGACTGATCGGCGCGGATGACCGGCCCGGTCGTCTCGTGCTGGTTGTCGTCGACAACGATGGCGGGGGGATCTTCTCGTTTCTTGCGCAGGCGGGGCTGCCCCCGCGCCGGTTCGAGCAACTCTTCGCTACACCGCACGGTCTCGACCTCGCCCGGCTCGCCGGGGCGTTCGGATTGTCGGTTTCGTCTCCCGACACCTCACTCGGGGCACTCGATGCGGTCGAGCGGGCGGGAGCGGACGGAGGTGTTCATATGGTTCACGTCCGCACCGAGCGAGGGGCGAACGTCGCGGTCCACGACGAACTGCACTCCGCCGTGGCCGATGCGGTCTCCGACCTTTCCCGAAGCGCCAAGTAGGCTGCAGTTGTGCAGGCCGACGACCGCCAGAGGGTGATGGTTAGGACGATCGCGCGCCTGGCGCGGCTGATCGAGCGGGCCGACACCGACCTCTCCTTGCCTCAATATCGGGTGCTCGCGATGGTGGCTGCGGGCGACGAACGGGCCACCCGCCTCGCCGACCGGCTCAACCTCGCCAAGCCCACCATCACCGCCATGGTGGAGAGCCTCGTAGAACGGGGTTTGATCCGCCGGGAGCAGGTGGAAGGCGACCGGCGGGCGGTCGGACTGAGGATCACCCCCGCAGGCGAGGCAGCCCTCGAGGTGGCCGAAGCCGCGATGATCGGGAGGATCGCCCCGATGCTCGACCGGCTCGACGAAGCCGATCGTGAGATCGTCCTCGGCGCGATCGAGCTGGTGCAAGCCTCCCTCGACGCCGGCGTCGCGCTCGCGAACCCTCGAACTTGAGGCAATAACGAACGGAATCCGTTCGTTATTGCCTCAAGTTCGACACGGGTCAGGGGCGGACAACGGCGGCGAGGAGGGCCTGAAGCTTGAGCTGGGTTTCGGCCAGCTCGGCCTCCGGTTCGGATCGGTCGACGATGCCGACGCCCGCGAACAGCCGGGCCGTCGTGCCGGCGAGCTCTGCCGAACGGATCGCGATGGCCCAGTCGCCGTCGCCGTGTGCGTCCACCCAGCCAA
>CAZWDB010000132.1:0-11442 GCA_964632885.1 uncultured Acidimicrobiales bacterium | reverse complement strand
AGAACGTTCTCGCCCTCCGGTTCGCCAACGCCATCTTCGAGCCCATCTGGAACCGGCGCTACGTCGACAACGTGCAGATCACTGTCGCCGAGTCGGCGGGGATTGGTCATCGGGCCGGCTTCTACGAGTCTGCCGGCGCGCTGCGCGACATCGTTCAGAACCACGTGTTGCAGGTGCTGGCGCTGACGGTGATGGAGCCGCCCGCTTCCATCGACCCGGCCGGCATCCGCGACGAGAAGGTGAAGGCGCTGCGAGCCGTCGATGTCCTCGAGCCCCATGAGGTCGAAGCCGACACCGTCCGCGGGCAGTACAACCACGGCTGGGTGGAGGGCGAGGAGGTCCCGGCATACTGCGATGAGAAGGGCGTCGCGGCCGGCAGCCTCACCGAGAGCTACGTCGCCATGCGCCTCCGCGTCGACAACTGGCGCTGGGCGGGGGTGCCCTTCTTCGTGCGCACCGGAAAGCGCCTTCCGAAGCGCGTGACTGAGGTAGCCATGGAGTTCCACGGCGTGCCCCATCTCCCGTTCGCAGCCGGCCACGCGCGCGGGCTCCGACCGAACGCCCTCGTCGTCCGCATCCAGCCCGACGAAGGCATCTCTCTGCGCTTCGGGGCCAAGGTGCCAGGCCAGTCCTTCCAGGTGCGAACGGTGTCGATGGACTTCTCCTATGGCGCAGCTTTCCTGGAGGAGGCGCCCGACGCGTACGAGAGGCTCCTTCTCGATGCCCTCGTCGGCGACCCCACCCTCTTCATCCGTACCGACGAGGTCGAGTACGCCTGGCGGATAGTGGCGCCGCTGCAGGAGGCGTGGGCAGACGGGCGCGTCCCCCTCGAGCGATATCAGGCGGGAGGATGGGGACCGAAGGCCGCCGACCGGCTCGTCGAACGGGAAGGCAACGCGTGGCGAAGGCCGTAGACGTGCTCGGCTCCTGGCGCAGCGAGGACGCCACGATCGGCCTCGTTCTCGACACCCTTGACCAACTCCGGCGCGACGTCCCTGCTGGAACCGCAACCCGAACCGCGGTGTTCACCCTCGTGACGGTTGCGCCCGATGCCGACGAGTGCGAGCGGGCGGCGGCCGCGCTCCATGAGATCGGAACCACCCATCCGGCGCGCACGATCGGCATCGTGGCGCGTCCGGAGCCGAGCCCGTTCGGGGCGGCGGTCAGCCTGCACGGCTACGAAGAGGCCGGCCGGGTGTTCTGGTCGGAGGACATCGAGCTGCGCGTCGGCGGACCGGTGATCCGCCACCTCCACTCCCTCATCGAGCCGCTCACGCTGCCGGACCTGCCCGTCGTCGTATGGTTCGTCAAAGAGGTCGCCTCCGTGTCCGACCAGTTGCTCGACACCACCGATGCGCTCATCGTCGACGCCCGCGACCTCGGCGATGCGGCCAGCTTCGCCGCCATCGTCGAGATGGCGGCGCGAACTCCCGTCGTCGACCTCTCGTGGCACCGCCTCCGGCCGTGGCGCGAGCTCCTCGCCGCCCTGTTCGAAGGCGACCACCGGTCCTATGTAAATGACATCGACACCGTCGAAGTGCGGGGCAAGCAAGGGCCTCGCCGGCTCCTCGCCGGCTGGCTCGCCGACCGTCTTCAGCTTCCGGCGGCGGCGTTCCAGATCGGTAAGGCCGACCACGCCTATGTGCGCCTCTCGACCACCCGTAGCGACCGGAGGGCGGAATTCTCGGTGGCCCGCCGCGGGAGCGAGCGCGCCCTTCTCGCCACCTTCGAGATCGAACCGGATGCCCCCCACCACAGCGTGCGGATGCTCCCACCCGCCGGGCCGGCATGGGGGCTGCAAGAGGCCCTGACATCCCTCGAAGGCGACCCGCTGTACCTCCGCGCTCTGAACGCGGCCACCGCGCTGCCGCTCTAGTGTGCGCGCGGTGCACGGAGAAGTGACCATCGTCGATGACGTTCCCGGCGCGTTCTGCGAAACGGTCGTGGATGCGTTCTCACGGCGCGCCTCCGAGGGGTTCTCCATCGCCTTGTCCGGGGGTGAGACCGCCAAGGCGTGCTACGAACGCTTGGCCCGCGACGGCGCGGAACGAATCGACTGGTGGCAGGTCGACGTGTACTGGGGCGATGAGCGGTGTGTGCCGCCCGATCACCCCGACTCCAACGAGCGGCTCGGCCGCCAGGCACTCCTCGAGCCGGTCGGCGCCGCCAATGCCGTCTACCCCATGCGGTGCGAAGAAGGCGCCAACGCCTATCAACTGGTCCTCGGCGAGCTCGACCGCTTCGACGTCGTGCATCTCGGTATCGGCGCAGACGGCCACACCGCGTCGCTGTTTTCCGGCTCACCCGCCGTCGACGCCGAGGAAGGGCTCCTCGTGGTGATGAACGAGGATCCGACCGGCCAGAACCCCCACCCGCGCATGACCCTCACCTTCGCCGGCATCGCCCGAGCCCGCCTCGCCGTCGTCACCGTGGCGGGCGAGGCCAAACGCCCCGCGATGGAGGCCCTTGTCAAAGGCGACGACCTCCCCGCGTCCCGCATCGACGCCGAGCAGGTCGTCTGGCTCGTCGACCCCGCCGCCGCCCCCACCAACTTGAGGCAATAACGAACGGAATCCGTTCGTTATTGCCTCAAGTTCGGCCAAAGGGTGTAACAGGTGTAAGAACGTTGTACTCTTCGCGTTTGTGTCTGGTATGAAGCGGATCGCTCTGCTACTCAGCGTGGCCATCGCTCTCGTCGGCGTTTCGACCTCGATCGCGTCGGCCCACTACAACGAGGGCCACCGAGAGGCCTGCAGCAAGGAGGGCCCCCAGCAGAACAACCCGCACTGCGACCATGGAGGCCCCTCCCGAGCCGGCGACGAGGGCTTCACCGACGGCGATGCGGCACGTGACGGCCACGACAACTGCCCGAACCACTGGAATCCCGACCAGAAGGACTCGGACGGCGACGGCATTGGCGACGCGTGTGACCGTGACCGCGACGGAGACGGCGTGCGCAATGCCGCCGACAACTGCCCCGACACGGCCAACAAGGATCAGCGCGACCGTGACGGTGACGGCGTTGGCGATGACTGCGACAGCGATGCCAATGGGAACGGCAGTGACGACCGAGTCGACCGCGCAGTCAACAAGGCCAATGACACGGCCGAAGAGGCCAGAGGTGCAGCCGCGGCAGCCAACGAGGCGGCCGAGCAGGCGGCGGAGGAGGCGGCCGAGGAGGCCGAGTCCACAGCGGACGCGACCAAGCAGCGCGCAGAGCGAGCCGCCCGTGACGTCTTCGAGCACCTCTCCGACTAGCGCACGTTGAGCCCGGCTGGCGTCCGTTCTGGCCGCGGAATCCCGCCAGATCTGGCGGGATCCCGCGGCCAGTTCGCTCGGTGGCGCGCGTAGGGCCGACGAGTAGGCGGGACCTTCCGCCTAGGGTGGCGGGCCATGACGACCGAGTTGCTCGCCACACCCATCGACGAGCTCCTCGCGCAGGCGAGGGAGATCCGAGATCGCTACCACGGCACGCGGGTCACGTACTCGCCGAAGGTCTTCGTCCCCCTCACCCAGCTGTGCCGCGACAAGTGCGGGTACTGCACCTTCGCCCAACCGCCCGCCCGGCTCACCGCTCCCTACCTCACTCCGGACGAGGTGCTCGCGATCGCCCGCGCCGGACAGGAAGTGGGCTGTCGCGAGGTCCTCTTCACCCTCGGCGAGCGACCGGAGGACCGCTACCCCGACGCCAAGGAGTGGCTCGCCGGTCACGGGTACGCGTCGACCGTCGACTATCTCGTCGCCATGTGCAACCTGGTCCTGGCCGAGACCGGCCTGCTCCCCCACGCCAATGCTGGGGCGATGCTGCCCGACGAGCTCGCCCGCCTGCGCGAGGTGAGCGCCAGCCAGGGGATGATGCTCGAGTCCCTGGAGCCTGACCTCGCCTGTCACCGCGGCTCCCCCGACAAGACACCGGAACGCCGGCTCGCGACCCTCGACGCGGCCGGGTCACAACAGATCCCGTTCACCACCGGGATCCTCTGCGGCATCGGCGAGACACGTGCCGACCGCGTCGACGCGCTCGAAGCCATCGCCGCTTCGCACCGCCGCCACGGTCACGTCCAGGAAGTGATCGTGCAGAACTTCCTGCCGAAGCCAGGCACGGCCATGCACGCCGCTCGTCCGTGTCCCGACGACGAGTACCTCTGGTCCGTAGCAGCGGCGAGGGTTCTCCTACCGCCCGAGGTACACGTCCAGGCACCCCCCAACCTTTCCGACGACTTCGCCCGTCTCCTCGATGCCGGCATCGACGACTGGGGTGGGGTTTCGCCGGTCACCCCCGACCACGTGAACCCCGAACGCCCGTGGCCCGCGATCGACCGCCTCCGGCAGGCAACTGAGGAACGGGGCTTCGCCCTCGCACCCCGCCTGACGATCTACCCCGAGTTCGCGCTCGAGCCCGTCCGCTGGCTCGACCCCGCCCTGCGCTTCCCGGTTCTCGACGCGTCCGACGCCGAGGCACTTGCGCGGGAGCCCGGCGACCGCTGGTACTCGGGCGATCCCTGCGACCCTCCCGTGCTGGTGCCGGCCCCGGCGCGGTCGGGCGGCGCGGTGGCCGACGCGCTCTCAGGCGTCCTCATGGGACACGAGCCCGGCATCGACGAACTCGTGACCCTCTTCGGGGCACGCGGGCGCGAGGTCGCCGCCGTAGCGGAAGTGGCCGACGAGCTTCGTCGCGAAACGGTGGGTGAGACCGTCACGTGGGTAGCGAACCGCAACATCAACTACACCAACGTGTGCACGTTCAAGTGTCGGTTCTGCGCGTTCTCGAAGGGTCCGCTCTCGCTCAACCTCCGGGGTTCGCCCTACCTGCTGGAGGTCGACGAGATCACCAGACGGGTCGCGGAGGCCGAGGCCGCCGGTGCGACCGAGGTGTGCCTCCAAGGCGGCATCCACCCGGACTTCGACGGCGACTATTACCTCGACGTCATCGCCGCGGTGCGAGCCGCGTCGCCCACGATCCACATCCACGGGTTCACCGCGCTCGAGGTCAGTGAAGGGGCCCGCAGGCTGGGAGAGCCCCTCGCGCGGTATCTGCGGCGGCTCATGGACGCCGGCTTGAAGACGCTGCCGGGCACCGCGGCTGAGATCCTCGATGATCACATCCGAGCCCTGCTGTGTCCCGACAAGATCAAGACCGATGAATGGCTCGAGGTTCACCGCACCGCCCACTCACTCGGCCTCCGGTCGAACATCACGATCATGTTCGGAGCGATCGAGCAGCCCGTCCACTGGGCGCGCCACATCGTACGCACCCGCGACCTCCAGAAGGAGACCGGCGGCTTCACCGAGTTCGTGCCCCTACCCTTCGTGCACATGGCCGCGCCGATGTACCTGCAGCGCAAGGCAAGGCGCGGTCCGACCTTCCGCGAGGCGTTGCTCATGCACGCCGTCGCGCGCATCGCGTACCGAGGCACGATCGACAACATCCAGGTGTCGTGGGTCAAGATGGGCGAGGCCGGCGTGCGCCAAGCACTCCAGGCGGGCTGCAACGACCTGGGCGGAACCCTCATGGACGAGAACATCTCCCGAGCCGCGGGCGCCGACCACGGCCAGATGATGGACGAGACGGCGTTCCGTTCTCTCGTCGAGCCGCTCGGCCGCACCCTCGTGCAGCGCACAACGCTCTACGACCGCCCGGCGGCACGTACGTGAGGCGATAACCGCGAGATTGGCCCTGCTACCGCCTCGAGTTCGGGCAGTCTGGTGGACGACTCCTAATGCCTGACCGCCGATCCTCTCGCCGTCGAACGGGCGTCCCCGACATCGACGAGCGCCTCCGTGACCTGCTCGACGCCGCGGGCGTGACCGCCAACCGTGATCAACTCCTCGAGACCCTCGTCACGGTCGTGGGAATGGGAACCGACCCGACTGATCGGTACGACCTGAAGATCACCAACGCGGCCGTCAAGGAGATGCGCGAGGCGTTCCGGGTCTTCGCGCCGTACACGAACACGCCCAAGGTCACGATGTTCGGTTCGGCTCGCACCCGTGAAGAGGACCCTCTCTACACCCAGGCCCGCGACTTGGCGGCCGTCATCGCCGGCCGGGGCTGGATGGTGATCACCGGCGCGGGCCCCGGGATCATGGCCGCGGGGATGGAGGGCGCTGGCCGCGACATGTCCTTCGGCATAAACATCCGGCTGCCCTTCGAACAGGGGGCCAACGAGTTCATCGCGGAGGATCCGAAGTTGGTCGAGATGAAGTACTTCTTCACTCGGAAGCTGATGCTGATGAAGGAGTCCGACGGCTTCGTAGTCCTGCCCGGCGGGTTCGGGACGCTTGACGAGTCCTTCGAACTGCTCACCCTCGTGCAGACGGGTAAGACGGAGCCATCACCGATCGTGCTGCTCGAGGTGCCTGGCGGCACCTACTGGCACAGCTGGCGCAGCTTTCTCCACGACGAGGTCGCGGCACGCGGCCTGATCTCGGACGAGGACCACGTGTTGTATCGCATCACCGACGACGTGGGTGAGGCGGCCGAAGAGATCTTCGGCTTCTACCGCAACTACCACTCCCGGCGGTTCGTGGGGAACCGGATGGTGATGCGGCTACGTGCCGCGCCCACCCCGGAGGAGCTCGAGCGGCTCAACGACGAGTTCTCCGACATCTGCCTCACCGGACGGATCGAGGCGGTCGACCCGTTCCCGCCCGAGATGTCGAGCGACGATCATCTCCACCTGCCGCGCATCGCGCTCCACTTCGATCTCCTCAACCACGGCCGCCTCCGCCAGCTGATCGACACGCTCAACGACCTCGACAGCGCCCCGGCCGAGATCATCGGTCCCGCCGAGCGGGAGCTCGTCGCGGGTGGCCGCCCCGACGAGACCCTCACAGCCGACCGCGACCCCGACATCAGCGGAACTTGAGGCAATAACGAACGGATTCCGTTCGTTATTGCCTCAAGTTCCGGCGTCGTCGGGGTCGGAGAGGATCGCGACGGCGCGCTCCACCGATCGACGCGCCCGCGTGAGCCGCTTCTCGTCTACCGGCAGCTCGTGGCCACCGGCGTCGATCGACTCACGGAGCCGCACGATGGCCAGATCAGCGAGCTCCTCGGCGATCGCCTCGAGCCGGGCCCGTATCTCCTCGAACTCACCTGCCATCTTGTGGTCCGCCTTCTCCTATGGCTTCGGCCACCAGTTCCATCGGGTGGCGGGCGTCGACCCCCGCCGCCGAGAGATGCATCATGCAGCCGGGGTTGGCGCTCGCCACCACGTCGACGCCGCTTCTGCGGATCGCCGCCACCTTCCGGTCGCGAATGTCACCCGCCAGGCCCGGGTGCTGGACAGCGTAGGCGCCGCCCGCGCCACAACACAGTCCTTCGTCATCGAGCTCGACCAGCTCGGCGTAGCGGCTCAGCACTTCGCGCACGCTGCCGTGCGCGCCCTGGGCATGGCGGAGATGGCACGGGTCCTGCACCGCCACGGGATAGCGCAGCCGGCCTGCCGGAAGGTCGTCCGCCCGGGACGCGAGCCACTCGTGGACGTCGCGCACCCGAGCCGCGAACTCCTCGGCCTCGCGTGTACCGAGCAACTCCCCATAGTCTTTCAACGCCGCACCACAGCCGGCCGAGTCGACGAGCACGGGCGCGTCGCCAGGCATCGACGCGATGACTCGCCGCGCCAGCCGGCGCGCCTCGGCGCCCAGCCCGGCATGACCGTGGAGCGCGCCGCAACAGTCGCCACCTCGTCCGGGGAGGGCGACTCCCGCGCCCATGCGGGCGGCCACGTCGATCACCGCTTGGTGGACAGGCCGCATCCAAGCGTCCATCACACAACCCGGGTACACCCAGACGTCGTCGCCGGTCGACTGCAGGGGCGAGCGGCGCACTGGCATGCGGGGCAGCCCGAGCCGGCGCGGCACCAGGCCCACTCGCTGGATGAGGGCCGCGACCGTGGACAGCACCAGGAGGACCCGGTGGCGCGCCAGGATTCCGTATCCGGCGCGCTTCCACACCGACACCGAGCGAGGGTTCTCCTCCGCGAGCGTGCGACGGGTGCCTTCCATCAGCCGGCCGAAGGGCACCCCCGACGGGCAAGCGGGCTCGCACCCGCGGCAGAGCACGCACTCGTCGATGACCCGGGCGAACGATGGGCCGGCCTCCACCGCGCCGGAGTGCACGGCGCGCATCGCCGCGATCCGGCCCCGTGGCGAGCGGCTCTCGTCGCCCGAGACGCGGTAGGTCGGGCAATGCGGCAGGCAGAGCCCGCACGACACGCACGACGCCAGCTCGTCCTCGTCGACCTGGAGCCGCACGGTCAAGCCACCTTACGGCCGGGGTTGAGCCGGCCCGTGGGATCGAAGGTCGCCTTGATCTGCCGCTGGAGGCGCGCTGCCGTGGGATCGAGCGCGGCGCGCTCGACCGATTCCATGTCATCGACGTGCACCGTGCCGACGCCTATCTCGGCCACGAACCGACCGGACAGGTGTCGCGTGTCGGCGGGCCGCATCGAGCGGCGGCCACCCGCCGGCAGCGCTGGCGGACCGTCGACTTCGACGAAGGCGTGTCCCAACGCGCGCCGCTCCGCGTTCACGTCGGCTTCCCTGCCTTCGAGCAGAACCCAGGTGTGAGCGCCATCCCACAGGATCGACGACGGTCGGAAGAGCCGGTCCCGGGCCAAGTGTGGATCGTCGTCGCCTCGGAGCCACGCGGATGCTCGCGGACGGGGCTGGGCGCGCAGGACGACCTCACCGAGGATCCCGAGCGTGCCCAATGAGCCGACGAGCAGCCGGCACAGGTCGAACCCGCTCACGTTCTTCACGACAGCCCCACCCGCCGTTACCACCCGGCCGGCCGCGGAAACGAACCGGACCTGGAGCACGGTGTCGCGCACCGGACCGTAACGCAGCCGGCGAAGCCCGCTATGGCCTACCGCGAGCACACCACCAACCGTCGCAGCGGCCGATGACGGGTCCAGCGGCACCATCTGGTCGTGAGCGCCCAGCGCGGCATCTAGTTGGGCCACCGTCGTTCCCGCCCTGCACCTGACGACCATCTCGGCCGGCTCGTAGGACAAGATGCCCGCCGGCGCCGCGACCTCTCGTGCTTCCGGTGCGGGCGCGCCGCCCACATTCCACTGCGACCGCGCTCCGACCGGCACCACGGGGTCACTAGGGCCGATCTCGGCCGCGAAGGCAGCCAGCGCTCCGTCACCTTTCTGCTCCCCCACCATCAGATCCACGCCCCCGCGGGAACGGATTGCAGGTCGCCACAACGGGCGCCCGCCGGCAGCACTTTCTGGGGATTACAGGCGTGGTCGGGATCGAAGACGTCGCGAAGCCGAGCCTGGGCATCGAGGTCGTCGGCGGTGAAGATCAGCGACATGTAGTCGCGCTTCTCGAGCCCGATCCCATGTTCTCCAGACAGCACTCCGCCCGCGGCGACGCACGCCTCGACAATCTCCTGGCCGGCGGCGAACACCCGGTCCATCACGCCAGGGTCCCGCCGGTCGAAGACCAACAGCGGATGCAGATTGCCGTCGCCCGCGTGGAAGACGTTCATCACGATCAGGTCATGGCGCGCCGCGATCGCGTACACCTCGGCGAGTACCTCCACGAGGCGCGTCCGAGGGACGACGGCGTCGTGGAGGTAGTAGTTGGGAGCGATCCGTGCGATCGCGCCGAAGGCCGACTTGCGGCCCTTCCACAGCAGGGCACGCTCCGCTTCGTCGGCCGCGATGCGGACACTCCGAGCGCGATGCTCGTTGAGT
The DNA here is from genome assembly GCA_964632885.1 of uncultured Acidimicrobiales bacterium. Taxonomy (GTDB): domain Bacteria; phylum Actinomycetota; class Acidimicrobiia; order Acidimicrobiales; family CAZWDB01; genus CAZWDB01. The sequence continues at coordinate 1,729 of CAZWDB010000132.1, read as the reverse complement.
ACCGCGGTGATCTCCTCCACCGCGGCGTCGATACCCTCCTGCACTCCATCCACCTCGACGAGGAGCACGGCGGCGGCGTCGCGCGGGAAGCCGGCATGCACATAGTCCTCGACCGCTTGGGTGATACGAGTGTCCATCATCTCGAGGGCAGCGGGAACGACTCCGGCCGCGATGATGCCGCTCACCGCCGAAGCGGCGTCGTCGACCGACGTGAAGTCGGCGAGCATCGTGCGAACCGCGGGCGGGTTCGGAGTCAGCCGCACCGCGATGCGGGTGGCGATTCCCATGGTGCCCTCGCTCCCGACGAACGCTCCGCGCAGGTCGTAGCCCGCCGGGTCGGCATCGAGGCCACCGAGCATGACGAGGTCGCCGTCCGGCAGCACCACCTCGAGAGCCAAGACGTGCGCGCTGGTGACGCCGTAGAGCAGACAGTGCGGGCCCCCGGAGTTGTTGGCGACATTGCCCCCGATCGAGCACGCCTGCTGGCTCGAGGGGTCGGGCGCGAAGTGGAGTCCGAGGTGAGCGACCGCTCGCGACAGGTCGAGGTTCAACACGCCGGGCTGCACCCACGCCACCCGGTCGTCGGAGTCGATCTCGAGAATCGCGTTCATGCGGCTCGTGACGAGGACGACCGGGTCCGCTCCGTCAGCCACCGGGACCGCACCGCCCGCCAGGCCGGTGCCCGAACCACGGGGGATGATCGCATGCCCATGGGATCGGGCGATGCGCACTGCGTCTTGGACCTCGCGGGTCGTCTCCGGGAAGCACACCGCGGCGGCCCGACCCTCGATCACCGAGGCATCCCGCGCGTATAGGGCGAGCTCGAGCGGCTGTTCGAGGACGCGCTCCCGCGCCAGGGCACGCCTCAGGTCGGCGGTCACCGGGAGTGTCACGCACCCATTCTGGCCGCCGGGGTACGGTGGGAAGCCACATGACTCCTCGCACCATGCCTCTCGACACCCACGAGTGGGTCTCCTTCGAAGACCCCGACGAGTACCGCACTTGGGTCTTCGACGTCACCTTTCTGACCAGCCCGTGGACCTGTATCTTCGGCGCAGGTTGCCAGGGCGTCCTCACCGGCCCGTCGCCGGAGCTCGCCCAGGGATGCTGCTCCTACGGCGCCCACTTCACCGACGACGACGATGTTGCGCACGTGGAGGAAGTCGCCGCGACTCTCACCGCCGAGGAGTGGCAGTTCATCGACCAGGCGCCTCGGCGGGCCGACGGAAGCCTGTCCATCGCCGAGGAGAACGATGACGGCGAGACCGTCAGCGTGCTCGTCGATGACGCCTGCATCTTCCTCAACCGCCCGGGCTTCGCCGCCGGCGCGGGGTGCGCTCTGCACGTCGCGGCCGTGAACCGCCGCAAGCGCCCCCTCGACCTGAAGCCGAACGTGTGCTGGCAGCTTCCGCTCCGCCGCGAGGACGAGGAGGTCACCGACGACAAGATCGACCGGGTGGTCTCCACGATCAAGCAGTGGGATCGGCAGCACTGGGGCGAAGGGGGCAGCGAGTTCCACTGGTGGTGCACCGAGACCACCGATGCCTTCGTCGGGAGCGTGCCGGTCTACGTCTCGATGCGCGACGAACTCATCGCCCTCACCAACCGCCGGGTCTACAACTCCCTCGTCGCCTACCTGGAGCGTCCGCAGGCCACCCCCGTGCCGCACCCGGTCCTGCGCCGCCAGTCACGTAAGCCCGCTCGAACTTGAGGCAATAACGAACGGATT
>CAZWDB010000131.1:0-11579 GCA_964632885.1 uncultured Acidimicrobiales bacterium | reverse complement strand
CCTCGGGCGCGGAGGAGTGGCTGTACTCCTCGAGGAAGTGGTGCTCGACCTCCCACACGTAGTCGATGCCCAGCTTGTCGGCGAGCTCGACCTGTTCGAGGTTGTCCTTGAGCAGGCGGTGCTCGTCGCCTTCCTCCCAGGGGCGGGGGAGCTGGTGCTCGTAGAAAATGCCGAACTTCATGGCGAAGACTCCTTGGACGTTGGCGGGCTTGGGGATCGACTACTAGGGGATCGACTCGATGGCGTCGTCGAACCAGCGGAACAGCGCGGGGCGGCCTTGCGTCTGCCGGATGGCGAGGGCGAGCCGCCGCGATCGGATCAGCAGGTCACGCGCGGCCCGCCCGGGCCAGGGACGCGGCAGCAGCTCGGGTGGCAGCAAGGGGTCGTCACCGAACCACTCCTGGAACGCGACGACCATGCGGAGCGCGGCGGGCAGAAAGGCGGCGTCGGGAAGCCGCTGCTTGTGGTCGCGCATCGCCGTCAGACGCGAGGGGATCTGGTCGAACCGGGCCGTGAAGGCCTCGTAGCCCGCAGCGAGCTCTTCGAGCGGCCAGAGTTGGGCGGCGATGCAGCGGGGGTCCCGCTCGCCACCTATCTCGAGCTCGTCGGTGGTGGCGAGGGTGATCGCTTCGGCGATGCCGAGGCGTTGCGCCTCACCCCACACGTCCTTGTGCCACTGGTGGGGCGACACGTAGAGCCCACCCTGGATGTTGGCGCCTCCGAGGTCAAGCAGACGGTCGCGCAGCGCGTCGCGAGCCGCCCGCTGGTGCTCGGGCACGGCGAAGGCGACGAGTCGCCACCGCCCGTCCCAGCCGCGTCCGGCGGCGTCGTGGCCGTAGGCGAGTCGGGTGCGTTCGATGGTCTCGCCGAGTGCCGCCATGCCGGCCGGTGTCGCGGACAACTCGGTGGACTGTCCCGACCCTTGCCGCACGAAGAGGCCTTCCTGCACCAGACGGCGTACGCACGAGCGCACCTGCTCGGCCGACAGGCCGCAGGCAGCCGCCACCGGATAGAGCTCCTCGCCGAGGATGGTGCCGTCCTCGTGGGCCATCCCCAGCACGAGCACCCGGGTGGGGATCACTCTGGTCGTCTCGACAACGGCCGTTTCCGCCACGACCGGATTCTGTCAAACCGGCCGAACTTGAGGCAATAACGAACGGAATCCGTTCGTTATTGCCTCAAGTTCGATGTGGTTCGGGTGTGGTTCGGGGGTCAGGTGTGCTGGATCGCGCCCAGGACGTCCATGCGGGCGGCTTTGCGGGCGGGCAGAAGGGCGGCGGCGACGCCGACGAGCCCCGAGACGATGAGGAACACGAGCAGCTGGGAGTACGGGATCCGGAGGGAGCTGAACCCCTCGTCGGCCAGTGACCTCACCACGATCCAGCCGAGCAGGATGCCCATGGCGATGCCGAGGAGCCCGCCGAGGACGGCGACGAGCACCGACTCGACCCGGATCATGGCCCGCACCTGGCGCCGCGCCATGCCGACCGCCCGGAGAAGGCCGATCTCCCGCGTCCGTTCGAGGACGGAGAGCGCGAGGGTGTTCACGATCCCCATCACCGCGATGATGATCGCGAGGGTGAGGAGCACCGTCACCAGGCCGAGCAACTGGTTCACCTGGTCGATCTGGTCTTCCTTGAACTGGGCCTGGTCCTTGACCTCGAGGTTCGGATACCGGGTCGCGACGCGGTCGGCGGCGGCCCGCAGGTCGTCGATGGACGCACCCGGAGCGGCGTTCATGAGCACGACGGCGTCGAGCACGTTGCTGTAGTTGGTGTCGAACACCTCGTTCGACACCAGGTAGGCACCCACCAGTTGGACTCGCTCGTACACGCCACCGATCACGAACTCCTGTAGCCCGGTGCGAGCGAACTCGAGGCTCACGGAGTCGCCGACCGACCAGCCCTCGTCGTCGGCGACGCGCTCGTCGATCAGGAGCTGACCGTCGTCGAGGGCGGCGACTTCGCCGTCGATCATCTCGATCGCGAGCAGCTCCTCGATCCCCGGGCCGGTGGCGGTGAGGCTTCGCATGTTGCCGTCGACGCGAAAGGCTCCGAAGCGGATCGGGGAGACGGTGCCGACCGCGGGCTCGGCCGCGAGCTCGCCGGCGACCGCGGTGCTCATGCCACCGAAGGAGGCGGTTTCGACAAAGAGGTCGGCGCGCAACGCGTCTTCGATGACCTTGGTCGTGGACGCGGTGAGCGACGCCGCGAACACCGCGGCGAAGCTCACCATGCCGAGACCAACCATGAGGGCCGCGGCCGTGGCGGAGGTGCGCCGGGGGTTGCGGAGGGCGTTCTCGCGGCCCAGATGGCTCGGCAGCCCGAGCCGGCTCAGGGGCGCGCCGATCGCCCTTACGACGGGCGCGGCCAGCAGCGGGCTCAGCATCGCAACCGCGAGGAAGAGTACGAGGCCGCCCGCCGCCACAGCCGGGAAGCCGGCGCCGCCGTAGAGCCCGCTGAGCAGCATCACGAGTCCGACAGCGGACACCAGCGCCCCGGCGGCGGTCCGGCGTCCGATGCCGGTCGCCGGCGTGGGGTGTTCGCCTTCCGCGAGAGCTTCGACCGGCGCGACCGACGCGGCGCGGCGGGCCGGTCCCACTGCGGATACGAGGGTCACTCCGAGGCCGACGACCATCGAGACGATGATCGTGCGCGGCAGGAACTGCGTCGTGGTCGACGGCAGGTCGATGCCGAAGCCGGCCAGGAGCGCCTGAAGTCCGACTGCCATCCCGAAGCCGGCGAGGAGTCCGACGAGGGATGCCGCCAGTCCGACGAAACCGGCCTCTGCCGTGACCGAGCCGATCACCTGCCGCCGGCTCGCGCCCAGGGCTCGCAACAGCCCGAGTTCGCGGGTGCGTTGGGCGACGAGGATGGCGAACGTGTTGTGGATGATGAAGGCGCCGACGAAGAGCGAGATCGCCGCGAAAGCGAGGAGGGCAGTGCTGAAGAACCCGAAGCCCGCCTGGATCGCGCTGGCGGCTTCCTCAGCGGCCTGTTCCTGCGTGACCGCCTCTACCCCCTCCGGCAACGCGGCTGCGATGCGGTCGCGAAGCTCGACCTCTGAGATGCCCGGTTCTCCCGCTACCGCGATCGACCCGAACTGGCCCTCCTGCTGCAGCACCCGTTGGGCAGTCGTGGTCTCGAAGAGGGCGATGGTCGCGCCCGCGAGGTTGTCGGCTTCCCCGAAGCCGGCGATGCCGACGATCGTGAATTCCTCGGCCGGGCCGGCAAGGAGGATGGAGACGGTGTCTCCCACCTGAAAGTCGTTGGACTTGGCCGTGGCCGCGTCGACGACCACCTGTCCGTCGGCCTCGGGACCGCGGCCGGTGCGGATCTGGAACGGTGAGAACTCGGAGTCGCCCGGCCAGTTGAAGCCGATGGTCGGCGGGCCCTGACCGCCGACGGCTTCGCCTTCGCTGTCTACGAACTGGGCGTAGCCCTGCACGAGGCCGGCCGCCTCCTGCACGCCCTCGACACCGAGCACCAGGTCGAGCATCGTCTCGGGCAGCGGTTCGCGGTTGCCGCTGCCGGTGTTGGACTCTTCCTCGAACGCGGCCACGGAGCGGACCGTGACATCGGTTCCCTCCGTCGCTTCGCCGAACAGCTCGTCGAAGGTCGCCTGGATGGTGTCAGTGAGGATGAACGACCCCGACACGAACGAGACGCCGAGCACGATGGCGAGCGCGGTGAGGGCGACGCGGCCCTTGTGGGCGAGGAGGCTGGCGATCGTCGCCTTGACCATCAGCCGTACTGCTTCATGTAGTCGAGGACGCGTTCGGCCGTGGGCCGGCCCATCTCGTCGACGATCTTGCCGTCCGCGAGAAAGAGCACCCGGTGGGCGTGGGCGGCGGCGACCGCGTCGTGGGTGACCATCACGATCGTCTGGCCGAAGTCCTGCACCGCGGTCGTCATGAACGCGAGCAGTTCCTCGCCCGAACGGGAGTCGAGGTTGCCGGTCGGCTCGTCGGCGAAGACGATGTTGGGGCGCGATGCCAGTGCCCGGGCAGCCGCGACGCGTTGCTGTTGACCACCCGATAGCTCGCTCGGGCGGTGGGTCAGACGGTCGCGCAGGCCGACGGTGTCGATCACCTTGTCGAGCCAGGCCTGGTCCGGCTTCCGGCCCGCAAGTGCCATCGGCAGGGTGATGTTCTCCGCCGCAGTGAGAGTTGGCACGAGATTGAAGGCCTGGAAGATGAAACCGAGGCGGTCGCGGCGGAGTTGGGTGAGGCGCTTGTCGTCGAGCGTCGTGAGGTCGGAGTCGCCGATATAGACCTGGCCGGCGGTGGGGGCGTCGAGGCCGGCCATGCAGTGGAGGAGCGTCGACTTGCCGCTGCCCGACGGGCCCATGATGGCGGTGAACTCCGCGGCTGGGAACTCGGCGCTGACGCCGTCGAGTGCCCGCACTGTGGTCTGCCCCGCGCCGTAGACCTTGACCAGATCCACCGCCCGCGCCGCGACCCCCACTTCGGTCGTTGTCATGGCGGCAGAGCGTATCGGCCGAACCCGACGCGAGGACGGCTTGAATCCGAGGGCTACTGCTTCAAGGTCGCTTCGACGGAGGGTTCGGAGGCCTCCTCGAGGACGAGGTCTTCGATGGAGCCGGCGTCGCGGAGGTCGGCTTCGGCCTGGCGCAGCGCGCCGAGCCGTTCCGCGCTGTCGCGGACGACGAGACGTTCCACCGGGGCGCGCATCGAGAGCTTGGCTTCCGTCTTGGCCTTGCGTGCCTGGCCGAGTACGGCCGCAGCGACTTCGAGGATGGCGCCGTCGGAGTCGGCACCGGCGGTGGTCCGCAGGTCGGCCGCCTCCGGCCACGCTGCACGATGGATGGAGCCCTCCTTCCACCACGACCACACCTCTTCGGTGACGAACGGAAGAAACGGAGCGAAGAGACGCAGCAACGTCGACAGCGCGACGGTTAGGGCACGGTTGGCCGACTCGGCCGCGGCGTCGCCCTGGCCGCCGTAGGCCCTTCCCTTCACGAGCTCGACATAGTCGTCGCAGAACGACCAGAAGAACGGCTCGATGCGTTCGGCCGCGCGCGCGTAGTCGTATCCCTCGAACGCGGCGGTGGCCTCGTCGACCACACCCGCGAGACGGTCGAGCATCGCCCGGTCGAGAGGAGCGGTCACCTCTCCTTCAGGGCCGAGCCGGGCGAGCACGAACCGGCTGACGTTGAGGATCTTGATGGCGAGGCGGCGGCCGATCTTGAACTGGTTGTGGTCGAGGGTGAGATCCATGCCCGGTCGGGCGCCCGCCGCCCAGTAGCGCACCGCGTCCGAGCCGTACTTGCCGATCAGGTTCATCGGCGCGTCGGGCGCGTTGCCGGCCGACTTCGACATCTTCTTCCGGTCGGGATCGACGACGAATCCGGAGATCTGCGCGTTGGCCCACGGGATCGTGGCGAGCTCGTAGTGGCTCCGGATGACGGTGTAGAAGAGCCAGGTGCGGATGATCTCGTGGGCCTGCGGCCGGAGGTCCATGGGGAACACCCGGCCGAAGAGGTCGGCGTCGTCTTCCCAGCCGGAGACGATGAGAGGAGTGAGCGACGACGTCGCCCACGTGTCCATCACGTCGTTGTCGCCGCGGAAGCCGCCGGGCTGATCGCGCTGGTCGGGCGAGTAGCCGGGCGGAGCGTCGGTCGACGGGTCGACCGGCAGCTCGTCCTCCGTGGGCATGATCGGGTTGTCGAAGTCGACGACACCGTCGGTATCGATGGGATACCAGACGGGGAAGGGCATGCCGAAGAACCGTTGCCGGGTGATGTTCCAGTCGCCCATGAGACCGTTGACCCAGTTCTCGTAGCGGACCCGCATGAAGTCGGGGTGCCACTCGATCTCCTTGCCGCGGGCGAGCATCTCGTCCTTCGGTGGATACCGGATGAACCACTGGCGGCTGGTGACTATCTCGAGAGGACGGTTGCCGTTCTCCCAGAACTTCACCGGATGGGTGATCGGCTTGGGATCACCCACGAGCGCCCCGTTCTCACCGAGCTGTTCGACCACCCGGCGTTGGGCCTGGGCGACCGTCTTCCCAGCGATCTCGTCGTAGTGGTACTGGGCCGCGGCCGCGTCGGCCGCCTCCCAGCCGGGCTCGCCCCACGTGATCGGACGGAGCCGGCCGTCGCGCTGCACGATCGACCGCACCGGAAGGGAGAGCTCGCGCCACCACACGACGTCGGTCGTGTCGCCGAACGTGCAGATCATCGCGACGCCCGACCCCTTCTCGGGATCGGCGAGTTCGTGCGGCCGCACCGGCACGCGCGCGCCGTAGAGCGGCGTAGTGACCTCCGAGCCGAAGAGCGGCTTGTAGCGCTCGTCGTCAGGATGGGCGACCAGGGCGACGCAGGCGGCGATCAGCTCGGGCCGGGTTGTCTCGATGACCACCTCGCCGTCGCCCTCGGCGTGCGGAAAGCGGATCGCGTGGTAGGCGCCGGGAAGCTCGCGGTCCTGCAGTTCGGCTTGGGCGACCGCGGTGCGGTAGTCGACGTCCCACAGCGTTGGTGACTCGGCCGTGTAGGCCAATCCGCTCTGGTACAGGCGGAGGAACCCGCGCTGGGAGACCTTGCGGACGCGATCGGAGATCGTCGAGTAGGTCTGGGTCCAGTCGACCGACAGGCCGACCGTCGACCACAGCTCGTAGTACTTCCGCTCGAGGTCGGCGATCACGTCGGAGCACAGCTCGACGAAGTTGGGCCGGCTGATGTGCACCGGCTCCTTTCCCGGCTTGTCCGGTGGACGGAAGTCGGGATCGTAGGGGAGGGCGGGGTCGCACAGGACGCCCTTCAGGAGCTGCACGCGCCGCTCCACGTTGAGGCCGTTGTCGTCCCACCCCATCGGATAGAAGACCTCCTTGCCGCGCATCCGCCAGAAGCGCGCCATGAGGTCGGTGTGGGTGTAGGAGCACACGTGGCCGGGGTGGAGGTCGCCGCTGACGGTGGGGGGCGGGGTGTCGATCGAGTAGATCTCGTCGCGGTGCTTCGATCGGTCGAACCGGAAGACGCCGGACTCCTCCCATCGCGCCGCCCATTTCTCCTCGAGCCCTTCGAGTCCTGGTTTTTCGGGGATCTGCGCAGCCATGTCGGAGTTTATCTTCGCATCGCCTCTCGAACTTGAGGCAATAACGCACGGAATCCGTTCGTTATTGCCTCAAGTTCGGCGGGGTCAGGCCCAGCGCCATGACGAGCCCGACGCGGTGTCTTCGACTTCGACGCCCATCGACCGCAGTTCGGCGCGGATGGCGTCGGATCGGGCGAAGTCGCGGGCTGCTCGGGCGTCGGCCCGCTCCTGCATGAGGCGTTCGACGCCGGCCACGTCGACACCGGCGTCGGTGCGGCGGAGGTCGAGGTCGGTGGGATCGAGATCGGCTAGTCCGATGGCGAGGACGGCGTCGAAGGCACGGACGAGGACGGCGAGGTCGGCGTCGGACAGCGACTCGTCGCGGGACGCAGCCGCGACCGCCGCGAGTGCCTTCGCGGTGTTGAGGTCGTCGGCGAGAGCCTCGTCGAAAGCGTCGAGGTGGGCTCGCGCCGCGGGTGTGGTGAGGGCGGCGGCGGCTTCGTCGTAGGTGCCTATGTCGGGCGCCGCGGCGCGAGGTGCCCGAGCCACCCGGTCGAGGAGCCTGCGAAGCCCGACCTTGGCACCGTCGAGGGCTTCCCAGTCGAAGTCGACCTGGGTGCGGTAGTGGGCCTGAAGGAGAAGGAACCGGTACACCAGCGGGTGGTACCCGCGGCCGGCGAGGTCGGTGAGCACGAGCCCGCCCCCGGCCGACTTGGCCATCTTGGCACCCTTGAGGTTGATGAACTCCTCGTGCAACCACCACGGCACCCACGGCTCGCCGTCGTCGAGGTAGGCCTCGCTCTGGGCGATCTCGTTCACGTGGTGCACAGGTATGTGGTCGGCGCCGCCGGTGTGGATGTCGAAGTGGTCGCCGAGGTACTTCATGCTCATGACCGAGCACTCGAGATGCCAGCCCGGCGCGCCCTTGCCCCAGGGCGAGTCCCACTCCATCTGGCGATGCTCGCCCGCCGGCGTGGCGCGCCAGACCGCGAAGTCGGACGGGTTGCGGCGTCCCTCCACTACGTCGACACGCGCGCCTTCCTTCTGCCCGGCCACGTTGAGGCGGGCCAGCCGTCCGTAGTCGCGAGCCTGGCTGGTGTCGAAGTACAGGCCGGTGGGCGCGCGGTAGCAATAGCCCTTGTGTTCCAAGGTCTCGGCGAACGCGATCATCTCCGCGATGTGGTCGGTGGCCTTGCACCACACGTCGGGTTCCAGCACGCGCAGCGCGGTGAGGTCGTTCTGGAACAGCCGGGTGTAGTACTCGGCGATCTCCCAGATCGTGCGGCCTTCGCGCCGCGCACCCAGTTCCATCTTGTCTTCGCCCTCGTCCTCGTCGGAGGTGAGGTGGCCGACGTCGGTGATGTTGATGACCTGGCGGACGCGGTAGCCCTTCCAGGCGAGGACGCGGCGCAACGTGTCGCTGAACACGTAGGGCTTCATGTTGCCGATGTGCTGGTGGGAGTACACCGTCGGCCCGCAGCTGTAGACGCCGACCTCGCCGACCTCGCCGGCCGCGCCCGGCTCGCGGGGGACGAACTCTTCGACGGTACGCGTGCGCGTGTTGTGCAGGTGGAGGGGCGCTCCGGCCACCCGCACCACGGTAGACGCCGAACTTGAGGCAATAACGATCGGATTCCGATCGTTATTGCCTCAAGTTCGGAAGGGGTGGGGGTGTGGCGGGTCTAGGGGAGGCCGACGGTGACGTCGGTGTCGTCAAGCGGGCCGAGCTCGGAACCATCGAGTGAGGCACTCACCTCGACGTCATCGGTGCCGTCTTCGACGGTCTCGGGCTCCTCCGGCGTGCAGCCGAGACTGGCCGCGTCGTAGACCTCGCCGCCGGTGCAGGAGTCGTCACCCGCGCCCAGTGAGATCCCGGCGCCCAACGGGCCGACGGCCACCGTGATGGCCGCCTCGGCCAGCGGCTCGGGATCGGGCTCACTTGCCGGCGGTGGGGGCGGGGGCGGTGGGCTGGCGGGCGAGTCGTCGGCCGCGCTTCCGCTGTCGTCCGGCAGTGGCGCTGCCGCGGCGGCTTCGGTCTCAAACTCGGAGAAGTCGGTGTCGCGCGGGATCTCGAAGGCGGCGTTCGCGAACCGCACCGATCGCGTCGGGGCCGGGACTTCCGAGCTGGCGTCGGTGTCGGTGTCGCTACCCGCGATCGCGGCCGGTGGCGTACGCGGCCCGCGGAGCGGGGCGTCCGGTCCGCCGAGGACGGTCGCGCTGATGACGCCGAGGGCAAAGATCCCGCTCGTCGCGGCCATCAGCGGTTTCTGGGCCTTGGTGGCGAGACTCGAAGTCCACGAGAGCGACGATCCACCTGCCGCCGCGCTGCCCGCGATGTTCGCCGCCTTGAAGTTGCTCAGAACATGCGGTCCGAGCAGCAGGGGAAGCGGCAACACGATGGCGCGGAGGCGTCGGCCGACGTCTTCGAGTTGCTCCTTGCGCTCGCGGCACTCGGCACAGGCGGCGAGGTGCTGGTCGACTTTGGCGAGGTCGCGGGGCGCGAGCTTGCCGGCCACGTAGGCGCCGAGCCGGTCGACGGTGAAACGGCACTGCCGTTCGACGTCGGCCCGGAGGTGCGCTTGGAGGAACCGCTCGCGCAGCCCCGCCCGGGCCCGCACCGCCAGCTGCGCGACGCCGTTGGCGCTGAGGCCCAAGCGGGCGCCGACTTCGCGGGTGGGCATGCCCTCGACCTCGGTGAGCCACAACACCGATCGCCACCGCTCGGGGAGACCACGGAACGCCTCGGCGACGAGGCGGCTGTCTTCGGAGGCGAGCACCGAGTCGGTCGCAACTGCTGGCAACGCCAGGTCGGCGATCGCGTCAGTCGGCTTCGCTCGGCCGCTCTTCCGGATCGCGTCGATGGCGGCGTTCCGAGTGGCCGCGAGGAGGTAGCCGCGGAACTGGCCTGCCTCCTCCAGCCGGCCGGCCGGCAACGCGGCAAAGACGCGGACGAACGCGTCCGACACCGCGTCGGCCGCGTCATGGGAGTTGTGGGCGACGGCCTGCGCGACGCGCCAGGCGCCGCCGGCGTGGCGCCGGTACAGCTCCTCGAAGGCCGCGGTGCTGCCGGTTCTGGCCGCTTCGACCAGGCTGGCGTCAGTCTCGTCTGTCAGCTTCGCTGTCTGCGCTCGGACCCGCATCTCGTTTGGTCTCCACTCTCCCCAGCGATAGCTCACGCAATGTGTCTGTATTCGCTCTCTGCGTTGTCGATCCCTGCAACAAGTGGCGCGCTGATCACGCGGTTGGCGCGCGGTGGTCCCAGGGCGGTCGTATCGTCTGGGTTGTGACCTTCTCGCTGGATCTGACGGAGGACCAACTCGACATCCAGAAGTGGGTGCACGACTTCGCGGAAGGTGTGATTCGCCCAGCTGGGCATGAATGGGACGAACGTGAAGAAACGCCGTGGCCGATCATCGAACAGGCGGCCGAGGTGGGCCTCTACTCCTTCGACTTCATCGCGACGATCTTCGCTGACCCCGCCGGGATCCTGCTTCCGATCGTGATGGAGGAGGTCGCCTGGGGCGACGCCGGCATCGGCCTCGCCATCTTCGGCACGACCCTCGGCGTCGTCGGCATTTTCGCCAACGGCACACCCGACCAGATCGGCGAGTGGATCCCGCAGTGCTTCCGGGACGAGAACGACAAGGTCGCGGTCGCCGCCTTCTGCGTCTCGGAACCCGACGCCGGCTCAGATGTGAGCGCGCTGCGCACCCGTGCCGTCTACGACGAGGCCAACGACGAGTGGGTACTCAACGGAACGAAGACCTGGATCACCAACGGCGGAATCGCGGGGGTCCACGTCGTGGTCGCCGCGGTCGACCCCGACCTCGGCTCGCGGGGCCAGGCCAGCTTCGTGGTTCCACCGGGGACACCCGGGATCTCGCAGGGCCAGAAGTTCTCCAAGATGGGCATCCGCGCCTCACACACGGCGGAGGTCGTTCTCGACGACTGCCGCGTGCCGGGGCGATGCCTGCTCGGAGGAAAGGACAAGCTCGACGAGCGGCTCGCCCGGGTGCGAGAGGGCCGGTCGGGCGGGCGCTCGCAGGCGGCGATGGCGACGTTCGAGGCGTCCCGTCCGGCGGTGGGCGCCCAGGCGATCGGCATCGCGCGGGCGGCCTACGAGTACTCGCTCGAGTACGCCAAGGAACGCACCCAGTTCGGGCGGCGGATCATCGAGAACCAGGCGATCGCGTTCAAGCTCGCCAACATGGCGATGCAGATCGACGCCGCCCGCCTGCTGGTGTGGCGCGCCGGCTGGATGAGCAAGGCCGGCAAGTCGTTCGACAAGGCGGAAGGGTCGATGTCGAAGCTCTACGCGGGCGACATGGCCGTCCGTGTCACCGAGGAAGCCATCCAGGTGCTCGGCGGCGCCGGCTACATCCGGGAGCATCCCGTCGAGCGCTGGCACCGCGACTCGAAGATCTACACCATCTTCGAGGGAACGTCCGAGATCCAACAGCTAGTCATCTCGCGGGCGATCTCCGGCATCCACATCCAGTGAAGCGGCCCGTTCTGGCACCGG
>CAZWDB010000130.1:0-11786 GCA_964632885.1 uncultured Acidimicrobiales bacterium | reverse complement strand
CGCCGTCCTCTACGACGACCAGCTCGAAGCCCTCGAACACCTACGAGAGCTCGGCATCCACCACCGCCACTGCGCAACGTGGGCAGTCGAGCAACACGACGAGGCGCTCGGCCGATCGTTGGTCGAGCCCTACCTCGAACTGTTCACCGAAGTCTTCTACGAGCCATTCGACGTTGCCCACGGCTTCCTGCAAGCGAGTAGTGACGGACCCGTCGACGACGTCTTCACCGCCGTGGACCTCTTCGAACGCGTCTACCGGCTCGAACAGGGTGTGCGGCGACCTACCATCGACGCACTCGACCGCCGCCCCGGCGGACTCGAAGGTCTGTCAGCCCACGCTCGCATGACTCTCTTCTTCGCCGGGGGCAATGCCATAGCACGCCGTCTCCACAGCGTGTGGACCGAGCTCGGCCACCCGATGAGCCACACGTACTTCTCCTTTGCGCCCGTCCCCGGCGAGGTGCCGGACGAGGCACACCTCGAAGAAGGTCTACGCCACATCGACGCCCTGACCTGCCGACTCGTGCGCGCCGGCCAGATCAGGGCGTTCGCGACCAACGTGCAGAGCGTGCATCGTCCCGACCTGTGGCAGGAGGCGCTGTACCGCACCGAGCTCGTCCTCGACTGGCTCCCCGACTGGTCCGACATCCGCTCCCAGACCTTCATCGGCCGCGCCGGCCTGCAACGCGCCCTCGGCGACCCCGTCGCGGCCGCCAACTCCGCCCAGCGCTGCATGCACTTGGGCCGGCACCGCGGCGTCTACGGCAGCATGATCCCGCCACTGGTCACCCTGCTCGTCCTGGCCCACGACCTCGACCTCCCCGAGACCGCAGCCCGCCTCCGCGGCCGGATCCCGCGCCGGTGGTCCCATTACTTCCAGCCCGACCGGGAGGCCGTCAACCAGTGGTGCGACACGGTCCTCGACGAGCCGACCCGAACACGCCTCGCCGCCCAAGGCGCCGACATGGACCTCCTCGACCTCGTCGAACAGTCAGTCGACGACATCGAACGAGCAACACGAAGCCCATGAACCCGGCCCTCGCCACCGTTAACTGACGCGGCTAGTCGACGACGGCGCGAGTCACCTCGACCGAGAGGTCGGTGCGGCTGTGTGCAGTCGCTCCCGGGAGCTCAAACGCCGAGGGGTTGGAGGGCGCCCTTCTCGATCTGTTCGACGAGCACGAACTTCTGGATCTTGCCGCTTCCGGTGAGCGGGTAGGCGTCGGTGAGATACCAGAGCCGCGGCACCTTGTGGGGAGCAAGGGTCTCGCGGCAGAACGCGGTGAGGGCGGCGACGTCGATGCCGGCGTCGACGTCGGCCGGCTGGATGACGGTGCCCACCTGCTCGCCCCAGGTTGCATCGGGGACACCCACCACGGCGACGTTCGCCACCGACGGGTGCTCGAAGAGTCGGTTCTCGATCTCCGCGGGGAACACGTTCTCTCCACCGCGGATGATCATGTCCTTGAGACGCCCAGTGATCCGCACGTAGCCCCGATCGTCCATCGTCCCGAGGTCCCCGGTGTGCAGCCACCCGTCGGCGTCGATCGTCTCGGCCGTCTTGTCGGGCATGTCGAAGTAGTCGATCATCTTCAGGTAGCCGCGGGCGCAGATCTCGCCCTCGACCCCGCACGGCACGATCAGGCTCGGATCCTCAGGGGCGACCACCTTCACCTCGACCTGGGGAAGGGGCTGGCCGACCGTGCCGCCCTTGTCCTCGGGCGAGTCGGTCGCCCGCGTAAGGGTGACGAGCGGTGAGAGCTCAGTCTGGCCGTAGACGATCTGGAACGACGCGCCAAGGGAGCCCTCGATATGGCGCACCATGTCGGGTGGGACCATCGCGCCGCCCGAACCCACGGTCTCCAGCGACGAAAGGTCGCGGCTGGCGAAGTCGGGATGGCCGATCATCGCGACGAGCATCGTCGGGACACCACCAACAAACGTCGCCCCGTAGCTCTCGATCAGCTCGAGCACCACGGCCGGGTCGAAGTGCTCGACCACCACGAGATGCGCCCGCTTGTGGCAGGCGACGAGCACCCCGAACACACAACCGCCCGTGTGGAACATCGGCATCGGCGTGCAGTAGGTTCCACCCGCTCCGCCGAACAGAAGGCTCGTGTGGCACGAGTTGTTCGTGATCCCCCGGTGGTGCAGACGAGCACCCTTCGGAAAGCCCGTAGTGCCAGAGGTGTATTGGATCTGCGCGGGATCGTCGGGCAGAACCGTGGGCAACTCGGTGTGGTCCTGGCCCGACGCGAGGAACTCGTCCCAGTCCGAGAACGACACGACCTCAACCAGATCGGGCAGGTCGGGGCGCAGGTCGTCGACGATCTTGACCAGGGACTGGTCGCGGTAGGCGTCGACGAGGAAGATGCCCTTGGCCTGGGATTGGGTGAAGATGTACTTCACCTCTTCGGGCCGTAGTGCCGGGTTCACCGTGACCAACACCATCCCGGCGAGCCCGAGGGCGTACTCGAGGATGATCCACTCGGGCACGTTGTGCGCCCAGATCGCGATGTGGTCGCCGGGTTCGAAGCGGCCGAGTAGCGCGCGAGCCGCCTTCTCGGCCTCGGCGAGCAGCTCGGCGTAGGTCCATTGGCGTCGGTTGCCCGGATCAGCCGTGCCCCAGGTCAGCGCCAACCCGTCGGGCGCCTCGGCCGCCGCCTCCCGAAGCAGCCCTCCCACCGTGGTCTCGAACACCGGCACGCTCGTGTCGGCCGGCCAGTGCGACTCCGCCAGGCTCATCCCGCCTCCCCATCATGTGGTGCCCCGAACCCTAACCGCACAAGGACAGCGGGGGATCCGTTGAGCGCCGAGACGGCAGACCTGCACTTCGCCACCGCTCCCGCGACCGCTTCACGCCGACTCATGAGAGATGGGCCGAGGTGGTGGCAGGGCCGGGATTTGAACCCGCGACCTTCGGATCATGAGTGATCAGTGCCCGGTGATCGCTGGTTGCGCCGGGTGTCGGTTCGTGCCTCTGAGCTACGGTTTCGCGACGGGGCGGTGCTCGCTCGTGTTGGCTCGGTCCGGGCCGTCCGAGACGATCCGGTAGAAGATCCGGCGCGCTGATCGATACCCCCGGCGCCGAGATGGACAGGCACCCGACGCTCCTCGTCCTCGAAGACGGCAACAAGCTCAAGACGTGCGCCGAGGGCTTCGAGGTAGTCGCGCAGTGTCGAGACCTTTACGTCCTCCGCTCGTTCGAACTTCGAGATCGCGCCTTGGGTCACCTCGAGCCGTCCCGCGAGCTCGATCTGGCTGACCGCCTCGGCATGGCGGAGTTCATAGAGTCGGATCTCCTCGAGTGATGCCTTCCGAGCGCGGCGGACCGCTTCCTTGGCGCCTGGCTTCGCCATCAGTTCGTCACGCAGCTTCGACCACTTGGTGTGTCCGCTCATCAGATCAGCCCCTCCTTCCGCAACTCGTCGAGGTACTCGTCGTAGAGGTCATCGGCCATTGGGATAGCGCTCTCGTACCAGGCGTTCCACTCGCCGCTCTTGTCCCCGCCCAACAGCAAGATCACCTGCCGGCGCGGATCGAACGCGAACAAGACCCGCAGCGCACCACCCTCCGACGCTCTGAGCTCCTTCATATTGTGGTGACGGGAGGTCTGGATGCGCTCCACCGCGGGACGACCAAGTGACGGCCCGCTCTCGGCGAGCAACTCCACCCGAACCTCCAAGGCGGCCTGCTGATCGACAGACAACGTCCCCCACCATTCGATGAACTGGTCGGTGACCTCGACCTCCCACATCCGGATACATTACTTAGGAGTCATATGAAGTGCAAGTCGTGGGGCGGATTGACGAGATGAGGCGGAGGTCTCCTATCGGGGCTGCTCACGTTGAGGCGGTCACCCGAGCCGCACGAGCGGCAGGGTCATGGCAGCGGCGAAGTCGCCGAAGACCTGCCCGGTGAGCTGGTCGAGCTTGGCTTGATCGAGGTTCGAGTTCATGCTGAGCAGCATCCGACGTGACGGCCCGAGGCGCATCCGTGGTCATCACGGATCCGCCCGCGGCCGCTCGACACGAGAATCGGGTGATGGAGCTTCCGGATGAGCTGACAGCTGCGGGCGTCACCGTCCGTTAAGCCGGCGTGCTCGGCCTCCTCGGGGAGCGGCTGACCAACGCCGAGATCGCCGAGCGACTGTTCATCTCGGTGCGCACAGAGAACGCTACCGGGAGCTCGTGAACGCTCTGGATCTGCTGCGACCGGACGAGAAACAGCATTCGGATGTCGTGGTACGAAACGGGATGTCCTTTGGCGGGTTCGGGTCGGTGTTCATCCAACATGAATCGCTGCACCACGGCCAATGGGCGGCCTACGCAGCTCCGGGCGGCTACGAACGCCCAGTCGGATGGTTGGTGAACTGGGGCCTCTGACTCTGTCGGAGCAATAGTGCACGTCAGCCTGGCAGTTGCACGATCGACAGGCCGTCTCGATGTGCGCGCGGCGATGCATGCAGCGGCGATGACGCTCAGCCGGTACAGGTCTCGGTCTTCTTCGACCGGCTCGCCTGCGCTGACTCCGATTCGGACCCGGAGGTGTTCCCCGGCGATGCGTTGGGTCATGGTCTGGGCGATCGTCGTCGCGCAGACGGTGGACGTGGGCTTTCCACCCGGTCGCGTGGAGCTGCGCCGATCCAGTGGTGGGAAGCCCGGAGTGGATCAGCGTGAGCTCGCAGTCGTCGTCGTGGGCCCGAAGCTCGAGATCGCGGCGGACGGCCATGCCCCAAGCGGCTGATTCAAAATCACATCCTGAATTGGTCCAGACATCGAGCGAGCGGATGCTGCTCCGGGGAGGGGCTCTACCAGGCGGTGGCCCCGTCGAGGATCACGGCTGCAGCTCGGTAGCGCGGCGCTCCATGTCGGCGTTGGCGTGGTCGTACTGGTCGAGGTCGTAGAAGGTCCTGGCGCGCAGCTTTCCGTGACCATCGGACTCGACGACCCCGAGGGCGTCGCTGCGGAAGCCGTTCGGATACAGGCTGCAGGCGATCGCCAGGGCCAGGCGGTCGCCGATCGAGCGGACGTATCGGCTGAGGCCGATCCGGCCGTCCCGATGGCTGTCGGCGAGACTGGAAGGGAGGACCGCGACGTCGACACCGTCGGGATGCCCGACGAGCTGCCGGTAACCCCGCTGCTCGAAGTCTTCGGCGAACAGGGCCACCGCGCCGTCAACGTCTCCCAGGTTGAGGCGTGCCGTCACACGAGACGACGTCGCGATGGCGTCGTTGACCATGCCCTCCGCGCCGTACGACAGTGCGAGGTACTCGTCGACGGCGTCGTCGAGTTGCTCGACATCGAATGTGTGCGCTTCGGTTTGCAGACCCTCGGCGTCGACGACTAGGACCTCCAGGACGTCGACTTCGAACTCGTCGCGTTCGAACCTCTGGTGCGACAGGGAGACGCGGTCGGAGCCGACCAGGAGCAGGCGCAACCCGGCCATACGCATCCCCCGCGCTGCGGACGTGAAGGCTTCGGGTCCGCCGGTGAGCTGGAACATCGATCGATGGTCGCGGAACACGGCGTCGGCGGCGAGCGTCCGCCGGAGCGCCTCGTGGTCGCCGGTGTTGATCACCTCGGCCACACGGCGCAACAGACGGACGACGGGTGTGGCCTCGGGGTCCCACGGCTCGACCGCGGTAGACCCCCGACGAAGCTCGGTGAGTGCCTCGTCGGCCTGTTCGGGCGCGTACTGCATGTCGCGGGTCACGGCGCCCGACCCGTCGACTTCGCTGACCACGACCGCCGGGACGGTGAACGGTTCGACGCCGAAGTCGGCAGGGGCGGCGTGCACCACGGCGCGCAGGACGCGACGGTCGCCGTGGGTCGCGATCGGCTGGGTGAAGACCTTCCAGCCGGCCTTCCGGTGCGGCGCCGCGTCGGAGAAGTGCACGTCGGGATCGGCCTCGATGGTCAGGGGTCGCCGGTCGCGTTGGATGTAACCGGGAGCTCGGTAGTCGGCTTCCTCGACCTGACCCAGGTTCTCAAGCGCGCAACTCCGCAGGGTCACCCGCGCCGCTCGATTGTCAAGGGGGTCCTCGCCGCGAGCGGTGCAGTCCTCGTGGTAGCGCTGCCAGAGGAGGTCGAGGGCGGCGTCGAGGTCATCGAGGTCGAACCGGTCGTGGCACAGCAAGGTTCCCTCTTCGTCGCACCGCCGGACGACGAGGAAGACGGTCTCGAAGTCGGTGTCTGTCGTCGACTGCGTGCGATGTAGTGCGGTGTGCTCGCCGAGGCTGGCGACGAGTTCGCTCCGAACGCGGTAGCCGCCGGACATGACCCTGGACACCTCGGCCGCGAACTCATCGGCGCCCTCAGCACCGGCACCGACCAGGGACCGGTGATCGAAGACAGCGAAGTCAGCGCTGTGGCGGAGCTCCTTGCCCTTTGCCAACGACCTCACCACCAGGTTGTCGAACGGGTTCCACACTGGTGCCGAGGAGGTTCGCCGGTGGAGCTCGGCGCGGGCCTCGTCGTGCTGCTCGAGCCGGTACGCGTCGGCCCGCAGCACGTGGCCATCGGACCCGACGCTCACGACGGAGAGCTGCTCGTAGTAGAAGGGCTCGACGCCGTCCTCGGCTAGGGCGCTCAATCGGGCCACGATGAGGGCGCAGTGGTCGCCGGCGGTCTCGAGGGGTTTGGGCATCGCGGTCCAGCCCTCGGACCCGAGGATCAGGCGCGGCCATTCGCCGAGGTCGAGGTCGGGTTCACCGGGACTGTGGTCGACGGTCACATGTTCGGGCGAGAAGCTGTCGGTGGCGGGGTTCGGCTGGCCCAGGTTGAAGTACACGGCTTGGCGGACCAGGCCCCTGGCCGCCAGGTTGTCGACCGGCTCGACGCCATCTTCGACGCAGTGCTCGTGGTAGCGCTCCCACAGCAGGTCGAGGGCGGCGTCGATGTCGTCGGCGTCGAAGACGTCGTTGGTGACGAAGCGGCCGTCGGCGTCGACCGTGTTGACCCAGAGAGCCTCTGACGCAAAGGGCTCGTCGGCGTCACCGTGGAGGTAGCGCAGCACCATGCGGGCGAGGCCGGCCCGATCGCCGAGGACGGCGAGGTCGGTCCATTCCCAGCTCCAGTGGTCGGACACGACTTCGGCGTCGGCCCGAGCTAGCGCCTCGGGCGAGAGCGTGGCGCGCAATCCTGCCCGGTGGTCGGTGTACACGAGGTCGTCGTTGTGCCACTCCCGCAGCCGCTCGTCGCTCGGCGGGAGCGCTCGGGTGACGCGATACGTCCGGCCGAGCGGCGAGTCGAGTGGGTCCCACGACGGCGCGTCCGAGCGGCCGCGGCGCAGGTCGGCGAGTGCGTCGTCGAGCTGGTCGGGGTGGTACAGGTCGAGTCGTCGAACCCGGCCTTCGGGGTCGACGGTCGCGATGTAAAGCTGGTCGAAGAAGAACGGGTCGACGCCGTCGTCGGCCGATGCCGTCCATCGGGTCACCACGAGGGCGCGGTCGTCACCGGCGGTCTCGATCGGCTTGGGGAGACCGTGAAGTCGGTCGGTGCCGGCGCCGTGCGGGACGAGCCGTTCGGTGCCGCGGTCGAGGTCCGGCTCCCCGGGTCGGTGGTCGACGTGGACGTAGTCGGGTGTGAGTAGTGCTGTGGCCCGGCTCGGCTGCCCCATGTTGAGGTACACGCTTCCACGTAGGTCGACCCGCGCCGCGGGGTTGTCGACGGGTTCGACGTCGTCATCGGCACAGTGCTCGTGGTAGCGCTCCCACAGCTTGTCGATCGCCTCATCGGCTTGCTCAAGGTCGAAGCGATCGAAAGTTCGGGCTCGGCCCGAGGCGTCGACCGAGAGCACCGTGACGCCCGTGGCCTCGAATCGAGCCGCCGCGTCGTGGTCGTCGGTGGGCTGCATCGACCAGTGCACGAGTGCGGCACGCCGACCGAGGATGGCGAGGGTTGCGCCTCGGTATCCCGCGCCGCTGAGGTTGAGCTCGGCACCACCGGACCACCGCAACCCGGGGCGGTGGTCGATCACCTCCAGGTCCGGATGGACCTCGGCTTCGAACGGCGCCGGCGTGGCCAGTCTTGCCTCGACGAGAGTGTCGTCGAGGTCCCACAGCTCCGCCGCCGCGCGTCGGTGCGCGGTGGACCGTGCCTCCCGCGGTTGCAGCCGGTCGTGATCCGCCGTCGCCGTCGCGGACGGCTGGGTCGCGATGGCGGTGGCACCCTTCGCCCACGCGAGCTCGCCCGCCTTGCGCTCCTCGTCGTCGGCGGCCTGGTCGTCGCCCGTGGCGCGCAGGGCGCGGGCCAGCGTCGCGTGGGCGTCGGCGCGATCGGCGATGAGGTCGGTGTCGGCCACAACGTCGACCGCGGCGCGGGCCGCGTGGACGCCGTCGTCGATCCGGCCCTGTGCCAGTCGGATCTCGGCCCTCGCGATCGCAGACACCACAGCGGCCTTGAGGTTGCGGCCGACCATCTCCTCGGCGGTGTCGACCAGATGGTCGGCCTCGTCGAGCTCGCCGCGGCCGGCGAGCACCCGGGCGAGCAGCGCGGCAGCGAGACCCGCCTCGGCCCCGAGGCGCATGGAGGCGAACCCGGCGTAGGCCGACCGCAGCGCGGCCTCGGCGGCGTCGAGATCCCCGGCGAGGAACTCGACGTTTCCGGCGAACAGTTCGGTCTGGAGCGACTCGTGCCGCAGACCCAGCTCGTCGACCTTGCGGCGGGCCCGATCGATCATCGCCCGAGCGGCGTCGAACCGGCCGCGGAACGCCTCGAGGAGCCCCTGGGCGCGCATCGAGGTCGCCTCGACCGATGGGGCGCGGGTGGTGACGCGGAGAAGCCGAACGATGTCGAGGCAGCGGCCGCCGGCGCGGGGCACCGGGCTCGGCCCGAGCACCGCCGCGGGCGGTGCCGCGCCGAGGACCGCGGTGATCCGGCGGCTGTCGTCGGCCTCCCGGGCCGCGGTGAGCGCCCGATCGAGCTCGTCTTCGGCGTCCCCGACGCGGCCGAGCGCCTGGAGGATGCGGGCCCGGGTGAGGTGGCCCTTCGCGGCGCCGGCCTCGTCGCGCAGCGCGGCCAGCACCCCCGCGGCGTGGGTGGCCTCATGCTCGGCCTCGACCAGCCGCCCGGGATCGGTCAGTTCGGTGAGCTGGGCGCGGAAACACACCGCCCAGGCCCGAAGCCGGTCGTCGAAGGCGAGCGCGTCGAGCTCCCCGACGAGCTCCTCGCCGGCGGCGACATCGCCCGACCCGAGCGTCGCCTCGCACGCGAGCAGCAGCACCTCGACCCGACCGGCGGCGTCGTCGCCGATGCAGGCCAGGGCGCGGGTCGCCAGTGGCCCCGCCGCGGCCAGGTCGTCCCGGGCCAGCGCCCTCCCGGCCGCGGTGTGGAGCCTCGAAGCGGCCCGCCGACCGAGCGCCCGGCCGGCGTCGTCGAGCGGGCCCAGCTCGCTGCGGTACCGGTGGGCCTGCTCCTCGTGGAAGGCGATGGTCTCGTCGGCGTCGGCGGTTGCCGCGCTGCCGACCTCCTCGAGCCAGCCTGCGACCTGCTCGTGCAGCGCGGCGCGGGTGTTCTTGAGCAGGCGGCGGTAGGCGGCGTCGCGGATCAGGACGTGATGGAACCGGTAGAGGGGCTCGTCACCCCGATAGGCGCCGGTCGGTTCGACCAACTCCATCCGGCGCAGCCGTTCGAGCAGCGCGGCGAGCCCACCCGGCACGTCGACCACGCAACGGAGCGCGCCCTCGGGGAACTCAGGCCCGATGACCGATGCCCGCTCCAGGACCAGTCGCTCGTCATCGCCGAGCCGGTCGATGCGAGCAGCGAGCAGCGACGCGATCGTGGGCGGCACCTCCACCGCATCGGCGTCGATGGTCAGCTCCCACCCCGTCGCCCTCCGACGGATCACCGCGTCGTCGACGAGCATCTTCACCAACTCGCGCACGAACAGCGGATTGCCCTCGGTCGACGCCGGAAGACGCTCGAGCAGAGCGTCGGGGACTGCGTCGGAGCCGAGCATGCCGCTCGCGAGCCGGGCGGTGGCAGCGGCGTCGAGGCCCTCGAGGGCGATCACGTGGCCGGTCCGACGACCAGGCTCGGTGAGCGCCGGGCGCAGCTCACGGATCTCGGGTCGGGCGAGGCAGACCAGTAGCAACGGTGCATCGGTGACCCACTCGACCAAGTGCTCCAACAGGTCGAGCACCACCGGTTCGGCCCACTGGACGTCGTCGACCACGACCACGACCGGACCGCGACGGGCGACCGCCTCCAGCATCCGTCGCACCGCCCAGAAGACCTCCTCGGTGGACCGGGCCGGCCCGACGCCGAGGACTCCGAGCACTGCTTCTTCGACCCGCTGGTGCTCGTCCGTGTCGGGGATGCGCGCCGCCACCAGCTCTCGAACTGCCGCTCCGGCGACCTCGGCGCCCGACCTCTCCGCGACATCCAACGCGACCCGCACCAGGTCGATGACGGGAGCGAGCGTCGACGAACCGGACCGCTCGCACGCCACCGTGTACACCGCGCCGGCCGCCAGGGTGGCCACGGCCTCACCGGCGAGCCTCGTCTTGCCCAGACCCGGGGAACCGACGATGGAGACGAGCCGCGCCGCCCCTGCCTCCACGGCGTCGTCGAACGCGGCACGAACGGTGGCAACCTCGACGTCACGGCCGACGAAGGGAGTCGCGGCCTCGGTGTCGTCCAGGGCTGCCTCGCGGACGACGAACACCTCCACCGGCTCGACCCGGCCCGCCACCGTCACCTCACCCTGCGGTTCGAACGACCAGGCCTGGCGCGTCAATCGCCATGTCGCCGGGCCAACGAGCACCCGGCCGGCGGGACAGGCCCGCTCCAGGCGCGCCGCGACGTTCAAGGCATCACCAACGATGTCGGGATCATCGTCGGCGACCACCACCTCGCCGGTGTTCACTCCGACCCGCAACGAGATCCGCGCACCACCGAACCGCTCGGCCACTCCATCGGCGAACGGGGTGAACCGCCTCTGGATCTCCACCGCCGCCGCCACCGCCCTCGCCGCATCGTCCTCGGCCACCTCCGGCATCCCGAACGTCGCCATGAACCCGTCGCCGTTGAATTTGTCGACCACCCCACCGTGGTGCCCGATCACCTCCAGCACGTCGTTGTGGTACCGGTTCATCACCTCACGAGCCGCCTCCGGGTCCAGCCGCTCGCCCAACCCCGTCGACCCCCCGACATCCCCGAAAACCACGGTGATCGTCTTGCGCTGCGCGACCAGCAGTGCCTGCGCCGGCGCCGACTCCTCGGCTCGTTGATCGCCGACCGGGGTACCGCACGACACGCAGAACTTGGCACCAGACCGCAGCGTCTCGCCACAGCCCGCGCAGGCTGGTGCCAGCGCGGTTCCGCACTCCGCGCAGAACCGAGCCGGCGCCTCGTTCTCGAGCCCGCACGTCGTGCAGTCCAATGCCCGTCCCCTTACCAAGGTCAGCGAATTCGCCACCAGTCTCCCTCGCGCCGTACTCCTCCGGCCACCGAAGTGACCGATGTCCCGCCCGGCTGGCAGGCGTTGCCGATCCTGCCGATCATCCTTCGACCCGATTGACCGACCGGCAGGGAGCGCACGAAGTGGGCGTCCGCGCTGACCACATGGTCGGTTCCGGGAAGCCGTTGTACATCTGGCCGTCGACGAACACGAGGCACAAGGCGTCGATGGGGTCGTCGTCGCTCCGCGAAAGGCGACGGCCACGAAGTCCACCGTGGCCTCCCAGGCCGACGCCCAGCGTGACGCAGCCGGGCCCGGTGCCGGTTTGGGCTGGCACAGTGGTGGTGATGGTTGAGCTGGGTGGGACGGTGACGTTCCTGATC
>CAZWDB010000129.1:0-11906 GCA_964632885.1 uncultured Acidimicrobiales bacterium | reverse complement strand
ATGGCCACCAAACCGGATCCCCGCAAGGGCCCGGTGAACAGAATCCCGCCTACAGACCGGCTCACCACACTCACCCCCTCTGACCAGCGCATCCGCCGGCGATCGGGGGCGCCATTGTGTTGCGGTGGCCGTGGTGACGGTCGTTTATCGGCCAATTCGCAGCCACGAGAGCACAACCGCTCAGGCGTTGACCAGCGCTCGGCGCTCGGCGCCCCGCGCGGCTACTGGCTCAGGTTGGGGAGTCGGCGCGCGACGGCGATGACGTCGGCCACGACGATGGTGGCGTCGTCTCGCCCGGCGGCGGCTACGACCTGGTCGATCGCCTGCCGGGCCACCGCGTCCGGGGCGGCCCGCGTCGAAACCAGGGCGCGCAGCGCGCCGTCGCCGATGACGTCGCTGACCCCGTCGGAACAAACGACAATCCGCATGCTGGGCTCAGCTGCGATGACGATGACCTGGGGGTCGAACACATCGTGGCCGACCGCGCTGGTGATAGCGCTGCGCTGCGGGTGGCTCGCAGCCTCGTCAGGTGAGATGAGGCCGCGGTCGAGGAGGTCCTGGACGTACTTCTGATCGCGCGTGAGCTGCTGCCACTCGCGTCGTGAGTTCAACAGATAGGCGCGGGAGTCTCCGACGTTGGTTAGCTGAACCGCTGCGCTCGGGCCATCCCAGCCGGGCACCGCGATGCACAACGTCGTGCCCATCCCGGCCGGCCCCACCTCGCCCCGTCCCGCCCGCACGGCCTCGTGCGCCGCCGTCGCGGCCTGGTGTCCATCACCACCCCGCGCCACAACAGACTGCGCGTGGGTACTCGCGATCTCGGCCGCGACATCGCCCCCGCCCGGTCCGCCCATGCCGTCGGCCAACCCGAAGATGCCGTCGGCCACGACGAGACGATCCTGGTTGATGTTTCGGCCATGTCCTGGCGCGGTGGCGGCGGCGACCCGCATGCGGAGTGCCCGGCTGTCGGTCTTCCACACCGGGCCCAACGCTACCTTCCCGTCTGCTTCTTGCGGCGACTCATCGGCCCGCGAGCGCGGCAACCACCGGGGCGAACCCCTCGGCATCTCGCACCACGATGTGGGAGATACCGAGCTTCTCCCGTCGCGCCTCCAGCTCGTCGACGAGTTGCTCTACCGAACCGAAAAGCAAGAACGGAGTCGACTCAAGCATGGCGGGGGTGATCCCGAGCCGCTCGGCGGCCTGATCGATCGCTCTGTCCGCACCCTCGCCCACGGAGGTCGCCTGCACAAGCGCGGAGAGCTCGACAGAGTCATCACGATCGCCTGCAGCTTCAGCTAGCCAGCCGACGCGCTCGGTGATGGCGTCGATCCCGAAACCGTCCGGCTCGGGCGCGCCATCCGGTCCGTGGGTGAGGCCCGTGAATTGAAAGATGTCGGCTAGTCGCCCACCGATCTCGACGACTCTTCTCCCGTGCCCTCCAAGCAGGATCGGCACGTGCGCCTGCTCCGGACGCACACCGAGATTCTCCACGCTCAGCCGGTGATGATCGCCGTCCATCTCGACGGCCCCTTCGTCGAGGAGGGTACGCAGCGCAACCAGGCTCTCCTCCAGACGGTCGACTCGCGGACCAGGAGGTCGCAGCTCGATGTCCATGGCATCGTGCTCACTCTGGGCATAGCCGGTGCCCATCCCGAGCACCAGCCGGCCTCGCGTCAGTCGGTCGACGGTGGCGGCTTGGCGAGCGAGCAGAGCCGGATGATGGAACTCGTTGTTCAGCACGAGCGGACCGACGCGAAGCGTCGACGTCGCCTCGGCGGCGACGACCAGCGGCGTGAAGGGATCGACGGCGCCGAGGTGGTCGTAGGAGTAGAACTCCTCGTAGCCCAGCTGTTCTGCGAGGCGGGCGGAGGAGACGATCTTCTCGCGGTCGCTCAGGTCGAGCGCTTGCACCGCGAAACGGAAGGCGCGAGGCATGGGCTAACGCTACGACGCCGATGGCGAGCGGCGCGTCCCTCGCGCACTAGGTGCAAACACCGAAGGAGCGGAGTCGGCGAACACCAACTCCTTCTCAAGGTGCACAACCGTCCCTCGGACCGGGTCGAACTGGAAGTCGAGCGCGTCGACGAGCGTTTTCATCAACACCATCCCCCGCCCACTCTCCGGCAGCGGGTCATCGGTCGTGAGATCGACGACCGGTGAGCCACCAGAGTCCAAGCTCCTGGTCGGCTCATATCGGCTGGCTCGGTCGATGACGGTGAGACGGCACAACGCCTCGTCGATGGTGAGGTCGACCCCGTATTCGTGCCCATCGTCTGCGTGACGAACCACGTTCGCGCACGCCTCACTCAACACGAGCTCGACCTCTGCGATGCACTCCTCGGTTACACCTAACCTTCGGAGACCCACACCGCAGAGGTGGCGGACAACGCCAACCGTCGCCTCATCCCGCGGGAGGGTAAAGGCGATATGAAACCGCATGCCTTCTTTATCTCCCCGCCAGGGGCCCCCACACCAGGTGTACACCAAGCACCTTGTTGGGTCGACTCTAAGGTGTCGGGATGGTGACCCTGGAACGGCGGCACTCGAAACCCAGCGCGCTCGTCGGCCTGCTCGTCGTGTTCGCGCTCATGGCGGGCGCATGCAGAAGCAACGATGCCGAGACGGATGCCACGAGCGGGCCCGACGAGGAGACCACCAACGAACGCCAAGTCCCTGATGGTGTCGCGGCCGTGGTCGATGGCACGGAGATCACGGATCGTACGGTCGAGGAGTGGTTCGACGAGGCTGCCAAGTCACCCGAGGTTGCCGCCCGGCTCGAGGGGGGACAGGGCGAGCAGATCCGGCCTGCCCTTCGGGCCCAGATCCTGTCGCGACTCATCGTGTCCGACATCCTGACTCGCGCCGCCGCGGACGACTTCGGCATCGAGGTGTCGGACGAGGAGGTCATGGCTCGGCGCGACGAGCTCGTCAAGGAGGCTGGGGGTGAGGACGCGCTCGAACAACAGCTGGCCACCGCGGGTCTCACCGAGGAGCTTCTCGTGGAGCACGAACTGCCCATGCTCATCATCCTCGAGGAGGTGGAGCATGAATTCTCCTCCGACACCGACACCGAGACAGAGGCGACGACGACCACCACCGCGGCGGTTCCCGGTGCCCAGCCCCCGCCAAGTGAAAGCCAGCAGGCCATGCAGGAGTGGGGCAGGGAGAGGTTCGCCGAGGCCGACGTGACGGTCCGTGCCGCCTATGGGACCTGGGATCCGCAGACGGGTCAGGTGCAGCCGGAAGGCGGGGTGCCTAGCGGACCGGCGCCCGGCGAGGCGCCCTAGGTCACCCACTGACCGCAGTCTGGCGCGTCGGTCAGCCGAGTCTCTCGGCAATACTGGGCGCGTCATGAGCGCCGAACTTGAGGAGGGGAACGACCTCCAACTCGACTTCTCCAAGATCACTTCCGCGGCCCGCTCCGACGTGGTGCCGTGCGCCGTTCAGGACGTGGCCACCAATGAGGTGATCCTCGTCGCCTATGTCAACGAGGCGGCACTCGCACGTGCCATCGAGACCCGGTCAGCGGTGTTCTGGAGCACGTCGCGCAACGAGTTGTGGGAGAAGGGCGCTACGTCGGGTGAGACCTTCGAACTCGTCGAGGTTCTCGTCAACTGCGAACAGAACTCGCTGCTGTACCGGGTCCGACCGCGCCGCGGTGGCATCTGTCACACCAAGAACGAGGCAGGCGCGGCGCGCAACTGCTTCTACCGGCGACTCGACCTCGACCGCGGAGAGCTGGTCAACCTCGACCCGTAGCTCGAGGTGGATCAGGCCGGCAGGTCGTAGCCCTGCTCGATGATGGCGTCTTGGAGCGCCTCCAGGCCGACGGTGTCGTCGTCGTAGTCGACAGTGACGTTCTTGTCGTCGACGGACACCTCGGCGCGCCGGACGCCGCCAAGTTCGCCCAAGGCGCCCTCGATCGAGCTCTTGCAGTGGTCGCAGTGGATCCCGGGAACCTGGATGGTGACAGTGCTCATTCCTTCAACCTAGTGCCAGGAGATGCGATCGTTCGTTGAACGACCGCAGGCTCGGCCCCCGGGGCCCCACAGCGATGCGCGTGATGGCCGCCACGTCGAGGAACATCCGCCACGCGATCTCATCGCCCACCGCCAGCGCCCACGCCACCGCGGCCTTGATCGGCGATACGTGGCTCACCACCACGACATCGTCGTCGACGGCCGACTCAGACAGCTCGGCACACGCCGCCCTCACCCGCGCTCCGAGCGCGGTTAGCGACTCACCGCCCGGGGGCACGAAGTCGGGATCGGCTCGCCACCGTGACCAGACCTCGGCGGGAACGTCCGCGAACGGCTTGCCGTCGTAGTCGCCGTAGTCGAGTTCGATCCACCGGTCGTCGACCTCCACCGGCGCGCCGAGGCACTCGGCAGTCGCGCGGGCCCGGCGGAGGGGACTCGTGATCACCCGGCTGACATCGCCGATCGCTACCGCCGCGGCGCGGGCCTGGTCAAGGCCGAGCGCGGTGAGCTCGGGGTCGGCCCGTCCCAGGAGCCGGCCCTGAGCGTTGGTTGCGGTTTGGCCGTGGCGCAGAAGGATCAGCATGGTCTTGGGACCCTACGCAATCCCTCCGGCCGCGCCCGGGCGGAAGTCGCGACCGAGCCGGCCGGTTCGGAGGAAAGGGGCGCGGCGCGCCGGCTCGTGCAACCGGAAGTGCCGGACCCACCAGACGAGCGCAACCGAACCGACAAGTTCAAGCACGACCGTTACCACCAGCGGACGGGTCAGGCTGGGGACACCAGAACCGGGAAAATCGACGCCGAACAGCGGCCACCAGAAAAGGGCGGTGCGCGTCCACACTCCGTCGAGCAGTAGGTGGGCGAAGGTCCCGATCGGCAGGGCAAGGTAGCGACGACGGGCCGCGCGACGGCGCCGCGTCGCCAACATCACTCCCGTTAGCAGCACGACGCTGAAGAAGAGCGTGTGGCCGACTGCCGCTCGGCCGGCGATCAAGGCAACCGCGTCCGGCACGAGGACCCCGGCTACCACCACCCGGTAGTCGATCGCGGGATCACGGAAGACCGCCCACACCAGCACCAAGCCGACACCGACAAACCACAAGAACACCGCCCCGTAGGCCTACGTCGGCGTTACCGAACGAGGATGCGGCCGCACTGGTCGCAGTAGACGACCACGGTCGGGTCGAGGCGTTTGATCCGGTCGATCTCGGTAGCAGGCAAGGTGAGGTGGCAACCGGTGCACGATGGGCCCACCAAGCGGGCCGCGCCGATGCCGTCGAGGCGCTGCCGGAGCCGTTCGTACTCTGCAACCAGCTCCGCCGGCAGCCCGCTCGCATGCTCGTCGCGCTGCGATCGCTCGACTGCCACCTCCGCGTCTATCTGCGCCTCCGCCTGCTGAAGGCTGGCGTGGACTTCGTCACCTTCGGCGAGGACCGCGCGCCGGCGTTCTTCGAGGTTCGCGACTTGGCCGTCGAGCTGCTCGCGCTCTTCGATGGCCTCGAGGGCGACATCCTCCAACCCCGAGCAGCGTTTGCGAAGCGAGTCGACCTCGCCGGTCATCGCCAGGAGGTCACGGGTTGCGCTGACCTCGCCGGAGTACATGCGGCGCTCGATGTCGGCGATGCGCTTCTCCGAGGCCTGAAGCTCTTGCTCATGGCCTTCCTGACGCTTGATCACCTCGTCCCGACGCTGGCCCAACTCAGCCAATTCGCGATCCAAGTCAGCGAGCCGGGCGGCGATCTCGGTCAGCCGAGCTCGCTCGGGCAGAGTGGCGCGCCGGTGCTCGAGCTGGTCGAGGGTGGTGTCGCGCTCTTGGACCGCGAGCAGCGTGTCGAGACTCGTCACGTCCGCCACGTTACGGAACTTATGGCGGCAGGATGCCGAATCGTGTCGACTTTCCTCAGGTCTGGTCTCCCGGACCCGCCTCCTGGTCGTCGCCGGCCAGCGCGGCGATCACCGATTCCCTCGCATCGAGGAGCGCGTCTCGCACCCGCCGAACCCGTGCAGCGTCGAGCTCGTGACGGCGCGCCGCGCTGATCACGTCGCTGACAAAAGCGTCGAGATCGGCCCGCAGCGACCGGAGCACGAGACGCGCATCCTCGCGGTCGCGCTCCCGTGCCTCCCGAGGGCGCGGGCGCCGCTGTTCCCGGCGTTGCTGATCACGAGACTCCTGGTCGCGAGAACGTCGGTCGTCACGCACGCCCCGAGCAGCCCGCCGCTCTTCCCGCTTCACGTCGTGCATCGCCGTCCGCAGCTCTTGGCGCAGGTCGCGCACTGTCGACCGCACCTCATCGCGCACCTGGCGCGCGAGCTGACGGGCCGACTCCGCCGCCCGCGCCTGCAGCTCGTCGAGCTCTGACCGCCGGGCCTCGAGCTCGGCTCGACCCGCGTCGGTCAGCCGGTAGACCTTGCGACCATCTACCTCGTCGTGCTCGACCAAGCCGTCGTCCTCGAGGGCGGCAAGGCGCGGATAGACCGTCCCGGCCGAAGGCGTGTACATGCCGAGGAAGTTGTCCTCCATCAGCCGGATCAGCTCATAGCCGTGCCGGGGCTCCTCCGAGAGGAGCTTGAGGAGGTATAGGCGGAGCGCCCCGTGCGCGAAGACCCGGCTCACTGGGCCAACTCCAAGCGAGGCTCGGGCGCCGCCTGGGACAGCAGCACGAAGTCCCCTGAGAGAGTGTGCACCCTCATCGTCGCCTCTCCATCGCCCAACCGGCCGCGCATCTTGCGCTTCGAGGTCGAAGCACCCGTCAGATCGACATTGGCGGCCAGCACGCCCGACAGCGTCGTGGCGTCGAGGCTCACGCTCGCGTCGTCGGAAACCCGCACCGCGACATCCCCCGACACCGTGGTCATGTGGTAGGTGCCGTCGGGCTTCACGTCGAGATCGAGAGTGATCTCACCGGAGACCGTCTTGGTCGCGAAATCAGAGACACACCCCGCGCTCACGGTCACATCGCCTGACACCGTCCCGGCGTGGAACCGGCCGGACACCGCGTCGACGTCGACCTCGCCCGACACCGTCGTCACCGAGACGCTGCCCGTGAGGTAGCTGCAGGTGACCTCGCCCGAAACCGTCCGAATGTCGACGTCGCCGGCGAGAGCGGCCGCCACGACGGGGGCCGAAACCGTCTTGACGTCGACGGGTACGTCGGGTGGCACGGTTACGCCCACAAGAGCCTCACACCGGCGGCGCCCCCTCGAGAACCAGGAACTCGGATCGTCCTGTAGTTGCTCGATGATGAGTACGCCATCGGACAACTCGACCCGGACGGGCTCGCCGGCGACACACTCCGCCTCAAGACGCGTCGGGCCGGATGTCGCACCTACTGAGACGTCGCCCCCCACCAGCCGAACGTGCACCTCCACCACGTCGTCGAGGTCGAGGACCAACCGGCGACCTTCCTCCACGAAGTGCTCCACTCGTCCTCCCCCTTGATCGCTCACGCCAATACGATATATCGCGAATCGCCAATGTCAAGATATATCGCGAGTTGGCGACGCCTCCGGGCCCACCTGCGGTTCCTACACTCCCCCCGTGGAGCCGGTCGCCGCCCTTGAGCGCATCGCCTTTCTCCTCGAGCGCGCGCTGGAACCGTCCTACCGCGTGAAGGCGTTCCGCTCGGCGGCCGACGCCGTGGCCGCGCTCGAGCCCGATGACCTTCGCGCCCGAGCTGCCGCCGGTCGCCTCCAAGAGCTGCGCGGGGTGGGAGAGGTCACCGAGCGCGTCGTGCTCGAGTCGCTGAACGGCATCGAGCCGGGTTACCTGCGCAGGCTGGAGGAGTCGAGCGGACCGTTGGTCGAAGGGGGCACGGCGCTGCGCGCCGCCCTGCTGGGCGACTGCCACACCCACTCCGATTGGTCCGACGGGGGCAGCCCGATCGAAGTGATGGCGATGACGGCCCGCGACCTCGGCCACGAATACGTGGTGCTCACCGACCACTCCCAGCGCCTCACCGTGGCCCGGGGGCTGAGTCCAGAGCGTCTCGACCGCCAGCTCGACCTGGTGGCGGAGCTGAACGAGCGACTCGACCCGTTTCGGATCCTGACGGGCATGGAGGTTGACATCCTCGACGACGGTTCCCTCGACATGGGGCCCGCGATTCTGGAGCGGCTCGACGTGGTCGTCGCCAGCGTGCACTCCAAGCTTCGGATGGCCGCCGATGACATGACGAGACGGATGGTCGTCGCCATCGCCAACCCCCACGCCGACATCCTCGGACACTGCACGGGGCGCAAGCTGGTGGGGCGGGGTCGCCCCGAGTCCGACTTCGACCCCGACCTCGTCTTCGCCGCCTGCGCGCGCTTCGACAAAGCGGTCGAGGTCAACTGCCGGCCGGAACGCCTCGATCCGCCCCGCCGGCTGCTGGCGCTCGCGATGGACTACGGCTGCCGGGTCGCCATCGACACCGACGCGCATGCGCCCGGACAGCTCGACTGGCAGCCATACGGCTGCGCGCGTGCCGAGGAGTGTGGTGTTCCACCCGAAAAGGTCGTCAACACGATGGCGGCGGACGACCTGCTCGCCTGGGCGGGGTCACATGAATGACGTTTCTGACGAGCCGATAGCGGGCACCCTTAGGGTGTGGCTAGCGGCCCCGACTATGCCGGCGACGGCAGCACCCTCTCGGAGATCCTCGCGGCGCTGACGGCCGCGGGCTTC
This sequence comes from uncultured Acidimicrobiales bacterium, assembly GCA_964632885.1. Taxonomy (GTDB): domain Bacteria; phylum Actinomycetota; class Acidimicrobiia; order Acidimicrobiales; family CAZWDB01; genus CAZWDB01. Next base: position 3,263 of record CAZWDB010000129.1, on the reverse strand, counting down.
GAGGCGCAGATGACCGCGCGTGAGGGTGCGACCGTGATGTGCTTCGAGTGTCGCCGCAGCAGTCCGGCCGAGGACTTCGAGCTCTCCCAGCTGGTTCGCACCGAAGGCGCCTCCGATCCCGACGACATGGCGGCTGTCGCGGCGCTCAAGTGTCCGAGCTGCGGCGCATCCGGAACCGCGGTGCTGAGGTTCGGCCCCGAAGCATCGATCGAGGACAACGAAGCGCTGCGGGCATTCGAGGACCTGCGCGCCACCTGACTCAGGCACCGCGGGGACACTCAACCGCCGCGGCCCAGCTCCCGGGAGGGCCCGGTGTCGTCGTCGCGTGGCTGGGCGCGCAACCCGAAGTCCACCGCCAACCGCCTGCCCATCTCGCCCGCCCGCCGCCCGAAGGTGTTCTCGGTGCGCCGCAGATGGTCTTCGAGCATCGTCCGCAGCCCGTCGACCCCCTTAGCGAGCACGGCGATCCGCTGAGTGAGTAGCTCGGCCTCGCGCTGCAGCGCCTCGGCGACCTTCGCCGCCGCGGTCTCCCCCGTGCCTGCGGTGCGTTCGGCGACCTCACCCGAGACCTTGCCGATCTCGGACCGGAGCGCGTCGTGGGCCACTTCCGTGTCGCGGCTCTGCTGATCGGCAATCCGGTCGAGACGATCGGCGATCCGGCTCCCGACGCCTTCGATCGCGACTGACGTTTCCCGTTCGACCCTGGCACCGAGCGACTCGACCGCCGCCGTCAGCTGTTCGACCGCATGGGCGTTCTCGGCAACCCGCCGCGCCGCGGCCTCCACCGCGTCGTTAACTCGAGCGGAGGCGTCCGCGGCGGAGTCGGCGCGGGCGACCATCGCGTCGAGGCCAGTACTCAGGCGAGCCTCGACCAGACCCACCAACCGGCCCGCGCTGTCGTTGCGCGCGAGCCGTTCGATCGCGGCTTCCAATTGTCGAAGCTGGCTGGCGGTGGCCAAGTCGCGGGTGCCAGACGGACCGGATGCGTCGCCCTCTACCGCGGCCCGCACGGCGCCTACTACGCGATCGAGGCGGTCGTGCCCTGCCTCCCACGCCGCCCGGAGCTCACCAATCGCGGCGAGTGCTCGCTCGTCCCTCGAGCCGTCGCCGAGGCGGCCGCCCAGTCGCGAGAGCTCGGTCTGCACCGCAACCAGGCTCTCCTGCAAGGCCCTTAGCCCCTCATCGTCATTGCGAGCCTGGTCGACGCGTTCCATCCGGGCCTCGAGGCTGCGAACCACATCTGCCAAATGGGCGAGCCCGGCAAGCATCTCGCCGTCGTCGTGCGGCTTGCCGGAAGTGGTCTCGGCCGAGGCGACCCGCTCATCGAGTCGGGCGATCCCTTCGGCGAGCTGGCTCAACCTTCCGTCGATGCCGGCGACGGTCTCGGCGACAGCGGTCTGGGTCTCCCGCACCGCACCCTCGAGCTCTCGCCCGACATCAACCGGGGCGGGAGGGTCCGGTGTCGACGCTTCGATCGTTGCCCGGATCTCCGCCAGCAGAGCGTCCGAGCCGGTCGTGCTGCTCTCGACCGCCTGGACGAAGGCCTCTTCCAAACGGCCCAACCGGTCGTGGAGACCGGCGAGCGAACCTTGCATCTCCGAGGCGCCGGCGCCGTTGGCCTCCGCAATACCACCTTCGATGCGGTCGAGCCGTTGCTCGAGGCCGCCGAGGACCTCCGTGATGGTGCCAACCATCCCGCGTAGCACTGTGCTGGCGCCTTCGGTACCGGCCTGGCGTGCCCTGCGGTCGAGCGCCTCGACCAGGTTCGTCAGATCAGTTGCGGGCGGTCCCGCGCCCCCGGGGTCGGTCACGCGGCCAACGATAGAGCCCTATCCGTCCACGACCGCGGCAGAGCCGTGGGCGCTACTGGATTCGAACCAGTGACTCCTGCCTTGTAAGGGCAGTGCTCTAACCGGACTGAGCTAAGCGCCCCGGAGGCGCCCACGTTACCTGGCCGGTGGGTGGGCAATCTTGGGCGAAGCCTTGAACGGGCTATACGGGTGCCGATCTGACAGCGGGTGCCTGTGGTGGGCACAGTGGCTGGGCGTGGTGTTTGCCACGCCCAGCTACTTCTCTCTAAGGCGAGTCGTCGATGGCAGCATCGACGTCCTCGTCGGACGACAAGTCGATGCCCGCACGGCGGAGCGCGGCGGCGGTGACACCCTCACCGTCACGAAGCGTGCGGGAGAAGGTGCCGTCGTAGACCTTCCGACACCCACACGATGGTGACCTGGACTTCAGGATCGCCCGGCGCGCGCCGGTCGCGCGAGCGAGGGCGACGGTTGCCTCGGCGCCCCGGTCGTAGGCGCTGGTTACGTCGACACCCTCGGCGGTTCTGACCGCGCCGTCCGGTTGGAGTTCGGCCGCCGGCCGGGGTGTCGGAAGTCCCCCGATCGTTTCGGGGCAGACCGGGATGAGACGGTAGCTACCGGCGAGACGCTGCACCGCCGGGGCCGGGCTGGCCTGACCACGGTGATTGCACTGCACACCTAGCAGGCACGCCGAAACGACAATGGCGTCCCGGGGATCGTCCTTGGGCATTGACAGCAAGCTACCTCCGGACGCGATTGTCCCGTGCGGGGCCGGGAGCTCGCCTAAGCGTCACTCCTGGCCCCGCATCGAGGCTCCTTCAGGCCGTCTGGGCGACCTGCGGGTTCTTGGGTGGCCGTCCCCTCTTCCGCTTATGGGCGAGGATCTTGCCGTTGGCAAACAGTTGTCCGCCCCATACTCCCCAAGGCTCCCGGCGGGTGATTGCACCCTCCAGGCATGGGTCGATGAGCGGGCACAGCTGGCAGATGGACTTAGCACGCGCGATGTCGTCGATCTGCTCTGAGAAGAACAACGCCAGGAGCGTGCCGGCGCCGTCACGGCACCGGGCTTGGGACCAGTCCACCCTCGTATCGATGTCTATTCGGAATCCCCACTGGGCGAGCATCTCGCCTATCCCCCTTCCTTTCGCCGGGTGTTCGGCTCAGGGACCAAAACTTCGGGAAACAAAAAGGCCGCCGGGATTTTCCCGACGGCCTCTGGGCCAAACGAAGGTTCGATTCTGGTCTAGCCAGACGAACCCTCCTCAGCCAGAGGCCGCACAATGTCGGCACCGCGCGTCCCATTGGGCACGTAACCGTGGTGCTCGGTGGCGACCGCGGCGGATGGCCCGGACTTACGGCAGACGGACGAGCGCGCGCCGATGTCGGACAAGGCCATCGCCTTGGTTCCGAACCGCTCGGCCAGAAGCACTCGTCGCCTCCCTCGTTGTTTGT
>CAZWDB010000128.1:0-11917 GCA_964632885.1 uncultured Acidimicrobiales bacterium | reverse complement strand
AGCAGCTCTGGGTCGAGGTCCTTCTGACCGTGGAGGACGCTGATCTCGCCGGTGGTCTCGAGCACGACGGCGCGCACCGACGTCAGATCGAGGACATTGTGCGACCGAAGCTTGGCGAACACGTCCCGCCGGGTGACACGCGCGGCCTGCAGGTTTTCCTCGATGAACCGGTCTTCGATCATGAGCAGACGAGGGGTGTTGTCGACGAGCTTCTCGGCGGCCTCTCGCCGCCGGGCTCGTGCGATCCCGTATTGCAGGAGGAAGAGCGCGCCTAGAGCGACGGCGCCGTTGATGAGGGTGACCGAAGGGCTAACCGCCACCGAGCCGATAACCGTGCCGACGGCGATGGTCATCGCGAAGTCGAAGCTCGACATCTTCGAGAAGCTTCGGAGCCCGAGCATCCGCACATAGGCGATGACAACCGCGAAGATCGCGATGGTCGACACGAGCACCAGGCCGGCGTCAAGCCACGATGCGCCCAAACGGTCAGCGACCATCGGCCGTTCAGCCGCTCACGAGATCGCGAGTCTTGTCGATGATGGCGGCCCACGGTCCCGCGACCAGTTGCGCGGCGGCGGTACCGGGGACCAGCGGATGCGGATGGGTTGGCACCACACTCTTGGCCTTGTCGACCACGCCGCCGATTTTCTCAAGAGTGTCGGCGTCACACTTCGCTTGGAGCTTCGGGAGGATTTCGTTCTCCTCCTCCGCCACGTGGTGGCGGACCGATTCTATGACCTTCATCATCGTCTCGGTGTGCTCTGCGGATCCTGCCTTGAGTCGTTCGATTTCGGTGAGTAGCTCCTTGACCTCGGCATGCTCCTCGATGGAGTGGTCGGCCAGGTCGCCCTCCTCGTCGAGCCGGGCGCGCACCAGCGGATAGACGAACTGCTCCTCGACTGCTGCGTGAACCGACAGCTCGTGCACGATGTCCTTGGCAATCTCGTCGAGTGACTCCGGGACCTCGGCGATTTGAAACCGCCGGAACAATTCGTCGACTTCGCGGTGGTCCTTCTTCAGCAGTTCGACGATATTCATGGGAGCATCTCCTGTCCGTCGGGGGTTCCACCCGGGAAGTTTCCGGCGTCCCTACCCGTCGTCAGCTGCTCAAAACGACCCAGGGGGTGAGCTCTGGGGAGGCGGCGAGCATGGTCAGGACGCCAAGTCGTAGACGCCGACCATTCATCTGCACCATGACACCCCACGAATCTCGACCGCAACGGGCCCAGCTCTGCACGCGCACGACCGCCGACCGCCCGGGTCCGCCGAGCATCAGCCCCCGCGCCGCGGCAGTGCTCCTCGCGATCGTGCGCGACGTCCGGCGGCACCGGTGCGCGGGGAGATCACCCCGTCGGCCGGACGAGGCGGCGTAGGTTCGCATTCATGAGCCGCTTCGCGTTCTACGGCCGCGTGAGCACCGAGGACCAGCAGGACCCGGCGTCGTCCAAGCAGTGGCAGCTCCACCGGAGCCTCCACCTGATCGAGCCCGGCGGCGGCGCCGTTGTCGCGGAGTACTTCGACATCGGCCAGAGCCTGTCGCTCCCATGGAAGCGTAGGCCCGAAGCTGCCCGCCTCCTCACCGCCCTCACACAACCTGACCGCGGCTTCGACGCCGTCGTGATCGGCGAGCCGCAACGCGCCTTCTACGGGAACCAGTTCGGTCTCACGTTCCCGTATTCACCCACTACGGCGTCGCGCTGTGGGTGCCCGAGGTCGGCGGCGCCATCGACCCGGGCTCCGAGGACCACGATCTGGTGATGACCCTCTTCGGGGGGATGTCCAAGGGCGAGCGAACCCGCATGTCCGCAGAGCCGCCCATGAGGCGCTGGTCTCGAAGGACACATTCAACGCTGCACAGGCCCGGCTCACCACGCGCGCGGGCGGATGTGGGTCGCGAGCGGCCCCAAGGCAGAACCGCCACTACCTCCTACGAGGACGGCTGCACTGCGGGCTCTGCGGGCGCAACCTCCAGGGCGTCATAGCCAACGGCCGCACCTACTACCGCTGCACGTTCGCGGCCGAGTACGCGACCGCAGCCAAGCTCGATCCGTTGTGAGTGCTGTCCAGCCTCCACGGTTGGACCCACTACGGGGGGACTCCAGCGCCCGAAATCGGTGCCCGTCAGCTTGAAGCGCCCGGCTACTAGCGCTCCGTGGTGGGGTCGATGACGGCCTTCACCTCGGTGATGAGGCTCGCAGGGAACCCGGAGATCTCGGCGTGCTCGCGGATCGCCTCCTCGTCCTCGGCGAGGTAGATGCAGAAGGTCTTGTCGCCGGCGACGTAGCTGTGCTCCCACTGCACGCGGGGAGCAAGCTTCGCCAGCGCAGCGTTCGACGTTGCCGCCGCGCCGGACAAGTCCTGTTCCGACGAACTTCCCACGCTCGGAATCTCGCGTTCGATCACGTATCGCTTCAAGGCCATGGGTGACTCCCTCTCACTCGGGTCGCGTGCTGCTGGGACATCAGCACGATTCGCGGACGTTCTCACTCGTGAAGGTCGGCGCCGAGCGCGCCTCGGCTTCGGCTCGGGTGGTGGCCTCGCCGTTCTCGGCGATGTCGTCGATCAGCCAGTCCATCTCGGCGATCTCCTCGCGCTGCGCCTTGATGATCTCGTTGGCGAGCTCACAGACACGCACGTCGTCGATGTCGGCGTGCTCGCTGGTCAGGATGGCGATCGAGTGATGCGGGATCATGCCCTTCATGTACTCCCGGTCGTCCACGAACTGCTGTGAGCGTGACAGCCACAGCGCGACGCCCATGAGCACGAACGCACCGGCGTAGATCGCGACGTTCACCTTGACGTTCTTGTGCATGCTCCACATGAAGCTGAGCATCACCACGCCCATGGCGCCGCCCATCAGCAGCGCCATGTACACCCGCTCCTCGCTCCACCGGACGTGGTCCCACGCGTAGGTGTTCGTGTAGGTCAGCAGGAACATCACCGCGGTCGAGGTGGCGATCATCGCCCCGAACCGCAGGTACTGCTTGCGCTCCATCCGCTGATGGTCCTGGTGGTCTTTCCCCTGCGCGTCGCCGTCGTGCTGGTCGCTCATTGCCGCCACCTCACGCGGCGAGGAGGCGGTCGCAGGCCTCCTCGCAACGGCGGCATGCCTCGGCGCAGATGCGGCAGTGCTCGTGCGTCTCGGCGTGGCGCTGGCACTCCTCGGCGCAGCGTCGGCACGCGTCCCGGCACGCCGTCAGCGCGGCACGAGTGACCTCGGGGTCGTAGCCGGTCTGGCGGGACAGCACACGCCCGGTCGCATCACAGATGTCCGCACAGTTCAGATCGATGGTGATGCAACGCCGCAGCTCGGCCACCATCTCATCTCCGAGGCACGCATCGGCACACGCGGTGCAGGCCTGGGCGCACTCGAAGCAGGCATCGATGCACGCAGCGAGCGCATCACGATCGAAGCCGATCTCGCTCGGTGTGGTGCGCAGCATGTCGGTAGCGACGGTCATGGCATCCTCCTCTGAACGTGGTCGTCGGACCGTTTATCCGCACGACCGTCCGGATAAACGGATGACGTGACCGACCATGGCCATCCGATCGACCCCGAACGCGTCACGGCGGCACGAGCCGAGGCCATCCCCGACGCCGAGGCGCAGCTCATCGGCGCGTCACTGAGCCTGCTCGTCGACCCGCTCCGCGTGCGGATCCTCTCTGCGCTCCTCGCCACCGACGAGATGTGCGTCGGTGACATCGCCCTCGCCCTGGACGCATCCGAGGACTCCGTCAGCTACGCGCTTCGCCTGCTCCGCACCGCCGGTCTGGTGCACCGCCGGCGCGAAGGGCGCATGGGCTAGTACCGCCTACGAGACGGCGAAGCCCTCGCCGCGCTCGAAGCCGTACTCGCCCGGCTCCGCGACCTCGCCGCCCTGCATCCCGAAGCCGACGCCGGCGACACCGACGACAACCGGTAGGCGGCGTCCGCCCGGCTCGTAGACGAGTAGAGGATCACCTATGGCAACCACTGCGACCAACGGCGGCGGCGGCAATAGCGCACTGACGTATCACGTGGCTTACGGCGTGCATCAGAGAACCGCGATGCGTTCGCTCGCTCTCTCCTCAAACGGTACGTTGCGCCGCTCGAATCAACATCGCCGACGACGCCGGATCGCTCGAACCGCCGAGAGGTCGCGAGGCCATGATTGACACATGTTTGACACGAGCCTGTTCGCGGGCCGAACACCAACACTCGAGGCGCAGACTGACCTCACGGTGGTGATCGCACACCTGTTCGATGTCGGCGCATCTCGGACCAGACCATGCTCCAGTGGGCGGGCCTGGTCACCGACTGGAACCCGAACGAGATCGATGACTTCCGACGGGCGGTGGAAGCAGGTGAGCTTCACCCCATGGAGGCCAAAAAGCGTTTGGCGCAGCACCTCGTCGAGATGTACCACGGCACCGAGGCCGCCGCCCTCGCCAGCCAGCACTTCGAGCGGGTCCACCAACTCAGGCATGAGCCAGACCACATACCGCACGTCGTTGCCGCTCAGCCGGTCGCACTCGTCGAACTGCTGGTAGAGGTGGGAGCTGCCTCATCGAAGTCGGCAGCACGACGATTGATCGCAGGTGGCGGAGTGTCAATCGACGGCGAGCGAGTTGATTCGATCGACCGCCTCATCGCAGCACCGGCCACCGTCAAGGTCGGACCCCGCCGCTTCTACCGCCTCGTACCGGGACAACGCGCCCTCGAGCTGTGACCGGAAGGCCTGCAGATCAGGAGGTCGGAGCCAGCTCGGGGCGGCCCGGTAAGCGAGCGCAAGGGACGCTGGTTCCTGCCAGCATCCTCTACGGCCATCGGAAGACGAGCTTCGTGCCCCGTTCGTCTTCAACGGTTTCGTCGGTGCCGCGAAGAACGATCTTCGGGGCTACTGCGAGTGAGCGCTCGTTCGTCGAGCGGATGGTGGCAACGACTCGGTGACCGAGCACTTGTGATGCCTCGAAGACTCCGCCATGGCGACATCACCTAGCCAAGCCGGACCGGCGACCGCGCGCGCCCGCCCTGGCCTCCGAAGCCGACGGTGTGGGTCACAGCCCAAAACCTCGTCCACATCTTGGGCTGGGACCCACAAAGGCGTGTCGGAGGGGGGACTTGTACCTCAAGCACATGTGCCGTTCTCGCCGGCGAGTTCCTCGCCGCAGCATCAACAAGGCTTGTCCATCCCGCGCCAAAGGCATGCCTCCTCTCCCCACTGTGAGTTCTCGGTCGGAGCGTGCCACGCGCCGGTCAACGAATCGGTCAACACGGGCTCGTTACCGTGGCTCAAGGGACAGAGGACTTCGTAGCGATGGTCGAGCAGATGCTCGACCGTCCCGCAGAGCTGCAAAGCGTTCGGCAGCGGCAGGACGGGGTACGCGTGACGGTGATCCGGGTTCAGCTGGCCGACGGTCGAACCGCTCCCGCCCACCGCCCCTCGCCACGTGCGCCCGCCGGACAGAGCGAACTTAGATCTCGTTCCACGCGGTGCGGTGAAGGTGACGTGAACGCGACCGCTCGGTGCGCCCTGTGTTGTCGCACCCGTCGTCCCCGCCCGGTCAGCCCGAGCCCGAGCCGCGGTCGGTGAAGGTGGCTCGACGACAGCGACCCTCGTAGAGACGCCTGTCCGCGCGCGTCACCAGCTCGTCGATGGGATCCGGTGGACAGGTCGCGACACCGATAGAGCAGGCGGGCGCGCCCTGGTCGGCCAGCCGGCTGCTGAGAAAGCTCGGGTCCGTGACAACGGTGTCCGGCAGGATGAGCGCGAACTCATCACCCCCGATCCGGTACGCGCGGTCCTCAGCTCGAAGCGTCGACGTCAGCACGCTTCCCAGCCGTTGGAGGAGGCGGTCGCCCTCGGCATGGCCCGCGACGTCGTTGACCGCCTTGAGCCCGTCGGCGTCGATGGCAACCACCGTGAGGGGCCGATCGTGGCGGGTCGCCCTCGCCGTCTCACGAGTCAGGTCGGCATCAAACGCGCGCCGGTTCAGAAGGCCGGTGAGCGGATCGGTGAACGCCTGGACCTGGAGCTTCTGGACGCCGGCGCGGACGACGACCGTCGTCAGGCGCTGCACGATCATGGTCAATCGGCGTGCCACGTCGAGTTGGTCGCGCGGGACGCGCTCCACCACGCACCGTTCGAACGCCTCCCGCATGCAAACCAGCTGCGACACGGCAACGTCGACCTCCGGGGCGTTCAGCATGTAGGCCTCGGCGAGCGACTCGAGAGCGGGATCCACGCCCCAGCCGATCGGCTGGGGCCGTTCGAGTGCGGCGATCACCGCGTCCACGACCGACCCGGCAAGCGGGGGCTGGCTGTTGGGCGGCTGCTCCGGGTCCCACCGGCACAGCTCGAGCCATGCTTCGACGATCCCGTCCGAAATAGGGCGGGCCGAGTCCGTCGCCTCCTCGGCCCGAAGCGCTATGGTGTCGAGCCCGAGGGCCTGGAGGAGCGCATCTACGTCGCCCTTCGTGACCGACGGGAGCTCGTCGGGCACATCGCGGTTCGAATGGAGCACGATGCGAGCGTTGCCGAACTTATCCCGGAACTCTGCGAAAACGTCCAGACCATCGGCGTTCGCAAGCTCGCGGTCGACGACGACAGCATCCACCTGCTCGGTGACCGTTCGTGCCTGTGCGATGGATCCCGCTTCGATGACGTCGACGCCTTCGAGCTTGAGGCTCGTCCGGACGAGGCGCCGCACCGCGGGATCGTGATCGACGACGAGCACCACAGGGTGGGCCATCGCCTAGCCATACCCACCCCGTAGCATCGATCACGAAGCGTCCGACCGCGGTAGCGACTAGCCGCTCCGGTGCACATTCTCGGTCGATTGGATGCGTGCCCGCAGCGCAGGCCGACGGCACTATCGGTAAAAGCGCCACTTCGCCCGAAAAGCGGCCGTACCCAATGTCCGTTGGGCGCGAGGCGGTGGAGCGCACCCGGGAGTTGCCGTGACCGGGCGCGATCGCGTGCATCGCGCCCAGGACGATCGCCACGAGCAACGCCACGGCAGCGAACGGCAGCGTGATGCGACGGTCGTTGACGAGCGCGGTCAACGCGTCGACCTCGCCGCCGATCCCCGGCAGCTCCACCAGCGGCACCGCTTCGTCCTCGACGAGGCGGGGGCCGCCCAGCCGCGCCTCGATGCTGGCGCTCCGCTTCTCCCTCGGCGACGACAGCTCGTCCCCCGGGTAGCTCGTGAGCCTCCCCGAGATGCTCTCCAACGGCACGTCGGATCGCGAGAGCGTCGCGCCGTCGCCAGCCGCGGTCACCTCCCGCCAGCCGATTCGGTCCGCGAACGTCCGGTCGACGAACGAGATCTCCGTCCCATCCGGGCGTAGCGCGCCCTCGATGGCCGTCTCGAGGCGGCACTCGAGACGAAGTGTCGAGAGCCCGGCCTGCCCCGGCGGGAACGCCAGCGAGGAGCGGCCGACGCCCAGGCGCGTCCGAGAGCCGCCTACGCGCACGTCGAGCAGCGGGGCGATCCGTTCGCACTCCTTCGCCCTCCAGGCGGACGACTCACGGTCGGAGACCTCGCCGTCGTCGTCCGCGTCGATTACTCCCCGGGCGCGGAGCGCCGGGATCTCGGCGAGGTCGAGCACGTAGTCGACGGTCACGGCGTCCGGTGCGACGACGAGGCCGGCGTAGACGTTCGTCGTGAAGTTGCCGAGCGGGTGGGCACCGGCGGGCCGTACGACGACGACCATCACGGCGGTCGAGACGACGGTTACGAGCGCGAGCCGGGCGGCGGTCCTCATGACGTCATCCTCCGAGGGGAATAGCCAAGAGGGCGCCGAGGCCGAGGCGGAGCGCAGCGATGAGGACAGGCAGCCCGCCGTGGAGCAGGCCATTGCCCGAGCACGAGGAGGGTGATGTCGACGGGTCGCTCCATCACCGCGTCGCCACCGCCGCGAGCTCCGCCCTCGCTCGGGCGGCGTGGATCGGGTGGAAGAACGGGTTGATCTCGAGTGCAAGCTCCAGGTCGCGGCGAGCCCCCTGGATGTCGCCCAGCGCGCCGCGGATCATGCCGGCATGGAACATCCAGAGCGCGCGTCGCGTCCCGAGCGATCGCGCCCGGTCCGACCACTTGAGCGCCTCGTCACTGCGGCCGGCGCGATGCAGCGCCCAGGCATAGGCGTCCTGCATCTCCACGAACGGCCGCTCGGCGATCGCCGCCTCGGCCAGCGACACGGCATTCGCCGCGCTCCTGTGGTCCGCTTCGTAGAGGATCGCGTCCACGTCCGGCGCGACGCCGGCGGCGGAGAACAGCCGTTGCGTCGCCTCGAACAGCGCGTAGACTTCGGCCGCCTCGGCGTTACGTCCGAGCGACTCGAGCAGCTCGCCGTACTCGAGGAGATAGGCGGGGAGCGGCGTGCTCTCGATGACCGCTTCGTAGTCGGCGATCGCCGAATCGACGTCACCAAGAGCGGCGTGCGCTCGCGCCCGGCCCTTGAGGGCGGCGCGGTAGCGGGGGTCGGCGTCGATGGCGCGCCTGTGGTGGTCGAGCGCCGCCGCCGGGTCGCCACTGTCGAAGGTGAGCTCGCCGAGGTGGTGGTGCGCGAAGGCGCGGGCGGAGGCGGACGGCGAGGCGTCGAGCGCACGCGCCATGTAACGGCGAGCCAGCGCTGTCTCCCCACGGAGCTCCCACGTGTAGGAGACGCGGGCGAGCGAGGCGGTGTCGGGGCGGACGTCGACCATCCGCTGCGTAGCCTCGTACGCATCCTCGTACCGGCCGAGCTGGATGGCGGCGTCGGCGAGCGCGCCGAGCAGGATCGGGTTGCTGCCGTTGATCTCCAGGCCCGCCCGCGCTCGCCGGTGGGCGGTGTCGAAGTCGTGCCGGGCGGCGGCGAGCGCCGCCTCTCCTGCGGCGGCGGCGAAGTTGTCCTCTGGGACGACCTCGACGGAGCGCCGGAGAGCGGCTTCGGCGGTGCCGTAGTGCCGCGGGTCTCCTGTGACACGTGCCCACTCGACGTAGGCGAGACCGAGCGCCGCCCATGCCGACCCGTCGGCGGCAGCCGTTCGACGCGGACCCGCAGCGCAGCGATCTGCTGGGGGGTGGTGGCACCGGAGAGAGCGGGCGACGCCAGATCGACCGGTGGTGATGCAACACCGGGGTCAGGAGTCGGCCGGACCGGGGTCCCCCGGCGCGACGCCCTGCGACCACCATCCCGCGCGAGCTGCATCACGTGGGACGTTCAGCGTGCCGTCGGCGGCCAGCCGCAAGTCCTCCAGCTCGGACTCCACGCCGATCGTGGGTAGGGCGAGGAACACCGTCGCCGGACCGGGATTGAACACCGCGGCAGCGGTTGCCCCCTCTGGCACCGGGAGCTCACCGATCGCCACGCGCTCGCCGGCCGCTTCTGCGATCAGCGACGCCGCGCTCGTGGCGGTCACCACCAGCGCGATCACAACGGCGACGGCGCCCCAACGCTCGCCTCGCCTGCGACGAGCCTGCGGGGGCTCGTCGGAAGCAGTCGCGCTTTCCTCTGTTTGCGGTGCCTCTGGTGTCTGCGACATGTCGACGCCCTCGATCGGCTGACTGGCGAGACGGCGGACGACGGCGACCGATGCGAGCGAGCCCATGGCGAGCGCCGCACCGATCGCCCAGGGGCCGGCCGCCGAGGCGGACCGGCCCCCGGGTCGACCCCGGCTCACGCCTTGGCGCGCTCGCGCCTAAGGACAAGGGCCCCGGCGCCGACAAAGACCAAGCCGGCGAGGGCGATGGCGAGGGGAACGGCGGGGAGCGATTCCCCGTCGGCGAGCCCACCAAAGCCGGCACCGACGGCGCCCGTCGGAGCGAAGTTCGGCTCGGCGCCGCGGGCGGAGTCGCCACCGCCCGCAGCGGCGGCTGCGGCAGACCCACCACCGGAGCTGCGGTTAACGGCGTCACCGTGCGGGAGCGCCAGGTACGGGAAGCTCGAGCCGAAGCTGGCGTCGTTCGAGTTGACGGCGTCACCGGCGGCCAGGGCCTCGACCAGCTCACCTGACTGAGCAGCGCCCTCCACCGCCTGGATGGCGATGTCGACGACGTCGTCCCCGAGTCGCCGGCCGTTGGGGAAGCCGGCCAGGTCCTCGGCGAGCACGCCGAGGCGGTTGGGCTCGGCGGTCGGGGCGATGCTCATGTTCAAGCGGAGCTCCTCGGCGGGCACGAATTCGTCACCCTTGAGCCCGTCAGCGTTGAGCTGCTGGGAGTTGAGGTCGATCGGGATCGCCACCTCGCCGTCCGGCCCGGTGCACTCCTTGCAGATGCCGGTCAGGAAGATCTCGAAGAGGTCGTTCCTGGGCGTGGCCGGCGCCTTGACGCCGTAGATCTTCTCGATCAGCTTCGGGAGGATCGGGTCCAGCACCTTGTCGACGACCTGGCCGGCGATATTGCCGGGAGCACTCCTCGCCCTTCATGGGTAAGCCACCTAGCGGGCCGGTTCTCTGCGGGCGATGGTGGGTAATGGCGCGTCGACGACGATGCGAAAGGAGCGGGTCATGAACGAGATGAGGACCGGAGGCCTCCGTTGACCGGGAGGGATGGACCGAGGTCCGAACATTCGCGTGACCCGGCGGCCGACGCGACGGATGTTCGGTCTGAGGACGCAAGAGACGCGACGGTCGCCGCTGTGGGGAAGGTGAGTGAGGCGTTCGAGTGGTTGGAGCGCGCACGTGGCCGGCTCTACGACTTCCACCAGATGCTCGGGCATCTCGACCTCCAGATGTCGGAGGCGGTTGAGATGCTACGCAAGGCCGGCCGCGCGGAGCTGGCCGACGTGGTCGACGCGGAAGTTGTTGGGCGGAACGTGCTCGACGGTCGATGGACGTTCCAGGTCGTCGAGGAGTTCGAGGACGTCTACTACGAGCCGATCCGTACTATCGAGAGGCGGATTCGCAACGAGCTCGTCGGCGGCCGCCGCCACGTCTATGAGGCAGAGATGAAGGAGCGCCGTCGCTCACGCGGCCTCCTCGGACACGAGTTCCGGCCCCCCGCAGCTCATCACCCGCATGTCGCTGTCGAAACACGTGAGCATGCCGAGGACTGAGGCTCGGCCACCGCGCCGTCCGCTGCCAGTGGTGGTGGAGCGGGCCGCCGCCGGGATGTTCGGGAGTGTGGCGGCGCTGCGGAATCGTCGCGGGTTACACCCGAAGGGGATCGGCTTCACCGGTGAGGCGGTTCTGCACGACGCGGGCCGGAGCTTGGCCCAAGTACGGGAACTGGTCGTCGAGGCACGGCTTTCGCGAGGGGCCGGCCTGCCACACCCCCTTCCGGACTTCAACGGCGTGGCCGTGAGGTTCGTCGACGCCCGCGGCCCTGGCCTCCACCAGGACCTGCTCTTCACCGCCTCCGGCCGACGACCGGCGCTCCGGCACCTGATCGTGCCTGTGCCGTACTTGTCGTGGTCGGGCTACTCGACCGTGTTGCCCTACAAGACGCCGACTGGGCAGCGACGCGTCTTCCGATGCGACCCACTGACCATTCCCACGCTGGCCAGCGCCGAGGACGCGACACCGCTTCGTGTCGAGATCCGCATCGCTCGGCCGCTAGGCGCGTGGGAGCCAGCAGCGACGGTGACGCTCACCTCGGTGCTGGCCGCCGACGCTGGGCTGCGATTCGATCCTTGGAACACCGGGCCCGCACTCACTCCTTCGGGTGTGCTGAACCGCCTCCGCGCGCCGGCCTATGCCGGCAGTCGAGCGGCGGCACCACTCGACCGGCAGTGAACGCTGCCCGCAAACGCTTCGTTCTGAGAGTCCAGAGGGCGTAGATGACCGGCCCGTGGTCGAGCCGGACACTGGTTCGAGAGCCGCGAGCACGCCGTGTTGCCAACCACGGTGACCCGGTAAGAGTCAGGCAGTGCACGTCCGCACACTGCGAGAAGACCGACGCGGCCGACGTCAGCCCTCTGGGATGGTGCCGTACACCCAGACGTCGGCGCCGATGG
>CAZWDB010000127.1:0-11972 GCA_964632885.1 uncultured Acidimicrobiales bacterium | reverse complement strand
CCTGCCACATCTCCCGCTTGAGCGTCGCATCGATGTTGAAGCCACCGAGCTCGGCCTCCGACGACGACTCGCCGGTACCGAACTCGACGCGACCGTTCGAGACGAGGTCGAGCATCGCGATGCGTTCCGCCACCCGCGCGGGGTGGTTGAAGGGAGGCGGCGTCTGGACGATGCCGTGACCTAGACGGATGTTCTGGGTCCGCGCGCCGCAGGCCGCGAGGAAGACCTCGGGCGCGCTCGAGTGCGAGTACTCCTCGAGGAAGTGGTGCTCGACCTCCCAGACGACGTCGAAGCCGAGCCGGTCGGCCAGCTCGACCTGCTCCAGCGCGTTCTGGATGAGCTGGAGCTCGCTGTCCTCCTCCCACGGGCGGGGCAGTTGGTGTTCGTAGAAGATGCCGAACTTCATTGCAGTCTCGTTCTCCCCTGCTCAGTAGGTGACAGGCTTGTCGGCGGCGGCGCTGGTATCAGCGCCACCAGATTGGTCGACGTCGTCGTCGTACACGGTCTCGTCGCCGAGGGCCCGGAACTGCTCGATGAGCTCTCGGCCGTTGGGACGCTGGGTGCACCAGTGATCGACCTCGCCGAAGACGGCATGGACGTTCTGGCGGCGGCCCGCGCCGAGCGACTGGTCGAGGGCCTTGTCCCACAGACGGCCGATCATGTCGGTGCCCGCGTACTTCTTGCCGGAGGTTCCGATCCAGGTGCGGTCACGCATCTCGGTGAGCGCGGTCTTGAGGTAGCCGACATGGGGCGACTCGTCGGCGCGGATGTAGCGCACGATCTTGGCGGCCTCGCCGTCGCCGGCGACCAGGTCGTCATCGGACAGCCATTGCTCGGCCCACGCGAACGTGTGGAAGGCCTGGATCTCGATGAGCAGCACGCGAATCATGAGCGCCGCGATCATCTCGAGGTTCGGGTCGATGTCGTCGGGCAGGGTGCGCTCGGCCACGCCGCCGCCTCCCCGACCTCGGTTCTGGCCGAAGCCCATGCGTGCGAGCATGGCGTCGACGTCGATGTTGGCGGTCGGGTTCTCGAAGGCGATGTCGCGTGCGGCGAACCACATGTCCTGGTGTCCGGCCTCCTCCTCGAACCCGGCCTCATCCCGACCGTGGGCCTCGAACAGGCCTCTGCCGAGGTGGTCGGTGGCGGTACCCGCTATCGACTCGTCGAAGTGCCGCTGCATGTCGGTGGGCGAGAGGTGGCGGATGTTCGCCCCGAAGCCCTCGACCGTGCCGATGCGGGTGAGCGTCGCGATCAGCGGTTCGCGCACTCCTGACGAGATCAAGAAGCGGGCCTGCTCGAGGTTGGGGAAGTGGGCCGGCCAGGTCTCCAGCGGGATGTCGAGGATCTCGGTCCCGAAGTCCTCCTTGTGCAGCTCCTGCCACGCTTCGATCGCGGGCACGCGGTGCAGGGTGCGAGGAGAGAAGTAGTTGCCGTCTTCGTCGAAGCCGCCGTGGCATTGAACCCCGCCCGCGCGCAACGGTTCGGCCGTCCTGTGGTTGGCGAGGAGCTCTTCCTCGGTGAAGATGACCTGCTTGGTCGTCATACCAGAGCCTCCGTACTCGGAATCCCCGGAGTGTATACTCACCCGTATACACCCGCAACCGCCCCGCGGCCGAACCTGAGGCAATGACGCACGGATTCCGTGCGTTATTGCCTCAAGTTCGAGTGGATCGGCGCGAGGGGACGTCAAAATGGGGGGTCATGGTTTCCGAAACGGCGTCGGCCGAGCCCACGGCCGGCCCCAAGGGAGACCACCGGCGCGCCAGCTTCGCGGGGCTGATCGTCGCCCGGATGGGGTCGCGCCCGTACAGCAGCGTCATGGGCAACTACCTCAGTCTGCTCGTGGCGAGCCGGGCCAGCTCGGCTCTCGCGATCTTCTTCGCGCTCAGCGCCCACCGCGTGATTGCCGCGATCACCTATCCGGTGGCCGGCCGCCTCTCCGACCGCACCACCGCCAACCTGGGCCGGCGGGTCCCCTACATGGTCGGCGGACTCGTCACCATGGGGGCGGCGGTATGGGCGATGACGTTGGTGCAGAGCTACTGGGCCCTTGCCCTCGCGGTACTCGTCGCCCGGCAGGCGGCGGTGTTCAACTGGCTTGCCCGCTTCACCTCTGTTCCCGACATCTTCGGCCGCAGCCGTTGGGCGCTGGCGCTGGCGTCGGTGTTCGTCACGAGCCTTCTGCCGAGCGCCGCCATCCTCGCTGTCATCCGATTCACCTGGGATCAGGACGATCCGTCGACGTGGAACCTGACCTTCCGGCTCGCCGCCGCCGGCCTGTTCGTGGCCGCGATCGTTGTCGCGGTGTTCATCCGAGAAGCGCCGGCGTCACGCACCGCCGCCCGGCTGGCACGCGACACGTCGTGGCGGGACGAGATCCGTGACGTGCTCGCAGCACCCAACGCCAAGATCCTGATCGCCACCGGCGCCCTCCTGATCGGCGCGGGCGCCGCAACCGGCCGCCTCCTGCCGGTATGGGCTAACCGCCACATGGGCATTGGTGGAGCCGAGCTCGTCGACGCCTCGGTCGCCACCACGATCGGAACGGTCCTCGCGGTGCCGATCGGGCTCTGGCTCGGCCAGCGCGCCCATCCTCGTCTTCTGACAGTCGCGGCGTGTGGCTTCGGCGCCGCCGTCACCTTCGGCCACTGGTTCGTCACCGAGCTATGGATGTTCGTGACCGCGGCGATCGTCACCGTCCCCCTCGCGACTGCCGCGATCCTGTCCGTCATCCCGCTGGTGCTGAAGGTCATCCCCCGAGCCGACAACCTCGGTGAGAGCGTCGGAATGGTGCTGGGCCCGATGGTGCTCGGCAGCACCCTCGCCGGCTTCCTCAGCGCGGGCCTTGTCGACCTCGTGGGCGACTACCGCACGATCTGGCTGATCTCCGGCGGCTTCCTGACGCTCGGCGCGCTCGCGCTCACCCGCCTCGACGTGCCCGAAGAGCACGCCCGCGCCAACCTCCGCCACCTCCTCCGCGAGGCACGCCGCCTGAGCGGCGGACCCCGCACCCCGGGCGCACCGGACCAGCCGTCCGGTCTCGCCGGTCGCCTCTTCGGCGGCAAGGTCGAGGACGCCGACGTCCTCGGCCCGAACTTGAGGCAATAACGATCGGATTCCGATCGTTATTGCCTCAAGTTCGGTGCTCAGCGGCGATGTGACATCGGACATACGACCTCGGTCGCCGCGCGATATACGACCTTCAGGCGATGTTCTCGGATGCGGACAGGCGCATGCTCCGAGGCGTGACTGACACCAGTACCGCGACGGGAATCACGCTGCCGGAGTTCGACCTTCTGACCTTCGGGGAGGTCGACGACCGCTACTCGCTCTACCGCGAGTGGCGGGAGTCGGGCCGGGTGATCAAGGGCGGGCCGGGGGTGTGGGTGGTTTGTCGCCACGCCGATGTGGCGCCGCTTCTGCGTGACCGCCGCCTCGCCCACCACATGCCCCGCGCCTTCATCGAGGTCGGGACCGGCCCCGGCGCCGTATCCGACTTCCGCGAGCGCATTCTCATCAACCGCGACGGCTCCGACCACACCCGGCTGCGCACGCTGATGGGAAAAGCGTTCAGCGCGCCACTCGTGCGGAAGCTACGCGATCACATAACCGACATCACCGATGGGCTCCTCGAGCCGCTGCTCGACGGGGCGCCGTTCGACGTCGTCGACCAACTCGCCTACCCCCTTCCCTCCCAGGTGATCTGTGAGCTGCTCGGCATCGAGATCGTCGACCGCGACGAGGTCCGAACCCAGGCCGGTGCCCTCGGTCGGGGCGACCAGGACGCCGCGGACGCCGCCATGATGTGGATGCGTGAGTACCTGAGCGCGGTGCTCGCCGAGCGCCAGCCCGATCCCGACGGTGACCTGCTGCAGCGGATGCTCGCCGCCGAAGACGGCGACGACGCGCTGACGCACGACGAGATCGTCGACAACGCGGTTCTGCTCTTCGTCGCGGGCTTCGAGACGACCAAGCACCTCATCGCATCAGGCTGCAACGCCCTGCTCTCGTTTCCGGATCAGCAGGCTCGCTTGTGGGCCGATCCTTCGCTGTCGACGACCGCGGTGGAGGAGTTCCTGCGCCACGACGGGCCGGTGCCGTTCGTGCTGGTCGTGACGACCGAGCCCATCGACATCGGCGCCACCACCGTCAAGGAATGGCGGGTGCTCGCCCTCATGTTGCAATCGGCCAACCACGACCCTGACGTCTTCGCCGATCCGGAAGGACTCGACATCGGCCGCACGCCGAATCCCCACGTCGCCTTCGGGGGCGGCGTGCACCACTGTCTCGGAGCCATGCTCGCCCGCGTCGAGGGCGACGCTGTGTTTCGTCGCCTCGCGGAACGGCTGGCGACGCTAGAGCGCGCCGGCGAGCCCGAGCGACTGGTGCCTCGCAACCTCGGCACGTTCGCCCGCGTGCCGGTGACCGCCCGGCCGAGATGACCGCGCCTTCTCTTGCTTTCCGCCTCGAATCCGCTCTGACGGCGGATTCGAGGCGGAAAGCAAGTTGTACGACTTCTGCACTATTCGCCTTGTGAGAAACGACGGGAGAAGTTGGCGATGACCAGACGGTTCATAACCCTGCGAGGAGTCCCCCGGCGCATCCTCTGGATCACCGTCGCCATGTCGTATGTCGCCCTGGCAGTCGGCGTACTGAGCGGGTGGCCAACGTGGGCCTACGCCTTGGTCGCCGCAGCCGTGTGGGCGCCCGTGCTGTTCGTCGAGACGGCGTGGATGTACCGGCACTACGGCTGGATCGCCCTCTTCTACGTGCTCGTGATCACCCAGGGAGGCCACTTCCTCGAACACGTCGCCCAGATGGTCCAGATCCACATACTCGGACACCAAGGTCCTGATGCGCGTGGCGTCGTCGGCGCCCTCGATGTCGAGTGGGTACACCTCGGCTTCAACACATGGGTGTTCGTGGCGCTTGTCGCTCTGATGCTCCGCTTCCGCAACAACCCTTGGCTCTGGGTAACGCTGCTGGCGGCCGGCTGGCACCAGGTCGAGCACACCTACATCATCTCCATCTTCCTCTCCACCGGCACCGAGGGCACCCCGGGCCTGCTCGCCGCGGGCGGACGTCTCGGCGGCGGCGTCGCCGTGACCCGACCAGACCTCCACTTCCTCTACAACGTGGTCGAGACGGTGCCGCTCTTCGTGGCCTTCGGCTGGCAGCTGCGCCGCACCTATCACCAGTGGCTCGCCAGCGCGTTTCCCCGACTACCGGCGGACGACCTGCTGGAGCTGACGAACCACTCCCGGGTCGTGCGCCGCCCCGCCGGCGCCGTCCTGCTACGCGAGGGCGAGGCCGCGACAGACCTCTACGTGCTGGTACGGGGAGAGGTAGACGTCACGAGGCGAGCGCCGGTGGGTGACCGGCGAATCGCGACATTGCAGCGAGGGCAGGTGTTCGGCGAGTCGGCCGTGCTGCCCGACGCGGTGCGCACCGCAACGGTGAGGGCCCGGTCGCCCGTCGAGTTCGTGCACCTCGACGCTGATGCCGTGCACACCCTTCTCACCCATGCGGCCGACGCCGCCGATGACCTCCGCTCGCTTCGTGCCGAGCGGGCAACCGAACTCACAACCGAAGGAGCAACCCAATGAACGCGAAGATGAAACTGGCACTGACCGTGCTGACCATGGTGATGTTGGCCGCGACGATGCTCCCGGTCAACGCTCACTCGATGAAGAAGGCCGCCGACTGGAGCGGGGCTGTGTATCCGCTGAACAAGAACGTCGACCCCGGCGGCGCCCTCGTTAACTTCTCATGCCCCATCAAGGGCGCGGGCGGCTCCTACGAAAACCTCAGCACCGGCGTCGCCTTCACTGTCCGTACCCGCGTGGAGGGCGATTGCGAGGGCGTGCACAGGCTAGAGCCAGGGCACGCCTACACGGTCTGGCTGATGACCTTCAACCACCCTGAGTTCTGCCGAGGCGGCCCGGACGAGACCAACAGGTTGCGCTGCAGTCA
This sequence comes from uncultured Acidimicrobiales bacterium, assembly GCA_964632885.1. GTDB lineage: Bacteria > Actinomycetota > Acidimicrobiia > Acidimicrobiales > CAZWDB01 > CAZWDB01. The sequence continues at coordinate 5,996 of CAZWDB010000127.1, read as the reverse complement.
GCGTGACCACCTCAACCCCGCGACCGGATTCTCGGTGATCTACGGCACCGGGGGCTGGGCAGAAGGAAGCGACCTCAGCCTTCGTGGCTTTCGTGAAGCAAATCCCCTGCTCGACACCCCGCCCGACGTGGCTCTCGGGCCGGGCCTCGTCAACCCCGAAGGCGCCGAGATCCACCTCCGCATCCGCGACCACGGGAACCCCTGCGAGGAGGCCGACGACAAGGCCGCGTGCCGTCAGGCAAACGACGACCGGATCAAGTCCTTCCGCGGAGGGTGCACGGAGACGTCGGCACTACCCTTCTTCGCTCCACGGGAGGACGCGCCATACGGCGACTATGACTGTGTCGACATCCACGGCACCGCGAGCTAGGGCCGGGCGACGGAAGCGCCCCATGAGCGGTCGATGTCACAGCGTGCGTTCATGTCGGTCGCCACGGTGAAGACCACCTCACCCGCGTCTAGTCCAAGCGTAGGCATGGGTGAGGTGGGCCTTCACCGTGTTGACGCTCACGAAGAGGCGCTCGGCCGCTGCGGCGTTGGTGAGGCCTTCGGCCACGAGCCGGGCAACGTCGAGCTCCGCGGGGGTGAGGCTGTCCCAGCCGCTGACCGGGCGGCTGCGACTGCCGCGGCCGCGCTGGGCGAGGCTGACCGCGGTATCGAGTGACAGGGCGAACCCCTCGGCGTGAGCAGTGTCGTAGGCCCCACCGCGCAGCTCGGCTCGGACCGCCTCGACCGCTTGCGACCGCTGCCGCTCCTCGATGGGGAGCCGGACGTAACCGATCTCGTCGACGACCCGCTGGACCGCGCCCAGGAGGCGGGCACCGAGGTCGGCCATCCCCCTGTCTGCGGCCAGCCCGGCGACAGTCTCCAACGCCGTGGCCGCCCCCGTGCGAGTGGTCACGTGCGTGGCGTCAAGGGCCTCATGCGCAAGCCGCCACGCCTGCTCGTGCTCGCCTTCACGGACGGCGGCATAGGCCTGACCGAGCAAGGCCGCGCCCAGAACCGACAGGTGCCCTCCACGGGTGAGCGCCTCCGCTTCCGCGTAAAAGGCCCTGGCGGTGTCGCGGTCACCGGCTTCCAGGGCCAGCGTGCCCGCGAGAACGAGGCCTAAGGCGGTGCGCGGGGCGATCCCGAGAGTGCGCAGGCTGCGCAGGGCGCGGTCCGCGATTGCCCAGACGTCAGGATCGCCGGCGCGGTAGGCGAGTTCGACGTCGATCTCGTTCTCGGCGATCCACGGACTTCGACGTTCCGACAGCGGCTCGACCTCGGTGCTGCCAACCCACCCGCCCAACCCCTCCTCACGCATCCGTTGCAGCTGGCTTGCTGCGGCGTCCAGGCGGCCGCGCCGCGCGTGGGCCAGCGCCAGCGCGCTCCACGGGATCGAGGCGTAGACGCCGAACAGGATCCCCTCGCCGAGTTCGCGTGCTCGGCTCGCATGCCTCAGCGCGTCGTCGTAGAGACCGCGCACGACGCAGTAGTTGTGCCGCCCGGCGGGCGATCACCCGATCGGGTAATGAAAGGCGGTCTACGACCTCCGTTCACGCTGCCTGGCAGCTGTCACCGGCGATATGCCGCTCGTACTCGTCGCGGAAGCGGGTGAGCGAGGACGCAACCGGCGCGACCGCAGCGGGGCCGAGCGCGCAGATCGTGGTTTGGCGATATGGGAAAGGGACGGCGTCGAGGCCGCGTGATGGCCATGCCGGACGTGGGAAGGGCGGCGGGCTGATCGAGGCACCGATGCTGTCCAGCAGGGCCAGATCGTCCGGCCGGCCCGTGCCCGTTTCTATACGGGCCATCACCTTCTCCAACCAGTCGGTGCCCTCGCGGCACGGCGTGCACTTGCCGCAGCTCTCCCGCGCATAGAACCGCACGAGACGCCACGCGAGTCGCACCGCGCAGCGGCGGTCGTCGATGACGATGATGCCCGGAGCGAGGGGCGCGCCGTGAGCCGCGACGGCGTCGACGTCGAGGGAAACGTCGAGCTGGTCCTCGAAGAGCCACGGGAACGAGGCCCCCGTCAGAAAGGCCTTCAGTTGCCGGCCCAGGCGCAGTCCGCCGGCGATGTCGAAGATGAGATCGCGGAATGTGGTGCGGTGCAACTCGACCTCGAAGACACCCGGCGACTGCACATCGCCCGAGACCGAGAAGAGTCGCGTGCCCCGCGAGCGGCCGCCGCCCATCGCCGCGAATGCGTCGGGTCCATGGCGCAGGATCCACGGCAGGGTCGCAACGGTCTCGACGTTGTTGACCACCGTCGGCATGCCATACAGACCTGACACCGTCGGATGGGGCGGCCGAATCCGCGGCATACCGCGCTGGCCTTCAAGGCTCTCCAGCAGTGCGGTCTCCTCCCCCACCACATAGGCCCCCGCCCCCGCGTGCGCGACAACGTCGATCGAGCGATCGGTGCCACCGATGTGTCGACCAGCCCAGCCGAGCGCATAAGCGTCATTGACCGCTGCGGTGATGGCCTCGAAGGCCGCCGCCATCTCGCCGCGCACATAGATGACCACGAACGCCGCGCCGACCGCGGCAGCGGTGATCAACGCTCCCTCCACCACCGAGTACGGATCGCGTTCCATCAGCGCCCGGTCCTTGGCCAGACCGGGCTCGCTCTCGTCGCCATTCACGACCACGAACCGGGGGTGGCTACCTTCGGGAACGGTCAACCACTTATCACCCGTCGGGAAGGCCGTCCCGCCGCTCCGCCCCGTCAACCCCGACGCCCGCACCGCCTCGACAGTCGCGGCCGGGCCCATCGACAGCGCCGCCTGCAAACCTTGGAAGCCGCCGTCGGCCCTGTAGTCATCCAACGACACCCGATGACCGGCCGCCAGACGGGCGAACACCTCCCACCGCGCGCTCATCCCCGACACCCCCACAGCCGGTACAGGTTCCGGCTCCGGTCAACCCCCGACCCCTCAGCCACTCGGAACCCCCTTGTGCATCCGTTCACAAGTGCTTGTGCAAATGTTCACATAGCTCCGATGCCGTGTCAACGGTCCGAGTTGATGCACGGGGCGAAAGGCCCCTCGGGCAGAGGAGGTGTGTTTGACACACTCTTGTGTGGCTGCCACACTGCTCCGGTGGTCGGGCGTGATGAAGGGATCGCCTCTGTGAGGCACGCGATCGGCGAGCCGACGCGGTTGCGGATCGTGGAGACGCTGATGGAGGAGCCTGCGACTGCGAAGGCGATGGCGGCGCGGCTGGGGCTTGTGCCGAACCGGCTCTACTACCACTTGCGAATCCTGCAGTCTGCCGGGCTGGTCGAGGCGGCCGGGGTCGAGGTGAAGGGCCGGTTCGCAGAACAGGTCTATCGCACCACCTCGGCCGGATTCGGCCGCGAGTTGCTCGAGGGTGCCGAGCCGGGCGAACGCGCCGCCTTTTTTGGGGCGATGCTGAATGCGACTGCGCGGGAAGTGCACGACGTGGTGGCCGGGGACGCAGACGGCGGTGCGGCGAGTCCGGAGCTGCGGTTGTCCCGTGGCATGGTCCGTACCACCCCGGAAGGTGCGGCCCAGTTGTGGGAGGACGTCGCGGCGGCAGTCGAACGGGCGTGGTCTCATGCCGACGATCCGAGTGCCCGGAACTATCGATGTGTGACCGCGCTGTATCAGCCCGCCAGCGCCGAGGAGACAGAGTGACCGCGCCGCCTATTCCGAGCGACAACCACCCTGCGATTGACGTCGAGGGCGTGTCGGTCTCTTACGGTCCCGTGCGAGCAATCGACGACGTAACACTGCGCGCCGATGTCGGCCAGACCGTCGCGCTGTTAGGGCCCAACGGCGCTGGCAAGACCACCCTGGTTTCGGTGCTGGTCGGGCTCCGCCGCCCCCGGCCCGGGCGTGTCTTGGTATTCGGCAAACCGCCCGCCGAGACGGTGGCCGAGGGTCGGGTCGGGGCGATGTTCCAATCGAGTGGGCTTCCCGCGGGCGCAACCGCGGGTGAGGCCTTGCGCCTCTTCGGTCGGCTCTATCCTCGGCCGCTGCCCATCGACGCGGCGGCCGAGTATGCGGGCATCGGGTCACTGCTCGGAACCCGGCTCGAGCATCTCTCGGGTGGCCAAGCCCAGCGAGTCCGATTCGCGCTTGCCATCGTGGGTGATCCCGACCTGATCTTCCTCGACGAGCCGACTGTCGGCATGGACGTCGAGACCCGCCGCAGCTTCTGGTCCCACATCGACGCTTGGACTAGCGCGGGCAAGACGGTGATCTTCGCCACCCACTACCTCGACGAGGTGGAGGCGGCAGCCGACCGGGTCCTGGTCATCAACTCTGGACGCATTGTCGCCGACGCTGCGCCTGCGGAACTGCGGGGCCTCGCAGGAACAGGAACGGTGAGCTTCGCGGCTGACACGCCCGACGGAGCCGAACTAGCCGGGCTGCCCGGCGTCAGGGCTGTGCGTGTAGAGGGCGCATCCGTCGCGCTCGACACCGGCGACCCCGACGCCACCGTCGCCGCGCTCTACCAGACCGGGATGACCGTCAGCGGTCTGGAAGTGACACGCGGTCGCCTCGAAGACGTGTTCGTCAGCCTCACCGCCACGAATGCGAACGCCGATGGCTAGCCAAACAGCCGCGCTCCTCCAGTTCGAAGTCGCCCGAGCGCTGCGGAACAAAGGGGTGCTGATCATCTCGGTCCTCGTGCCAGCCCTCGTCTATGCCGGGAACGCGAACTCGGGCAACAGCGCCATCGACGGACTCGCCTTCAACCGCTACTTCCTGGCCTCCATGACCGTCCACGCAGCCGTCACCGCTGCCGTCGTGATCGGCGGGCCGATCCCCCATGAACGCCACAACGGCTGGACCCACCTCCTCCGGACTGCTTCGACGCCGCCGACGGCATACCTTGCCGCCAAGCTCGCGACCGGTGCACTCCTCGCGATCGGGCCGGCGACCTTCATCGCGGCCCTCGGCGTCGCCACCGCCGGCATCGCACCGTCCACCGCGATCGCCGTCGTCGCCACCGCCATTGCCGGCAGCATCCCCTTCGCCGCACTCGGCCTGGTCATCGGATACCTCGTCACCGAACGAGCCATGCCCGCCGCCATGCCCGCCACCATCGTCGTCCTCACCGTTGCCGGCGGCCTCTTCTGGCCCCAACCCGCTATGCCGGAATCACTACGAGCCTTCTCCCGCCTCGTCCCGACCTCACACCTCGCCGCCCTCACACGCGACCTCCTCGCCGGCCACACCCCCGCCGCCGGCGACGCCGCCGCCCTCGCAGCCTTCGCAGCGCTCTGCGCAACCGTCCTCGGTCTGCTCTACCGGCGCGACCAAACCAACATCACCACCGCCCGATAACAAGCCACCGCATGCGCACGACGATTGTGCGTCTGCGGCTGCGATCGGCCCGTTGGGAGTGAGAAATCACGACCATAGGCGCACAGTGGCCAACGCCAGCGCGCCGCAACGAGGCAACACCGAGAAACGCCGTGCCCCCGATGGGATTCGAACTCCGCGTTCGGGGTGTCGGCCGGTGTCGGCCTGTAGCGCTTAGTGCCTCTGAGCTGGGACAACGCGTTCGACACCGTCCAGGCCGTGACGGCTTGTGACGGCAAGTTGTGACCAGTTTGTGACCAACTCGTGACCACGAAGGCTGCCAGACGCCGGCGCGGACGCGGCTGTCCACCGGCTGTCTGGCCGCCAGAAATATGGTTCGGGCCGACCGCGAGCGGAGGAGGACGCCCGATGGCGCGTGTGTTGCAGCTCAAGGCGATCGAGTTGCCGCACCTTGCGCCGGCCTGTGGCCGGGTCGTAGCCGATCCGACGCACCGACCACTTGTTCCTGTGCCTCTGGATCGTCGGTTCCCCGCTCCCCACCCAGTAGCCGCAAGCGTACGACATACATTCTGCATACATCGGCGAGGTCGTCGTCGGGAAACAGAAGAGGCCCTCTCCGAAGAAAGGGCCTCTGACCTGCGGTGGTGTTGGTCGGGCTGGTGTCAACGACGGCCCACTTTTGACCCCCTTGCGACGGTTTACTTTTGACCCCCC
>CAZWDB010000126.1:0-12062 GCA_964632885.1 uncultured Acidimicrobiales bacterium | reverse complement strand
GTCAACGTGTGCAGAAGCAGGTCTCTTTGTTCAAGACGGTGGTGCTACGAGGGTGCGGGTCGTTTCGGAGTGGGTTGTAGTTCCGTCGGCCTGCTTGGAGTCGGTGATGATTACTTGCCGCCATTGGATGCCGGTGGCGCGTTCGATCCAGGTCGTGGTGACGAGTTCTGCCGTGATGGTGCCGTGAAGGCGTTGGTGTACTTCGAGGACGACGGTGTCGACAGCGCCACGGACCGTTTCGAGTCGCTCATTCCGTACTACTTGTCCGGTGCCGACGCCTTGTAGTCCTGCATTGTCGTCCCGCCATGCGAACTCCCACTTCTCGCCGGTTGTGTAAGGAAGGCGCGCTACGGGGATCGGCGGGGATGGATGCACAGTGAACTTGGATGACGCTGGCTGGTCGGACCAGGTCGTTAGCCTGGTGACTGCTGCACCGCGGGCATCGGTGGCATAGGTGACTTCCTGACGCCTGTCGCCGTCAACGGTGGTTAGAACGGTCACCGTGCCGCCTGTGTCGTTTGTGATGTCGTCTGTTTCGTCGCTGTGGCGTTCGTTGCGGTCGCCGGACAGTGGGCCGGCGGACTCGCTCCAGGCGTGGGCGGTGTAGCGGTAGGCGCCTGCCGATGGCGTGAAGGTGTCCTGCTGGGGGACGGAGCTGTCCGCCGGCGACTCGCCGCGGCTGGATTGTTGGGGTGGTATCGATGTCGTTGTGGCTGCCTCTGGCTGAGAGGTGGGTGCCGCCGTGGTGGTGGTTGTGGAGGTGCGGGGCGCGTCGTTGGTGTCTGGTGTCGCCGGAAGGGTGGTCGTCACCGACGCTGGCTCGGGCTCGTCTTGTCCGCACGAGGTGAGAAGCAGGGTTGCGCTCACCGCGGCGGCGATAGCAGCGGCGCCGCGTGTCATCGCCGTCGGCTGAGCGCGAGTTGGCTGCAGGCGATGGCCGGTAGGCACCAGAGCGACAGGACTGCGAGGGCGAGGGCGATGTTGGCCGAGCCCGCTTGGGTGAGGCCTTCGCGGACGGCGTCTGCCATGTGACGGACCGGGAGCACGGCGTGGAGGGCCGCGAGCGGGGCGGGTAGGCGGTCGGCGGGGAAGGCGATGGGCGAGAACAGGAAGAGCCCGAAGATGATGACTTGGGTGAGGAGCTGGGTGAGATGCGGTGATGGTGAGAGGACGGCGAGGCTGTAGCCGATGCCCGCGCCGGTGAGGGCGACGAGCGCGATGGCCGGGATCACCAGGACGCTGGGGTCGAGCACGAATCCGTAGCGGAGGCTTCCGGCGATCAGGGCCATGGCGACGCCGGGTAGTGAGGTGGTCATGGTGTCGAGGAGGTCGGCGAGTAGCAGGTTGAGGCGGGGAATCGGGAGGGCGAGGAAGTAGTCGAAGGTGCCTTGTTGGCGGGCGCTGGCGACGTTCTGGGGAACGACGACGAGGCCGCCCATGGCGACGTTGAGGGTTGCGGCGGCGGTGACGACGTATTGGGCTCGTTCGGTGTCGATGGGGCCGGCGATGAAGCCGAAGCCCATGACGACGCCGACCGATACGAGTGACTGGAGTACGAGGATCGTGCCGAACTCTCGGCGGCGGACGAGGTACCGCCACCGGAGCATGATGCCGAGGCTACGGACCGATGCGTGCATGCGTTGCGTCTTCCGGGTCGACGTTGGCGGTGTCGGTTAGCCCGAGGACGTGGGCGTAGACATCCTCGAGGCTGGTGGGACTGAGGGAGAACTCTTCGATCCGGTCGCCTGCTTGTAGCTCCAGGGCCCACCGCACGACTTCGTCGGTGCGGTCGACGTCGACTTCGACGGTCGCCCTCAGGCCATTCGTTGTGAGCGATGTTCCTTGTGGCGACGACCGGATGGACTTGCCGGGTACGACTTTGGCTTCGAGGCGAAGCTTCCCTGCCAGTTCTCGCTTGAGTGCTTGCGGGGTGCCGGTAGCTGCCACCTTGCCGTTGTTGAGGACTACGAGGCGGTCGACGGCGCGCTCGGCTTCGGCGACGTTGTGGGTGACAAGCATCACTGTCGCCCCGTTCTCCGCGAGGGCGCGGACCTGATCCCAGAGGAGCCGGCGGCGTATCGGGTCGACGTCGTTGGTGGGTTCGTCCAGGAGGACCACTCGACCGGGGACCACGGCGGCGGCGCAGAAGGCCACGAGGCGGAGTACCCCGCCTGAGAGTGTCTCGGCTCGAGCGTGGGCCCATTTGCCCAGATCGAGTGACTCGAGAAGCTGCGCGCTTCGTGCCCGTACTGTGGTCGGGGAGCCGCCCCGGATCCGGCCGATGAGTTCGAGGAACTCGGTGGGCTTGAGGCCCGTGAGAGGGACCTGCGCCTGGGGTTGGAACGAGCAGGTTCGGCGGGCCGCGGCCGGATCGGCGGTGAGGTCGGTGTTGTCGAGGAGGATCTGGCCACTCGTCGGCGCGGCGAGGCCGAGGAGCTGGTTGACGAGGGTTGTCTTGCCGGCCCCGTTCGGTCCGAGGAGCCCGAAGACCTGACCCTCTTCTACGGCCAGGTCTATGTGGTCGTTGGCGAGGGTGCCGTCGCGGTAGACCTTGGTCAGCTGGTGGACCCTGAGCATCAGTCGAACCTCAGGGCGGCGTCGATCTCCAGGCGGGCTGCCCGACGGGCAGGCCACACCGAAGCGAGCGCCGCGATAGCGAGCCCAGCGACGGCGAGTGCGGGGAGCAGTGTCCAGGGGTAGTGGTAGCCGACGCCGAGGTCGCCGAGACCAGTGGCGAAAGTGGCGATGAGGGGCCGGGCGATGAGGGCGCCTAGCGGCACCGCGAAGACGAAGGCGACCGCGACGAGTGTCAGCGACTCGACGAGTGCCATGGCGGCGACCTGTCGGCGGCGGGCGCCGATGGCGCGCAGGATTCCGATCTCGCGGAACCGGCGGATCATGGAAACGGCGAGCGTGTTGGCCAGACCGAAGAGGCCCACAACGCCCGCCATAACTAGAAGGAACAGAAAGCCGCTGACGCCGGCGTCGATCTGGCTCCGCACGTCGGCCTTGATGTCATCGACGGTGGCGACGATGAAGGTGACGTCGTCACCCAGTGTTTGTTCGACGCGTGTCGCGACTTGGGCGGAGTCGTGCCCTCCCGCGACGGTCACAGCGACCACCTCTGGGCCGTGTATTCCGAAGTACCTTCGGCCCGCGTCGCGGTTGAGATAAACATCAGGGAGGGCATTCGGCAGGAAGGCGGTCGCGGCGATCCGGAACTCCACGGGGCCTTCGGTCGTCACGATCGACACGGTGTCACCGGCGGCGAGCCCGAGCCGGTCCGCGCTAGTGGAGGGGAAGACGACGCTGTCGCCTGCCATCAGCCCCTGTCGGGCTTGTGCGTAGGTGCCGTCTCTCCAGTCGAAGCCGGCCAGTCCGGGGTAGGACTGCGGGTCGATCATCCGCATCTGGACGTCCTCGTCGCCTTGGGCGGTACGCAACTGGGCGATGGCGAAGTTCTGCGGCGAGGCGACCCCGACACCTTCGACCGCGGCGACCTGTTGGGTGAACCCTGGGGCGAAGGTGTCCGGGGCGACGACATCGAAGTCGCGGCCGTAGTTCCGGTCGAGTGACTCGTCGAAGGACTCGATGAAGGACGTGCGCGTGATCCCGGCCGCGAACGCCAGTGCTATGGCGACCATCACGAGCGCGAGGGTGTAGGCGGAGCGGGTGCGCTCCTTGGCCAGATGTAGCACAGCTACGTCGCCTCCTCCCGGCGACAGCAACGCGGTGACGCGGCCGACCAGCGGCGCTAAAGGTCTCAGCGCCCACGGCAGGACGAGGATGCTGCCGAGCAGCAGCGCGGGAAGCGCCAGTGACAACACGGCGTTGTCGCCGGAGAGAAGAAGGCCGACGCCGCCAACTACCGCAAGGACGCCGCCGACCACGGCGGGCATGACGCGGGGCGTCAAGCTCTCATAGTCGCCCCGTATCGCGGCAACCGCGTCGATCCGAGCCGCCCGCCGGGCCGGCAACCATGCCGAGGCGGTCGTGATGCCGATGCCGGTCACCACGCCCAGCGCGAGCGCCGCGGGCGTGACGACCAGGTCGACGGGCCCGGTGAGCCGGCCCCCAAGCTGGAGCAGTGCCCATGCCATGAAGAGCCCGATACCCGAGCCGACGGCGGAGCCGAGAAGTCCGAGTCCGACCGCTTCGGCTACGACAAGACGACGTATCTGGGCGGCGGTCGCGCCGATCGCCGACAGCAGCCCATAGAGCTGGAGCCGCTCGACGACCGACATCGAGAGGGTCAGGTAAACGAGAAAGCCCGCGAGGAACACGACGCCTACCGACAAGACCGTGAGAGCACCGCCGATGAGGGCGAGGCTCTGACGCTGTTGATCGATAGCACGCGATGCGGGGACAAGCCTGACGCCCGCGCCCAGCGCTTCGTCATGAGCCGCCGCCCATTCGTGGGAATCGACGTCATCGGCGAGCCGGATGGCGATCTGGCCGACGACGTCTCGCTCGCCGGCGAGTGACCAGGCCGCCGGGAGGGAAGTGAAGGCGACGTCGCCGATCCGTCCGAGCCCTCGCTCCTCGAGGACGCCCTCCACGATGAAGCGGTTGTTGCCTGTGGCCCCGGAGATCTCGAGCTCGTCGCCGGGCGCGATGTCGAGCCTCGACGCGAGGGCGGGCGTGACGATGACACCCTGAGCTCCCTCAGCCGGCAGCCCGCCTGCCGAGAGTGACAAGCCGTACAGTCTCCTCGCGGCCTCGAAGTCGGCCCCGAGCAACGCGGCATCGGCGCCCACGTTGGCGGCGAGGTTTGTCTGCTTTCCCGCGGCGCTCTCGATCGTGGTAGGGAAGCCGAAGAAGCCGGTCGCGTCGACGACACCGTCCAGACCGCGGACCCGCTCCACGTCGGCGGCGAGGAGCGTTCCGGTGCCACCAACCCCGAACGCCGACGACGCGCCCCGTCCCGCCGGGAGCGCAGCCAGGTCAGTGAGCCCCTTGGTCTCTTCCACCCAGGCATCGAGGGAACCAGTGATGCTCCTCGTGGTCGTCATCGCGCCAACGAACAGCGCGACGCCCATGGCGACACCCAGCCCCGTGAGCAGCGACCGTCCCCAACGCTCCCGCAGATGCTGGAGCGCCAACGGGGTAAGGCGGCCCGCGGCCTGCACGGCTTATGCCCTCGTCTTCCGTCGGCGCGAGCGCGGAGCGCGGTCGGGCTCAGCGTCGGCGTCTCCCTGGAGCCAGCCCAACACCGCACGCATGCGGTCATCACCCAGACGGTCCCGCGTGACCGACAGCGCCTCCGGTGTCGTCCAACCGTCAAGTTCCAACTTGCCGCTCAGGCGGCCATCGCGGAGCAGCACGATCTCGTCCGCGAATGCGGCGGTGCGGGCGTCATGGGTAGCGAGGACGACGGTCTGGCCGATCGTGGCCTGCACCCGCTTGATGGTGAGCAGGATCTGGCTTGCCGTCGCAGAGTCGAGATTGCCCGTCGGCTCGTCCGCCAACAACAGGGCGGGATTCATCACCAGAGCGCGGGCGATCGCGACACGCTGCTGTTCACCGCCGGACAGTTCCCCGGGCAACTCGGCTGCCCGGTCGGCAAGCCCGACGAGGGCAAGAACTTCCTCTGCCCGAGCCGCGACACGTCGACGCGACAAGCCCGCCAGGACAGCTGGCAGCATCACGTTGTCACGCACCGACAAGACGGGGACGAGGTTGTAGGACTGGAACACGAAGCCCACCTTGTGTCGCCGCACATCGGCCAACGCACGGTCGTCGAGACCTGCAAGTGCTTGTCCTTCGAGCCGCACCTCACCGCCGGTCGGCGTCGCAAGGCCGCCGAGGAGATGCAACAACGTGGACTTGCCCGACCCAGACGGTCCCATGACCGCCACGAACCGTCCCCGGTCGACATCGATGCTGACGCCGTCGACAGCTCGACGAGTCCCTCGCCCGCCGACGTAGTCCTTGACCACGTCGATCGCGGCGACGGCGACCGCGTTCTCGGTCCCCGGCAACGTATCGATGCTCCCCACAGTTCCCCCCTTACTGCTTGTCGCCGGTTACTATATGCCTAAGTATGTACTACATACCAGAGGTGCTATGGTGACGTTGGTCACCTGGTTCGCGGAATGCTGAAATACCTCCTCCTCAGCCTCCTCGCCGAGCGTGCGCGCCACGGCTACGAGCTGAGGACCGCCTTCGAAGAGCTCCTCGGGGGCACCTGGCCGCTCAACATCGGACAGATCTATACGACGTTGTCGCGGCTGGAACAAGACAGCTGGGTGAGGGCGCGTGTCGTCGAACAGGAGCTGCTCCCAGATCGCAAGGTGTTCGAGATCACCGAAACGGGGGCCAAGGAACTCCGCCGTTGGGTTGAGGAACCAACCGCCCCTGTCCGGCTGCGCGACGACGGGTTCCTCAAGCTCGTCGCGGAGATCGTCGCAGGCGGCGGCGACGAACTCGCCATCCTGTGGCGCCAGCGGGCATCGCTGTTCCAGTCGCTCTCCGACCTCGAGGCGCTGCGCGCCACGGACAACATCCACACCGCCACCGCGCTGCTCCTCGACGCCGCCATCCTCCGAGTCGAGGCCGACCTCCGCTGGCTCGACCTCTGCGAACAGCAGCTGAGGCCGGATTGATGACGGAGTTAGCGCTGTCCGCGTCCGCGTTGACAAAGTCATACGGCGGTGACATCGAAGTAAAGGCGCTGCGCGGCATCGACCTCCAAGTCGCCGGGGGCGAGTTCGTTGCAGTCGTCGGACCATCCGGCTGCGGCAAGTCAACCCTTCTGCACGTCCTCGCCGGGCTCGCGCGACCTACTTCCGGCACTGTCACGGTCGCCGGCAAAGACCTCGCCGACCTCAAAGACAAGCAACTCGCCGAGGTTCGCCGCCACGACGTCGGCGTCGTCTTCCAGGCCTTCAACCTCGTGCCGGTCCTCGGCGTCGCCGACAACGTCGCCCTCCCCGCCACCATCGCCGGCCTGTCACGCCGCGCCACGGCTGAACGAGTCGAGGAACTCCTCGAAATCGTTGGGCTCACCAACCGCGCCGACAAACTCCCGAGCCAACTCTCCGGAGGCGAACAACAGCGGGTCGCGATCGCCCGCGCGCTGGTCCTGCAACCCACGGTGCTCCTCGCCGACGAACCCACGGGCAACCTCGACACCGCCACCGGGGCCGACATACTGCGTCTCTTCCGCCGACTCCACCACGACGGCCAGACCGTCGTCGTAGTGACCCACGACGCGCGCGTCGCCGGCGCGACCCGCCGCATCCTCTTCATGCGCGACGGCCTCATCGTCCGCGAACAAGCCCTGACCGAACTCGACGACGTCCCATATCACCTGCTGGACCTCGACGACAACTAACCAACGCCAGCAATCGTGACACGGAGGCGACATCCGTCTCGGCGCACAGGCTGCGCGGATGGGCCGGCCCCCGCAAGCCCGACAAGAAAGTGGCGCTCTCCTTTCGGGCCAACCCCGAGCTCGCGGATCGGCTCGACCAGTACGCCACCGCGCTAGGAACCTCGCTGTCCGAAGCGGTCGAAGGCGCCCTGGCCAGCTACTTCGACGCCGGCCTCGCCAGAGAGGCCATCCTGGAGATGGAGGCCAAACGCGCCGCGGCGTTTGCCTCGATCGACGCCGAGGGCGCCGCCACGAGAGCGCTGCGCACCATCGACCTTGCGGCGTTGCCCTTCCTGCGCGCGCACCTCGACGGCCACAGCTACCGCCGAATGACTGACGGAACCGACTACACCGCAGCCCAAGCGCGGGAGATGGTGCGAGCCGCCCGCCACGCGCTCGGCGATCACTATCCCGTCCTGGTCGCGAAGCCTGAGCTGCTCGACGGCCTCGTCCCCTGGGGCAAGCGCAGGTCGCGCGCAGAAGGGCACCGAGCACCGCGCAGCAAGTAGGCGAGAGACGGCTCGGGTCGCAGACGGCTCGCTTAGCCGCGCGGCTCCCGCCGGTCGCCTCGAGGTGATGGCGAGATCGTCGGGCGCGCGAGGACCGCCCGCGGTCAGACGGCGGCTCAGCGCCTAGAACGGGTTCAGAACTGTCGTTCGGTCGCACCGGGCGGATCGACGGTCTCTTGGTTGCTCTTGCCACCATGACTACAAGCGACAGGAGGGCATCGATGGCAGGAGACCTGATCGAGCGCTACACGCGCGCTATCGACGCGTTCAACGACAAGGACTTCAAGACGACCGCCGTCGGCGTCGCCACGGGCGAGGACCGCCATGCCGGTTCCGCCGGGCAACCCACGGGGCACCTCGCTAGCCTCGCAGGGCGTGTTCGACCTGGCGGATCCTCAGACGATGGACAATCCGTATCCGGCGTATCGCTGGCTGCGAGACGAGGCCCCGGTCCACCTCTGGCGGCTCAAGGGGCATCCTCGTGAGGGGATCTGGTTGGTGTCCCGGTACTCGGACGTGGGCGCGCTACTCGCCGATGACCGGTGCTCGAAGAGGGGCGGCACGGTCGGCATCGAGGACTCGCTACCGCCGATGCTGATGTTCCTCGACCCTCCGGAGCACAGTCGCATTCGTAAACCCGTCGTGACCGCCTTTTCGCCGCGACGAGTCGAGATGCTTCAGGACGCCATCGCCGAGAAGGTGGAGGAGCTGATCGCACCGATCATCGCTGGTGTAGAGGTCGACGTCGTGGAGACCGTCGCGCTTCCGCTTCCGCTGGTCGCGATCTGTCGGTTGCTCGGCGTGCCCGTCTCGGACAGCGACTTCCTGCATGAGGTGACGGGTCGCATCCTCGATGGCGAGGATGCGGCGAGCGCCGTCGACAAGAGCGAGACGGCGCGTGACGAGGAGGAGCTGCTCGCCTACATGCGGGCGCTAGTCGAGCGTCGTCAGCTGGTGCCATCGCCGGATCTTCTTTCGGCACTTCTGCACCCCGATGAGGGTGTCGGAGCGCTGTCACCTGATCAGGCCGCGCTGATGGGGATACAACTGTTCGTCAACGGTCATGAGACCACCGTCAACCTCATCGGCACTGCGCTGCTTTACCTGCTGCGTCACCGCGCGCAGTGGGAGAGTCTTTGCGAAGACCCATCGCTCGCCGACTCCGCGGTGGAGGAGGCGCTGCGATTCGACGCGCCCAACCAGCGAAGCGGCGCTCGATACGCCGTCGAAGATCTGGAGTTCGCCGGAGGATCCGTTCCGGCTGGCGCGCAGGTCGCGGGAGTCATCGGCGCGGCCAACCGGGACGAACGCGCCTTCGACCGTCCTGACGACTTCGACATCACCCGCGACCCCAACCCGCACCTCAGCTTCGGAAGGGGGAGGCACCGCTGCCCCGGGGCGTCACTCACCAGAGCCGAGGTGGCCGAAGTCCTGCGGCAGCTGGCACAGGGCGCGCCCGATCTGCAGCTCATGGATCCAGCCCCTCGGTACAAGCCGAACAGCTTCGACCGCGGCCTGACATCACTGACCGTGCGGCGCGACGTGCACGTGTAGTCGATGGATGCCTGGTGTCGACGGCGTGCCTCGACACGCTCCCAAGCGGTGATGCCCCGCCATGACGAGCCGATCGGCGCGCAAGTCCCTATCGAGGTCGCACCGACTCGGTCCCGGACCCACGGACCACCATGCGTCGGCCGGTGCGGAAACGCATTGGTCGGCTCGCCCGGCTCCTGGTGGACTCGCGGCGTGGCTGCTGAGCCGCGGTCGACGCAACGAAGATCGAACGTGCGGCTCGGAGCAGGTGCAGGCGGTGTTGGGCGTCTAAAGGCCATGCGTCTGGTTGTCCTATTAGTGGTTCTCGTGGCGGCTTGTGGGACCGGCTCCTCGGTCGAGGTCGGCTCGGAGCCGGCCGGTGAGGGTGACCTTCCGCCATGGCAGCGACTGCCGCCGTCGCCTCTCTCGGGGAGAACAGGTGCCGTGATCGGCTGGACCGGAGAGGAAGTCCTCGTCGTCGGCGGTTCGACCTACATGTGCCCCCCGAGTGCCGACTGTATGGGTCCGACCGAGTCGCCCTTCCGCGACGGCGCAGCTCTGAATCCTCTCACCGCCGAGTGGCGCCAGATCGCGGACGCTCCCCTTCCGGTGAGCACTGCACCCACCGCACGGCTGGGCCGCGACGTCTATTTCCTAGAAGTCACTCCCTCTACGCCCGGCGCGGGCGAGCGACAAACGACCTTGCTTCGCTACCGCAGCGACGCCGACACCTGGACCGCCCACGATGTCCCATCGGCCGCGACCGGGGGCCGGTTGGTCGCCACCGACGCCGAGATGGTCGTGTACCCAGAGTCCGACGAGCACGGCGAGACCCCTGATCTGCGGTTCAGCCCAGACGATGGGTCCTGGGCGCAGCTGCCGGCCGATCCGCTCAGCCCGAGCTTCGACCGCACCTACGCCTTCGACGGCGAAGATTTGTATCTCTTCGCCAAGGAGGTCACGCCGTCACCGGGCGGGGCGAGCGGACCAGCGCTGATCCAAGCCGCAGTGCTCCATGACGACACATGGGCACACCTCGGCAGCGGGGAAGTGCTCGGCGCCTGGGACCTCATCGTCGACGAGGACCGCATCGTGGCGCCGATGCTGGGTTGTGCCGACGGCGGCGCCACCAACAACTACGGCCGCTGCATCCCCGAAGGCGGCGTCTTCGACACCACGACACGAACCTGGAGGGCGCTCCCGAACGCGCCTCGTGACCGCAACGCCAGATCCTCGGGTGCAGTCACCGACAACCAGCTCCTCCTCACCGGCCTCGGCAACCCGATGCTCGACCTGACCACCGACACCTGGTTCGACATGCCAGACATCGACCGAGCCGACGACAGCGTCACGACCCAGCGCAGCCTCGCAGCAGCCGGCCCGTACGGCTTCGCCTTCGGCGGCGCCCGCTTCGACCCCGAGAACTCTCGGGGAACCCTCCTCGCCGAAGCCTGGCTCTGGACACCCCCAAGCCGGGCCGCCTCCTCCCCGTGACGAGCCCGCCCGTGCCGCCTACGGCGCGCCGCTACATCCACCCGGACGACAGGGGGTTGGGCACCAGTCGCTCTGAACGCGACCGGCGAAACGAGACACAGCAGTTGACTCCCGCCGGCCGGCGCCTAGTCGTTCGCGATCGAGAGAAGCACGTCGGCGTGGCACGGCTGATCGAGCGGGCAGTAGCAGGCCAGGTCGCGACCACGGAGCTCCCGCTTGGCGTCCTCGCCTGTCACGGGCAGCCGGCCAGAGAGAAGGTCTTCTCGGTACCGGCGAACCGCCTCCTCCCGGCCCACAGTCAGGGGATGCGGATTACCCCACTTGGTCGGTCGAGTGACTACCACAACCCCCGCCGGCAGCCGCGCTCCTCTCCGACGTGAACGCTGGAACCGCTTCGGCATGCTTTCCCCAGCGTCCCAGATCCCGGCGGCGCATGGGCACACCGGGGCGCCGATCGGCGTGCCACATCGGCAGTCGGGATCGTTCCCGTCACCAGATGCGAGCCCGCTGCTCCTCCCAGCTCACGCCCCGCACAACCTCGGGCGACTGACAACTCCGGCCTGCGCGGTGAACTGGTCGTTCACCGGCCAAATGGGACGCACAGGGCGGACGAAGAGACGCCTTCAGCGCGCCTCAGTCGGAAGGTGCGATGGCGGTATCGTTACGGCAGCAAACTGGCGGGGAGAGCCCGGCGGCAGGGCGCCTTGGTGCGCAGGCCGCTTCTCCGAAGAAGGGCGAGAAGGAGACACGGTGGGGAGAGGAGTACTTCGGCGGGTACCCGCGCTTGTGGCTCTGGCGATGGTCCTCGTGGGATGCAACACCGGCGGGGAGGACGCGACCCGCACCGTCCTCGTGGACTTCCGTCACGACGAGTTCGCCAGCAGCTTCATCGGCTTCTTCCCGGACCGCGTCGAGGTGCACCCCGGCGACACCGTGTCGTTCCGGCAGACGTGGACGGGCGAGCCCCACAGCGTCACATTCGGCGCGCCGTTCAACGACGAGCTCGGTGCACTGATCGACCTTCGACAAAGCGGCGAGACCGTTCCCGACCCCGCTCCGGGCATCGAGGCCATCGAGCCGCTGCCGGTGATCCTCGGCCGGCCGGACGACCCGTTCGCGATCAACCAGAACGGGGCCCAGCCGTGCTATCT
>CAZWDB010000125.1:0-12367 GCA_964632885.1 uncultured Acidimicrobiales bacterium | reverse complement strand
GCAGCCGAACTTGAGGCAATAACGATCGGAATCCGATCGTTATTGCCTCAAGTTCGGAGTAGTTAGCGGGCGAGGAAGAAGAACTGGATCACTGCCGCGCCGAGAATGAGCACTAGGAGGGCGGCCAGCACGATCGTGGTGCCCGGCCTCATGACTCGGGCTCTTCGAGGCTGAGGCCCGAGCCCGGCCCGACGCGGAGCTCGGTGGCGGCGGATCGCTGATCGAGGGCGAGCGAGAGCATGCCGTAAGAGTCGACCACCAGTCCGAGTTCACCCACCTTGAGGTCGGCATAGGCACGGGAACGCACCGCGGTGCGCACGATGTCGCCCGCTCGCACCGTCACGCGTGGGCCGAACGGCTCGATGTCGCTGGGGTCGGCGTTCAGCTGCACATTGCCGAACCGGTCGACCCAGAGGGCTTCGACCTTCAGCCGGCCGCCGTCCCACTGGCACAGCGGCACGACGCCTGGGCGGAGCCCGAACGGATCGATTTCCGGCCCGAGGTCGGTGAGCTCGACGCCGTTGCACAGGTGCGCGGCGGCCGGTGCGAAGACGTCGCGCCCGGCGAAGGTCGCGCCCGGCGCCGGTAGCTGATACTTCTCGTTGGTGAGCTCGACGGCTCGGCGGGCACCGCCTGCGATCGACACCGCCGCCGCCAGCAGGCCGTTGTCGGGTCCGATGAGGAAGGCCTCGGACTCCTCGCCGACCTCGACCGCGATCGCCCGGCGGTTGGTGCCCACGCCCGGATCGACGACGGCCAGCACAACGCCCGGCGCCAGGTACTGCACGCTACGGGCGAGGGCGAGACCCCCGGCCCGCACATCGTGGGGTGCGATGTCGTGGGTGATGTCGATGACGGCGGCCTGGGGCGCGATCGACCGGCAGACCGACTTCACCACGCCGACGAATTCATCCGCGATGCCGTAGTCGGACAGGAATGAGATCGTGTCGTGCATTCGACCCATACGGGTCTCAGCCTGCCTGCGTGTAACTGTTCTCCAAGTAGGCGTCGACATCGGCGTCGCGGATGCGATACGACTTGCCGATCCGCGCCGCCGGCAACTGGCCCGAGTTGATGAGCCGATACACCGTCATGTTCGAAACCCGTAGGCGGCGAGCGACCTCCGCGACGGTAAGGAAGTCGCCGCCCGACTGCGACTGCGCCATGGTGAATTCACCCCTCTCCGCAAGGAGCGAGCGTACCCCATGTGTGACGCCTGAGGAAAGAGTGAACCCTGTGACGATCTGGTTGCGAACTTGAGGCAATAACGAACGGAATCCGTTCGTTATTGCCTCAAGTTCGTGGCCGGATACCCTCGCGAGGTGGCTCGGAGCCTGGTTGTGGTGGGGGGCGGACGGATGGGGGAGGCCCTCGTCGGAGGGCTCCTCGAGGCTGGGTGGTGCGAGCCCGAGCAAATAGCGGTCGCCGAGAAGGTCGACGTCAGGCGTAAGGCGCTCGCGGACCGCTTCCCAGGCGTGGCAGTGGTGGAGGACGCAGTGGCTGCCGACGGCGCGGTCATAGCGGTCAAACCCGACGACGTGCGCGCCGCCTGCGCGGAGATCCGAGCCAGCGGCACGAGCCCGGTTCTCTCGATCGCGGCGGGTGTCCCGATCGTCCGGCTCGAGGAGTGGCTGCCTGACACCGCAGTGGTGCGGGCCATGCCGAACACGCCCGCGCTCGTCGGCGCCGGCGCGGCCGCGATCGCCCCTGGCACGAGGTCAGGCGACCCCGAACTCGACTGGGCCGAAGGTCTCCTGCGCGCCGTGGGCACGGTCGTGCGTGTTCCCGAGCACCTGCTCGACGCGGTGACCGGATTGTCGGGTTCGGGCCCGGCCTATGTCTTCCTCGTTGTCGAGGCGTTGATCGATGCCGGCGTGGCGATGGGGCTTCCCCGCGCGACGAGCGTCGCGCTCGCGACCCAGACGATCCTGGGGGCGGGCCAGCTGCTCACCTCGTCGGGCGAGCCGCCCGAGGCGCTCCGTGCCGCGGTCACCTCTCCCGGCGGCACGACCGCCGCCGGCCTCGCCGCCCTCGAGACCCGCGCCGTCCGAGCCGCGTTCGCCGAGGCCGTCGCGGCGGCCACCGCCCGGTCCCAGGAGCTCGGCCGCCGAACTTGAGGCAATAACGATCGGAATCCGATCGTTATTGCCTCAAGTTCGGGCTGGGGAGGGCGGCGGGGCGGGGATCAGCGGGAGAGGTGGCGGCAGAGCCGCCGAATCTCTTGTTCGAGCACCGAGAGCCCCTCGACCTTGCCGAGGCACAGGGCCACTCCGGCCTCGGCGGCCGCCTGCTCGAGCGCATCGTCGATGAAGGCCGAATACATGATGATTTCCTGACCGGGTCGAGCCGACTTGATGCGGCGAGCGGTCTCAAGGCCATCCATGTCAGGCATCTTGAAGTCGAGCACTACCACGTCGGGCTCGAGTGCCTCGCATACCGAGATTCCCTCGGCTCCGTCGGCTGCCTCGCCGACGACTTCCAGGTCGTCGACCGAAAGCATCATCACGAGCATCTTCCGGACGTGCGGCGTGTCGTCGACGACGAGAACTCGGATCGGCTCAGCCACGGCCCCGAGAGTACGGCATGCGTCGAGGTTGTTTCCGGATGCCGGCCTGTCCCGACCTCACCCAGCGCGGTGTCATAGCAGGTTCGACCACTGGGAAGTCGAACAAATCGGTCCAAAAAGTTCGCGCTAAACCACAGACCGCGGTCGACCGATACAGAGAGTGACCACGAAAAGGCAACCCCGTCGAAAGACGGAGGGCGCAAAGCCAAGGGCCTACGGGGCGCCAAACCCCACGGCAGCCGGGCTGCCGAACGGAGGAACCGGACGCTGTGCGTCGATTCATCACTGCGGTACTGCTGGGATTGCTTGTGCTCGCGCCCCTCGCTGCTTCACCTGCGAGTGCGAGCACGGGTAGCGACGAGGCGGCCTTCGTCGATCGCATCAACTCCCTCCGCGCCTCCAAGGGCCTCGGTCCGCTAACCGTCGACGGCCAGCTCGTCGACATCGCTCGGCGTTGGGCGTCGAAGATGGCCGCCGACGATGCCATCTCGCACAACCCCAACTTCGCGAACGAGGTCACCCACAACTGGCAGAAGCTGGGCGAGAACGTTGGCGTCGGCATGACCGTAGGCGGTCTCCACGACGCCTTCGTCGACAGCCCGAGCCACTACCGGAACCTCGTCGACGGCGACTTCACCCACGTTGGTGTCGGTGTTGTCTACGGGCGAGACGGAGCGATCTTCACCGCCCACCAGTTCATGAAGCTCGCGCCGGCTCCCGCTCCTGCTCCTGCCCCGGCTCCTGCGCCTGCCCCGGCTCCGGCTCCGGCACCCGCACCCGCTCCGGCACCTGCTCCGGCACCCGCACCTGCTGCCTCCCCGGCTCCGGTGGTCGCCAGTGACGCTGTCGAGGACACCGGACGAGCCATCTCCGTTCGAGTCGCCTTCGTGTTCGAACAGCTGCCCAGCTTCCACGTCACCGACTGAGGGAGACCCTCGCTCGGGGGTCCGGCGTAGCTAGGGTGACCGCCCGGTGGCTGATGCAGTTAGCTTCCCGGGTCGCGACATCGAGGTCATCGCTGACGTCGACGTCTGCGTCGCGGGCGGCGGGCCTGCCGGCCTCGGCGCGGCCCTGGCCGCGGCCCGCGGAGGAGGCTCCGTCTGCCTCTTGGAACGCCATGGCTTCCTCGGAGGCAACTTCACCGCCGCGTCGGTCGGCACGATCTGCGGTCTGTACGTGAAAGATGGCGACGCGGGCTTCGACTACGTGGTCGGCGGCATCGCCAAGGAGGTCGCCGAGGGGCTGAAGGCTCGAGCGGCGGGCACCGGCCCGATGCCGTTCAAGGGGACAGCGGTGTTCCTCTACGTCCCGTGGGCCGCCAAGCGCCTGTTCGACGGCCTCGTCGACGCCGAGCCTGGTGTCGCCCTCCTGCTCCACACCCTCGTGGTTGACGTGGTGCGGGGCGACGACGGTGATCTCGCCGCGGTCGTGGTCGCCACCAAGCGGGGGCTACGAGCCGTGCGGGCGCGGTCGTTCGTCGACGCGACGGGCGACGCCGATCTCGTTGTGCACGCCGGAGGTCGATGGACGATCGGCGACGCCGGCCAGCGGCAGCACGCGTCCATGCAGTTCGTGCTCCAGAACGCCGACGAGGGCGCGCTCGCGGGAGTGCCGAAGCTGAGTGGGTTGATCGCCGCCCACGGCTCCCATCTCTCTCGCGACGGCGGTGCGCTGCTCCCCACGTTCCGGCCGGGCGAGTACATCGGCGCCATGACGAGGGTGCGCGCTCCCGACGGATCCCCGCTCGATGTGACCGATCCCGCGCAGGCGACCCACGGAGAGCTCGAGGGTCGCCGCCTCGCGGAGGAGGCCGCGGCCTTTGTGATCGAGCACGTTCCCGGGTTCGGCCAGGCGTTCCTCGCGGACACCGCGCCCGCGCTCGGGGTCCGCGAGACGAGGCACGCGATCGGCGAGTACGTGCTCACGGGCGCCGACGTCGTCGGGATGGCCCGTTTCGACGACGTGGTGGCCGCAGGCGCGTGGCCCCAGGAGTACCACGTCGAGGGGCGCGGCACCTCCTACGTCGAGTTGCCTCCGGGCGGCTACTACCAGATGCCGCTCAGGTGCCTGCGGCCCCAGAACCTGACCAATCTGTGGGTCGCGGGACGCTGCATCTCCGCCGACCACGACGCGCTCGCCTCGAGCCGGGTGATGGCCCCTTCGCTCGCGCTGGGCCAGGCGGCGGGGACGGCCGCCCTCCTCCAGGCGCGTCACGAGCTCGGGACGAGCGCGGTGCAGGAGTCTCTCCTGCAGCAGGGGGCCGTCTTCGGATGAACCTCGCGCATCTGATCGACGACCACCCGGACGATCGCCCCGCGCTGCTGAGCCGTGGGCGGGTGGTCACCTACGGCGAGCTCCGCCTGCGGGTTGACGAGTTGCGGTCCGCGCTCGTCGGGGAAGGCGTGCGCCCTGGCGACCGCGTCGGAGTCGTGATCGCCAACAATCCGAATTTCGTCATCGTTTACTTCGCGGTCCTCGGCGCGGGCGCGGTGGCGGTTCCCCTCAACCCGACGAGTCCTGCCGCTGAGCTTGAGCGACAGCTTGACGCGGTCGAGGCGAGCATCGTCGTAGTCGGACCGAGTGGCCGCGACGCGATGGCCCGCGTTGCCGGCGCCGTCCCTTCCATCGACGCTGTCTTCGCGACTGAGGGTGTCGAGCTGGATGGTGCGCGGCCTCTCGGCGACCTGAGCGGCGCCCCGCCTGCTCCGGTAGTCGAGCGGGGCGGCGACGACTTGGCGGCTCTGCTGTTCACCGCGGGGACGTCGGACTCGCCCAAGGCGGCCATGCTCACCCATGAGAACCTCCTCGCCAACCTCGGCCAGATGCAGCAGCATCCCGACCACGGCGTGAGGCCCGACGACGTCGTCCTCGGTGTGCTGCCGATGTTCCACATCTTTGGTCTCAACGTGATGCTCGGTCTGGCGATGAAGGCAGGCGCGTCGATCCTTCTGATCGAGCGGTTCGATCCGGCGTCGGCCCTCGACTCCATCGCGGATCGCGGCGTGACGGTCGTCGCTGGCGCTCCTCCCATGTATGCCGCGTGGGCGAGCGTCGAGGGTAGGGATCCGGACGCCTTCCAGTCGGTTCGCATCGCGGCGTCGGGAGCCGCGGCGCTTCCCCCGGAGGTCGCGGCTCGGTTCGAGCACCGCTTCGGACTCGCGGTCCACGAGGGGTATGGCCTCACCGAGGCGGGGCCGACCGTGACGTCATCCGTCGGCTTGCCACCGAGGTCTGGTTCGTGCGGCGTCCCCCTTCCCGGCGTCGAGGTACGCCTCGTCGACGAATCTGGTGGCGACGTTCTACAAGGGGACGCAGGTGAGATCTGGGTGCGTGGCCCGAACGTGTTCTCCGGCTACTGGGGAGATGCCGAGGCGACGGCCCGCGTCGTGACCGACGACGAGTGGCTTCGAACCGGCGACGTAGCTGTCGCCGACGCCGACGGTTACCTGTATCTCGTCGATCGAGCCAAGGACATCATCATCGTGTCGGGCTTCAACGTGTATCCCGCCGAGGTGGAGGCCGCGGTCCGCGACCACCCGGCGGTGGTCGAGGTGGCCGTCATCGGCGTGCCCCATCCCCACACCGGCGAGGCGGTGAAGGCTTTCGTCGTGACCACCAACGGCGGCGTCGAGGAAGACGACCTGATCGAGTTCTGCGCGACGCGTCTCGCCCGCTACAAGTGCCCCAGCAAGATCACCTTCGTGGATGAGTTGCCGAAGGGGCTGGGCGGAAAGCTCCGGCGGCGGGAACTCCAATAGCGCCTTTGCGGGATCAGGGTGGCGGCAGGAGCGGGCGGTGCCGGCATCGAATCCCTGACGGGGTGACTTCGCACTACGACCTGCTGGGTGTCGCGCCGGACGCGACGAGCGACGAGATCAAGCGCGCGTACTACGACAAGGCGCGCGCGTTCCACCCTGACACGCATGCGGCGTCGTCGGCGACCCTCAAGTTCGAAGCCGAGCAGGCGATGCGCGACCTCAACCGGGCGTGGAACACGCTTCGGAACTCCGCGACCCGTCGGGTGTATGACCGCGACCTCGCAGCCGAGCATGAGAGCCAGGACCGTCGTCGAGCGCGTCGGCGGCGCGCGAGCGAGCGCCGCCACCCGCCTCTCTCGATCGGCGCGGGCTTTCGTTACTGGCTCGGGTCGAGCGGCCTGGTCGCCGCCGACGACGGCACTCCACGGATGGCGCTCGCCATCGATGGCGCCCGCGATCTCTCCCCGCTCGAGCGTCTCGCTCCCAACGGTCTGTGGGCCCTGCACGGCCAGAGGGCGCCGGTCACCGATTCCCAGCTGCGCCACCTTTCGGGCCTCCGCGGCCTGAGCTTCCTCGATCTGTCGGGGACCCCCATCACCGATGCGGGTCTCGTGCACCTGCAGGGGCTCTTCAACCTCGAGGTCCTGATGCTGTGGGACACCGCCGTCACCGACGAGGGGCTGTCTCTCCTCCGGCACCTCACCTCGCTGCGCCACCTCGGCGTGGGCAACACCGCCGTGACGGACGCCGGCCTCGCGCACCTGTTCGCACTGCACCGCCTCCGTCTCCTCCAGCTCTGGGGCACCGACGTCCACGGCCCCGGCCTCACCTACCTTCATGGGCTCAAGGCGCTCGAGATCGTCACGCTGCCGTGGAAGGTGCGCGGCCGTGCTCGCCGCCGGCTCAAGCGGGCACTCCCGGCAGCCACCATCACCTGACCCCCGCGCTCCACTCCACCCGACCGGCCTAACTTGAGGCAATAACGAACGGAATTCGTTCGTTATTGCCTCAAGTTCGGCGGAAGGGGCGGCTAGTGACTTTGTGAATGGGGTAGCTGGGACCCTACGATGGCCCGAAGATGAGCGATCCGACCCGCCGCCGTATACCTGAGGCGACCGTCGCCCGGCTGCCGATCTACCTCCGCTGCCTGGTCGACATCTCCGACCGGAAGATCCCGACGGTCTCCTCCGAGCAGCTGGCCGACATGGCCGGCGTCAACGCCGCCCAGGTGCGCAAGGACCTGTCCTATCTCGGACCATTCGGCACCCGGGGGGTCGGCTACGACGTCGAGTACCTGCACTACCAGATCAGCCGCGAGCTCGGCCTCACCGAGGACCGTCCGGTCGTGATCGTCGGCGCCGGGAACCTCGGCCACGCCCTCGCCCACTACCCCGGGTTCTCGGCCCGCGGGTTCCGCATCGTCGCGCTGCTCGACAACGACCCGGACAAGCTCGGCGAGCAGGTTGCCGGCCTGCCGGTCCGCCCGCTCAGCGACCTCGACAAGATCATCGCGGCCGAGCGCCGCGCGATCGGCGTCATCCTCACGCCCGCGCCCGTCGCCCAGGACGTGGCCGACAAGCTCGTTGCCGCCGGCGTCACCGCCATCCTCAACTTCGCACCCACCGTGCTGACGGTTCCCCCTCACGTCTCCATCCGCAAGGTCGACCTCTCCATCGAGTTGCAGATCCTCGCGTTTTACCAGCAGCGGGCATCGGGGCTCGACGGCGACGCCCGGGCAGCCGCCTTGGCAGCGGGGAATGGCGAGACGTCCGGACGCGTTCCTGCCCCATAGTGCCTGTCGACGCCCCGCTCTACCCGGTCAACCTCGTCGTGGAGGGCAGGCCCTGTCTCGTCATCGGCGGCGGACGTGTGGCGGCGCGCAAGATCGAGGGCCTGCTGGGCTGCAACGCGGTAGTCGACGTCGTGGCCCTCACGGTGGGACCCGAGGTCACCGCACTGGCCGACCGCTGCCGGTCGATCGACGAGCGGGCCTACAAGCCAGGCGACGTCGACGGCTATCGCCTCGTGATCGCGGCCACCGGTGACGCGGCCGCGAACCGTGCCATCTTCGACGACGGCGAGGCGGGCGGTGTGTGGGTCAACAGCGCCGACGACCCGGCGTCGTGCTCGGTGACGCTCCCCGCGATCGTGCGGCAGGGTCCGGTGATGGTCACCGTGTCGACGGGCGGGCACAGTCCGGCGCTGGCGACCTGGCTCAAAGGACGGCTGGCGGCCGAGCTCGGACCGGAGTACGCCGCGCTGGCGGCGATCCTCTCCGAGGTGCGGAGCGGAATTATCGCCTCGGGTCGGTCTACCGAAGGGCTCGATTGGCAGAGCGCCCTTGATTCGGACATGCTCGACCTTGTCCGCGCCGGAGAATTGAAGAGGGCGAAGGAGCACCTCGAGACGTGTCTGTCATCGTCGTAGGTCTGAACCACCGCACGGTTCCGCTCGAGATGCTCGAGCGGATGACGGTGAGCGAGGCGCGTCTTCCCAAGGCGCTCCACGACCTACGGAGCCGGCCGCACCTGAGTGAGGCGGTCCTGCTGTCGACGTGCAACCGAACCGAGGTCTATGCCGTCGCCGAGCGCTACCACGGTGCTCTCGCGGATGTGCGCAACTTTCTGGCCGAGCTGAGCTTCGCGGCCCCGGAGGACTTCTCCGACCACCTGTACGCCTACCACGACATCTCAGCCGTATCCCATCTGTTCAAGGTGGCTTCCGGGCTCGACTCCGCGGTGGTCGGTGAGAGCGAGATTCTGGGTCAGGTCCGTGGCGCGTGGGAGCGGGCGGCGGCCGAGGGCTCCGCGGGCAGTGTGCTCGACCGGCTCTTCCGGCACGCGCTCGAAGCCGGCAAGCGGGCTCGCACCGAAACGGGTATCGCTCGAGGCACAACCTCGGTGTCACAAGCCGCGGTGGCGATGGCCGCCGACCGGCTGGGCGGCCTTGTCGGCCGCACCGTCCTCGTGCTCGGTGCGGGCGACATGGGCGAGGGCATGGCGCGTGCTCTGGCTCGCGAGCCGGGAGTGCACGAGGTGCTCGTGTCGAACCGCACGTGGCAGAAGGCGGTCGAGCTCGCCGCGAGCATCGGCGGACGGCCGGTGGAGTTGGGTGAACTGGCGGCCGCGCTCGACAACGCCGACGTATTGCTCGCCTCCACCGGCGCTCCGGCGGTGATCGTCGAGGCCGACGACCTCGCGATGGTGATGGCCGAGCGGCCGAGACGGCCGCTTCTGGTAGTCGACGTCGCCGTCCCGCGTGACGTCGATCCCGCCGTCGGCGACCTGCCCGATGTCACCCTTCTCGACATGGATGACATCCGCGCCTTCGCTGATGCGCGTCTAGCCGAGCGCCGCCGTGAGGTTGCGAGCGTGCAGGCGATCATCGACGCCGAGGTAGAGCGGTACGAGAAGGCGTCGTCGGTGCTCGACATGGCGCCCATCATCGCCGCGCTGCGCGACCACGCCGAGGGGATCCGACTCAAGGAACTGGAGCGCCACCGCAGCCGGCTGAGCGATCTCGATCCTCGGGCGCAGGAGGCCGTCGAGTCGCTCACCCGCGGGATCGTTAACAAGCTGCTCCACGACCCCACGGTCACGATGCGTGAAGAGGCAGGCTCCGCACGGGGCGAGCGTCTGGCCGAGGCGCTGCGGAACCTCTTCGACATCTGAGCGTGGCGCCGCTGCGGGTCGCCACGCGCGGGAGCACTCTCGCCCGCTGGCAGACCGACTGGGTTCTTGCCCGGCTCGACGTGCCCGTTGAGGTGGTGGTCGTCTCGACCACCGGCGACCAGCGTCGAGATGTCCCCATCGCCGCCCTCGGTCGCGGCGTGTTCGTCAAAGAGGTGCAGGCGGCGGTGCTCGACGGCCGCGCCGACTTCGCGGTTCACTCCGCCAAGGACCTCCCGTCCTCGCCCGAGCTGAATCCGGCCGGTCTAACGATCGCGGCCGTGCCTACGCGGGAAGACCCGCGTGATGCTCTGGTCGGCGCCGCGCTTGCCGACTTGCCGGTGGCCGGACGTATCGGCACCGGCTCGGTCCGCCGTCGGGCGCAACTGGCGGCCCTCCGGCCCGACCTGACCTTCGGCGGCTTGCGGGGCAACATCGAAACCCGCATCGACAAGGCATCGGACTTCGACGCCGTCGTCGTGGCATATGCCGCGCTCAAGCGCCTGGGCCGTGAGGACTCCGCGGCCGAGGTACTCGAACCGTGGACGATGTTGCCGCAGGTCGCCCAGGGCGCGCTCGCCCTCGAGTGCCGAAGTGACGACCACGAGACCCAGGCCGTGCTGCGGGGTATCGAGGACGATGCGACCCGCGCGGCCGTCGATGCCGAGCGCGCGTTTCTCGCGGTCCTCGGAGGCGGGTGTGACCTCCCGGTGGGCGCGCACGGCGTCATCGGGCCCGACGGGACGATCACCCTGACGGGTCTGCTCTGTACGGGCGACGGGCGGCGGGTGGTCCGCAAGACCGCGACCGGCACCGATCCGGTCGAGGTCGGCGCCGCCGTCGCGGCGGGGGTGATGCCCCTCCTCGTCGCCGAGGTCGAGGGGTTGGCGTGACGGTCTATCTCGTCGGAGGAGGTCCGGGCGACCCGGGGCTCATCACGGTCCGCGGGGCCGAGGTGCTCGCCGCGGCCGACGTCGTCTTCTTTGATCGGCTGTCGGCCGCGAGCCTCCTCGACCTCGCACCGCCCGGCGCGGAACGCGTCAGCGTGGGCAAGACTCCCGGCCAGCCCGGCATCTCCCAAGAGGAGATCAACGACCTCCTCGTCACGAGCGGCCGCTCCGGGCGGCGGGTAGTGCGACTCAAGGGCGGCGATCCCTTCGTATTCGGTCGAGGGGGCGAGGAGGCCGCGGCCCTCGCGGCCGCCGGCGTGCCATTCGAAGTTGTCCCGGGGATCCCCGCGGCGGTCGCGGTGCCCGCTTACGCCGGCATCCCGGTGACACAGAGGAACGTGGCGACGTCGTTCACGGTCGTTACCGGACAGGGCGCGCCGTGGGCCTCAGCGGAGACCGACTGGGACGCGGTGGCCCGGGTCGGTGGCACCATCATCGTCTACATGGCCGCCGCGGTACGTGGTGAGATCGCGTCACGGCTGATGGCGGGCGGGTTGGCCGCCGACACACCCGTTGCGGCGGTCACGTGGGGCACGATCCCCGACCAGCGGTCGGTCCGCACCACCCTCGACCGGCTCGGCGCGGCTGCGGTCGAGGCGCCCGCGGTCATCGTCGTAGGTGATGTGGCCGCGATCGACCTCTCCTGGTTCGAGACCCGCCCGTTGTTCGGTCGGCGCGTCGTCGTCACGCGCGGGGCGGGACAGGCAGGGACGTTGTCGCGCGAGCTGGCGGCGTTGGGCGCCGGCGTCATCGACGCGCCCACCATCGACATCGTTGATCCAACCGACGGCGGCGCCGCGCTGGGCGCGGCCGCCTCCCGCCTCGCGACGTACGACTGGGTCGTGTTCACGTCGGCCAACGCGGTGGCCCGCGTGCTGGCGAACGTTCGGGACGCCAGAGCGTTCGGCGCCGCCCGCGTCGCCGCCGTCGGCGCGGCTACCGCGGAGGCACTCGCACGTGCCGGCGTCAAGGCGGACCTTGTGCCGGACGACTTCACGGGCGCCGGGCTCGTCGACGCGTTCCCGGCCGGCCCGGGTTTTGTGTTGGTGCCCCAGTCGACACGCGCCCGGGTGACCGTCGTGGATGGTCTACGCACCAAGGGGTGGGAAGTCGATGCGGTGGCGGCTTATGACACGAAGCCGATGGCGCCGCCCGACGCGGTGATGGCCGACGCGGGTGCCGCCGATGCCATTGTGTTCACCTCCCCGTCGACGATCGAGGGCTTTCTCGCTGGCGGCGGCACCGACAGGATGCCGCCAGTCGTCGCGTGCATCGGGCCGGTCACGGCGGCGGCGGCGCGCGAGGCCGGCCTCACCGTCGCCGTCACCGCCGAAGAGCACACCGCGGCCGGTCTCGCCTCGGCCCTCGCCGCGAACTTGAGGCAATAACGCACGGAATCCGTGCGTTATTGCCTCAAGTTCGGGC
>CAZWDB010000124.1:0-12766 GCA_964632885.1 uncultured Acidimicrobiales bacterium | reverse complement strand
CGCGAACTCCACGAAGAAGCCGGCCTCGACCTCCAACCGATCCCAGTAGACCTCAACACTCCCTGGGCCATCTACACCGCCGAGACAACGCCAACCTCGGTCATCGAACTCGACGAAGAACACGACCGCTACGAGTGGGTACCGGCAGCACGAGCCGCCGAGCGCTGCCTTCCAGCCATCGTCGGTGACAGCATCAACACCGCTCTCGCTCACCTCCCCTAGAGGCGACCCGATCGACGGGAGCGTGCGTCACCTTGGCCGCACCGAATGTCGGGCTGGAACTGCTGCGTGAGTACCCGCGCCCGTAGCGCGGATTGTGCGGACCTGGCGGTTTGGCTCCCGACGTGTTGCCGGAGGCGTCTGTCGGCACTGCATGTCGGTCCCCGCGTCTCTTTACCTACGGGGCTTGCCAAGTCACCTCACTGTTGGCATCGAAAAGCTGAATGGACGCGTGTCCCTCCTCCGTGACTGTCAGCTTCAGGCGCACCGTGCCGTCTGCGGCCGAGAGGGTGACCTGTGCCTCGCGGTCTGTGGTCTTGCCCGCGAACACTCGTTGAGCTGCAACAGCACCTTCCTCTCGAACTCGCTGGCTCGCCTTCTCACGCTCGCCGCTCGGGAGGGCGCGGATCGCTTCCCAGCGTCGCATTAGTTCTGGGAGCGGGATGGCCGGTTGATCGTTGACGAATAGTCCGGCTCTCTGGCCCTCCGGCGACTCATCGTGGACCAGCTGAAGCACTTGGTCGCCGTGGTACTGGTCGAAGGTCAGACTGCCGCCTTGCGAGTGGTCTTCACCGGAGAAGACGAGGCCACCACACTCGTCTCCTTCATCGCTGAAGAAGAGGACGCCAGCCAACTCCCGTCGGTGCTCGATTACCTCCCCAGCGATCTGAACCGCCTCGGGGAACTTCGCCCGACTGCTCAGAAGCAACCGAAGCGTGCCATCGGGCTCAACAACAGAGATTGTCTCGGCCGAGAGCGAGGCAATCCGGACTGGGCCCCGCTCGCTGCCCGCTAGCCGCTCGGCGCGACCTCGGATTGCTTCGAGCGCAGCTACCTCTGCCGGCGGTGCGTGTTGCTCTAGCTGATGGGCCAGCTCGCTGATGAGGCGAGCGAGCTCGGCGATGTCGTCGCTAGGTTCGGGCTCGGCGGTCATGACGACAGAATCGCGCCTCCGGCGTGCTTCCCGTACCGAACGACGGGAACGGGCGGTCTTCCCGGCTGATCTGTCGCGACACATCACGCATCCCCCTGGTGGCCGCGATCGCCGAGTCCGTTACACCTCGCGACGCCGATAACGATCGCTGGAGGCTGCAAGCTCCTGACACGCACGGCAGACGTTTTATGGTTGAGCGATGGCTGATCCTCCCGAGTCGCTGCTGAAATGGGCGGCATTCGCGCTCGGCGAGGAGGCGTCGGTGGTATCGGTCACCGGTCTACACGACGGGTCCAGCCCTTGGAGACTGCATGTTGTCAGTCCCGACGTCACGACTGACGCCATCTTGCGAACCGCGGTCGACCCGCCTCGGTGGCCGGGCGGTCCGATGGCGCGCTTCAAGTTGGCCAGGGGCGTCGCCGCGCTCAGAGTCGCCGAGCAGCACGGGCTGGCCGCGCCACGCCTGATCGCCTGCGACCTCGATGGTCATGAGGCTGGGTTTCCGGCCTCGCTTGAGACAGTTCTGCCTGGCAACAGCGGGTGGCCCAAGACACCGACGGCTGCGGGCTGGCGAGATGCGGGCGCCGCGATTGCCCGGGTTCACCGGGTCCCGCTGCAACCACAGGAACATCTTCCTCTCCGGTCGGGGGACGTCCGAAGCCGGCCCCTGTTTCCGGCTCGACGCCGCTGCTGCAGCTCGCGGACGGAGTGGTGCGCCGCCACGAGCCGCCCCGCGGGGACGGGTTGGTGGGCGACCGCCAAGCGGACGAAAAGCACCACGGGCGGCCCTTCCAGGCGGTCTGCCTGTGGTCCACCGACGCCCTTGCGGACCTGACCTCGGCCGGACACCACCTCTTCGCCGGCTCCGTAGGTGAAAACCTCACGGTCGAGGGGCTCGACTGGGCCATGCTCCGACCGGGCGCCCGTCTGCGCGTCGGTTTCAGCTTGCTGGAACTGAGCTCCCCAGCGGTTGCGTGCCAGAAGCAGGCCCAGTGGTTCACCGACCGCGACTTCACCCGCCTGGCCTACGAGGACAACCCACAGTGGACTCGTTGGTACGCCTGGGTGCGCGAGCCCGGGTCGGTCGGGACCAATGACGAGGTCCTGATCGTCTGAGTTCGAGGAGCATGCCTCTGTGCCGACGTCTCGGGGTCGGCGGACGAGGTAATCAATCGGCTCCGGTGTCGGTCAGGAAGCCGGGCCTTCACTCCTTGACCGCTCAACGATGAAACGTCCGACATCGTCGTCGCTGCGGAGGCGCACGACATCGAGGTGCGACCAGTCGTGTGCCGCCAGTGCCAGCTCGATCGTCGCGGGATAGGTCGGCCACCGGCGCCACAGGCGCCAGATTGAGCGCGCGTCAGCACCGACGCTCGCTGGCGGTTGCCATTCCAAAGCTCCACACAGCGCGCGACCTGTCCGAGCGATCGATGCACGGCCCGCGGGACGCACTGCTTGCGAGGCAGGTCGAGCCACACCAGGGTGTCGGCACGCGGCCAGACGATGGGTACGCCCGCCTCTATTACATAGAAGCCGTCGACCACCCACGCGTCTCTGTCGATAACCTCCCGCACTCGCAACACATCCAGCGGCGCCTGCCGCCACCCCGAGTCCCACCACAGTGCATCGAGCTCAACGTGGGGCAGACCGAGCGCTCTGGCCAGCGTGGTCTTGCCGGCACCGGGGCCGCTCACGATGGCGATGCGCTCCACAAGAGCAGTCTGCCGCCAGTACAGCAGACGGGGCGCACCTGTGTCTCCACGCCAGATCGGCACAAACGCCAAGTCGCGACAGAACGACGGGTCGGCGTGGCACGCGTGCGCGCCCTAATGCCGTCCGGGCGCTGTGGACTGAGTCAATAGTGAGGCGCCGGCAGGCTGTCAACCCAATCGAGGATTGTGGTCTTGAAGGCTTGGGGTTCCTCGAGCCACGGGTAGTGCCCACTTCGTTCGAACACGACCAGCTCGGCCGAAGGCATCAAGCTCGCAAGACGTTCGAGTCGTGGAAGGTGCGGGATCCAGTCATGACGACCCGCGACTAGGAGCGTGGGCATGTTCAGCTGGGCGAGTTCGTTCCAGCGATCCCACCCGGCGAGGTCCGAGCACTGCACCGCGGCGGGGTTGTGAATCACGCGCGCATTAAGCGCCTCGTTGTACACGGGCTGATAGTCGAAGAAGTAGAGCCGAAGAAGGGCGGTCCGAGCCGCCCGCTCCTCCCTCGTTGTCGGAGGCAGGAGCGCGAGCTCCGCTCGCAGCTCGGGTGTCATCCGTTCCTCGAGACGCGCGGAAGTCTCTGCCATGTAGTCGACGGTCGGCGAACTGCAGACAACGATGAGAAACGCGAGGTTGTCTCGGTGTCGGGCGGCGTACTCGAAGGCAACGAAGCCTCCGAAGCTGTGTCCGAGCACACCGATTTGGTCCGCTGCGACGGCTTGCCGGAGCTCGTCCGCGTCCTCGGCGAGGCGAGCCAGGCTGATCGTCGACGGATCCGGGCGGCCCGACCGGCCATGACAACGATGGTCGTAGTAGATCAACTCGATCGACTCCCCGAGCCCGTCGAGGCCCGGCGAGTAGGCGTTGTGGTCTATGCCAAGCCCGCCATGCATCACCAAGCAGGGCCTGCCGGAGCCGACGGTGCGGTAGTAGAGGAACGTGTCATTGACGTCTGCCACAGCCACAACGGAGCGATTGTTACTGCTCGGCGAGGAGCGCGCATCCGAATTGTTCGAGACAACTGGTCCGTCCCCCTAACGTCGACCAGATCGGCTCGGCGATGGGTGCCACCAGCTCGCGACCGAACTGCAAGTGGCCCCTCGTTACGCGAAGTGCTCTGGCGTGTCGGGCGGATCTGGTGGTGCCAGCGCGATGATCGAACCATGCCGGGACCGCGTGGAGAGACGCTGCTGGCGTCGATGGCATTCATCGAGTTGTTCACTCTCCAACGCGTGTGGACCGACTTGACCGACGACGAGTTCTTCTGGGAGCCCGTGCCTGGATGTTGGAGCGTTCGACCTCGCGCAGAATCCCGCACGCCTGACTCGATCGGCAGCGGTGACTGGGTCATCGAATATGACGACGCTATCGCCAGCTCTGCAGTCACCGACGAGGCACATCCGATGACGACTATCGCGTGGAACCTCGCCCACATCGGCGACCCATCCCGACTATGCGAGTTCGACTTCCTGGGTGGCCCTCGGCCCCCAGGCGAGTACGACGACCGCGCGCCGGTGCCAAGCACCGCGGAAGCGGCGACCGGCCGGCTACGCACCGGCTGGCACCAGCTCCAGAGAACGCTCACCGCTGTGGATGACGACGCCAGCCTGGAGCGATCCTGGCAGTGGTCGTTCGGTGAAACGACGGGCTGGCAACACATCGCGTTAATGCTCAATGAGGTCAGCCACCACGGCACCCAGGTATGCGAGCTCCGCGATCTCTACCGGCTGCGCAACAAAATCGGCATCCAGCCGGCTTGAATCGAGCTCACCTGTTGCTGGCGCGCGAACGAACGAGCCCGCGCTTGGCGGCGCGCTCAGCTCCCGAGGCGCGACCGAGGCGCCCGGTCTCGGGCGCCTCTGGTTTCCATCCTACTTGGAGGGGTGGGTCTTGCCGCAAGCGGGTTGTTGGCTTCATCATCACCCTCCTGTACCGGTGGCTAATGGGGGTGGCGAGTGAAGGTTGTGCCGCTTGAAGCTCAGCATGTGGAGGCGGCCGCGGATCTGTTGAGCCGCGCTCACGGCGAGGCAGCCGAGCGGTCCGGGTGGGTTTCTTCTGTGGCCGACAGGGCGGTTGCACGGGACTTCGTCGAGGCGAGCCGGCTGTCAGGTCCGGCAGTTGTGGCGATGGAAGGTTCCTCACCGGTGGGCTTCACGATCGTCCCGCTGCCCGGCGCTCCTGGGCCCGGTGCCCGTTGGAATGACCGTCACCATGCCTCGGAGCCTGACCGGGCGCGTGACGCGTATCGGCACATGTATGCGGCTGTGGCGTCACGGTTGGTGGCTGCTGGTTGTTTTAACCACTCGGTCGCGGTGCTCTCGTCGTCGGGTGCGGTGGAGGTGTTCTTCGAGCTCGGCTTCGGTGTCGACCAGATCAAAGGCTTCCGCCCCGTCGAGTCCGGCGCGGGCGTGTCCGCCGGCGATGTGCGCCCTGCCGTCGACGACGACCTCGATGCACTCGTGGAACTGTCGACGGAGTTGCTGCAGTTCCACTCAACATCGCCGATCCTTCGCCCGTCGCTGCCCGGCGGCTTCGACGCGCGCCGAGAGCTGCAGCGGGCCGTGGACGAAGACGGCAGCACCGTCCTGGTCGCCGAACAAGAGGGCAGCGTGGTGGCGATGATCGAAGCTGAACGCGACGGACGGTATCCCGACACCGTCGAGATCGGCATGAACGTCGTGACGGAGCAGGCGCGGTCCAGCGGTGTGGGAACAGTCATGCTGAACGCCCTGATGAGCTGGGCTGTCGAGGAGGGCTATAAAGCCTGCGGGGTGAGCTGGAGCTCCGCCAACCTCCTGAGCGACGCTTTCTACCGCGCCCGAGGATTTGTCCCTCACCGGTATCGCCTCGCGCGACTCGTCGATTCCCGGATCGCGTGGGCGAACGAACGCCTCGACTACCGACAGTTCGCCGACGCTGGTTTTCCCGGTGCTCGGCGGTGACGCGAACAGCGCCGTCGCGGGCTCGCCGCACCGTCCGCAGCTGGCGGTGGTGATCGCGTCAGAGTGATCGAAGCCGTCGCCGCCGACGTGTTCGGCCTCAGTCTCCCGGTCGTCGGCTCCTACGCGACCTCTATCGTCACACCCATTGCGGGAGAATCAGACTGCGACCCGCCTGAGAGAACGGGCTCCGATGCCGCCCGTAACGACGGTGACGGATGCCGCGGCGCCGCTACATATCACCTCGGGCCGCACCCGATCGCGGACTCGCTTGCTGCCACTCAGTGAACCTCGCGGCTCGCCTTGACAAGCCCTTGCCAAGATGCGATGCCGCCGTCGTCTCGCCTGTGGTCTCGCCGCCGGGAGCGGCTGGTTACGCTGCGACGGAGCCAGACGGCAATGGGCTAGGTGCAGTGTGAACATCTTCGAGCGGTCGGCCATGCGCCGAGCACAGCGGCAACTCGCGGCGACGTTTGAGCCCGGCGAGAAGGTCCTCGAGTTCGACATCGGAAAGAACCAGCGCGGTGATCGTGTCCATTGTGTTGTGACCAACCGCGCCGTGTATCTCGTCGCGCGTGGTGAGGCGCTGAGGCTGCCATACAGCAACATGAGCGCGACCCAGGGCGGCCAATCGTGGATCGGCCTAACGACGCTCTCTGGGAACCAATACACCGTCGACTTTGGTCGCGCGCCACGCGGCCTGAGCGACGTCATCATCGATTGCTACCGGAGCGAGGCAGAGGAGCGTCGGCAGGTGCACGTGTCGTGGGGAGATCGCGCCGGTGCCACCTTCCTCGTCCTCCCCGAAGGATCCGGCGAGAACGTCGCCTCCTGGGCGTTGGACGAAGGCGTTGAGGAGAGCGTCACGACATCGATGCTCCTTGAACAGGCGCTCGGCGAGCTGGAGGTGAGCCTCGGGCGTCAGCCGTCGCTGCAATACTCCGATCCGCGACCCGGGTGGATGCCCGAGTTCGATTGGGAGCCGCCGCTGACGATGCCCGAATAGGGCTCCAGCCTATCGACAGGTCCGAATCACCGGGTGATGCCACCTATTGTCAGCCGGCGCCGGATAGCCAGGACGGCAGGACGGCTAGTGCTTTCGTCAGAACTGCCTGGCCGGCACCCGGATGCCGACCAAGTGCCGGAGGGTGCTAATCGTGTTGGCGGCACGAGGCGTAGGTGGAATCCTCGTCCAATGACTTCATCAGCGCACGGGGATCGGCCGCGGAAAGGCAAGGACGTTTGGGAACCCCCTGACTTGAGCGAGGCGGTCGCGGTCGTGACCGGAGCGAGCTACGGCGCGGGGCGCGGCATCGCGGAGGTCCTGGGCGAATGCGGCGCGACGGTCTATGTCACCGGCAGAACAACCCGATCCAAATCGGGGCGTGTGTCTCGGGCGGGCATGACAGTCTCGGAAGAGGATCCCAGCCGGCGGTGGACTATCGAGGAAGCCGCCGAGCAGGTCACGGCCAAGGGTGGCAGAGGTATCCCGGTCACGCTCGACCACACCGACGACGAAAGTGTGGCGGCGCTGTTCGAGACGATCGAGCGGGCCTACGGGCGCCTCGATGTCCTCGTGAACAACGTGTGGCAGTGGGGGCCGGGCGACACCTATGTCCATCCGACCTGGGAGCAGCCGCCGGAGCGGTGGGACGCCATGATGGGTGTCGGCGTTCGATCTCAGTTCGTCGCGACACGCTTCGGTCTGCCGCTCATGCTCCGCAACCATCGCGGCGTCGTTGTCTTCACCCAGGAGCGACCCGGCGACGACCGGCGGTTCCTGAGCAACGTCGTGGTGGACCTGGCGGCGACCGCCCAGCAGCGCCTCGCCAAGTTCGTGACATTCGAGTTGCGCCGCCACGCCCGACTGCTCGGATTCTCGACCAGCCGTCTGGCGGCGGTGTTGGTGTGGCTGGGGTGGCAGCGCAGCCTGAACATGCTCGAAGGACTCGACGGCGATGTCTTCGAAGGCATGGGCGGGGCCATCCGGATGAGCCGGGAGGAGTTCTTCCGCCGGACCCAGACACCCCACTACGCGGGACGAGCGATAGCCAAGCTCGCCGCGGATCGAAACGTCGGTCGCAAGTCCGGAAAGACGTTCTATGTCGGAGATCTCGCCCGCGACTACGGCTTCACCGACACCGACGGCCGCCGTCCACGACCACTGGGCGCAGGATGACGCCGGTCCTTGGCTGGCCTGGGTTCATCGACGACGAGTAGCTCGAAGCGGCGGAGGAGGCCGAGGTCGAGCGCGGCGCGTGTCGTAGCCGGCGGCTGAGGCCCGCATGTGTCCGGTCATCTGCGGGCAACGTCAGCGAGGATCGGCGCGCTATCGATGAGATGGCCGCGGCCTTCGATGACGTGCAGCCGGCAGGTCGGCAACATGGCGACGAGTCGTCGGACCGCGGTGAGAGGCACGGTGGTGTCTTCGGAGCCGTGCCACCAGTCGACCTCAACGGCTACCTGTGCAAGGTCAAAGTCCCAGGTTCCGGTTAGCGCCAGGGTCTCATCGGTCCAGCCGTCGACTCCCTGTGACAAGGCTTCGGTGCGGTTCGCGAGCTCGATGCTCCGGTTCGTCACCGCTCGTCGATCGCGGTCCGAGCGGGGAGCGTCCGGGACAACGGCTGCGGTGCCCTCGGAAATGAGTTGGCTGCCCAGAGCGGTGAGATAGTCGCGCACCGCCTCCCAACCTTTGTCGAGAACCTCACCAAGTCCGGCGTTCGCCGCCACCAGTCCTGCGCGTTCCTCTGCCGTCACGGGACAGCCGCCACTCACGATGGTGAGAGAGTGAACCCGCTCAGGATGCTTGGCTGCCAGCGCAAGGCCGTGAGGGCCGCCCGCGCTTCGGGCCATCACCGGGGCCTCCTCGATACCAAGGTGGTCCAGCAACTCGGCGGCGTCGTCGGCCACCACCGATAGGCCCCGTCCCGGTAGGCGGCTCGAGGCACCGAAGCCGGGCCGGTCGAACATGACGAGCCGGGCTCCCGCCTCAAGTGGGTTCGTCCCGCGGGCGAGCCGCGAACCGGCGGGGCCCTGGAGACGCACGACCGCGCGATCCCTCGCCCGCCCCCACACTCTCCATGCCAAAGTCCTCCCGTCGCGGACGACGAGGCGGCCGTCCTCGAACGGAACGCCATCGGCGTCGGCGCCGTGCTCGACCACCCGGTAAGTCATTGCGAGTCGGCGCGGCTCCGCAGCTCCCGGAGGAAGGCCTCGACATGGGTCATGCAGATGCCGTGTCCCACCCCGGCGACGACCTTGACAGAGTGCTGGGAGAGTCCCGTGGTTGCTTGTTCGACGCGTTCGACTGGCACGACGCTGTCGGCGGCGCCGTGCCACCACAGACAAGGCCGGGCGAGGTCGGCAAGGCCGAAGCCCCATGACAACATCCCCAGCAACTGGTCGTAGGCCACGCCTCTTGTGCCCTGTCGGCGCGCCTCTCGGCTCGCAGCGGCTAACGCGGCCTGGACGTCGGGTCGCCGGTACAGGGAGCCGTCCGGCTCTGGCCGTTCAGCCGACCGCCGCCCGGCGGCCTCCGGACCCCCGGCGGCCCGGAGGCGTGCCTCGATCGCTTCAAGCGCAGCATCACGGTCATCGATAGCGAGAGCAGGGATGCCTCGCCGTTCGTCGTCGTTGGCCGGGACGGTCCCGGCGATGACGCCGACAACCTCGACACGGTGACCGAGCAGCAGCCCGCACGCGAGTGCATAGGGCGTGCAAGCGGACACGCCGGCAACACTGAAACGCGCCACACCAAGATGCGACGTCAACGCGTCGATGTCGGCGGGCCAACCCAGAATCGAACGGCCTTCCTGAAAGGTGGAGCTGCCCAGTCCCGGACGGTCCGGCAACACAATCCTCACCCCGGCAGCCTCCGCCGCACCCCAGCCTGGCTGCACGACTCGTGTCGCCGGGTGGCACAAGACCACTACCGGACCGTCGGCACGCCCCCACTCCACATACCCCAGCCGTCGCCCGTCGGGAAGCGACAC
This sequence comes from uncultured Acidimicrobiales bacterium, assembly GCA_964632885.1. GTDB lineage: Bacteria > Actinomycetota > Acidimicrobiia > Acidimicrobiales > CAZWDB01 > CAZWDB01. The sequence goes on along the minus strand of CAZWDB010000124.1, from coordinate 2,970 downwards.
GCCGCCCTCGAGAACCTCCAGCGGTGTGAGGCCGCTCATCAACGGGATCGCCTGCGGACTGTGCCCCCCATCACCACCCGAGTCGGCCATATACCAGCCGATCCTGGCACGATTCCGGCGACGGCAAGCCGCGAATCAGACGGGAACGGAGCAGCTTGGCACCGGTCGCCGCGCGACCTCTGGCATCCAACGACTCGTCGCACTCCTGTACTTGAGCCGAGCAGACCCACGGGTCGCCGCGCCCTTCTTGCACCCAGATCGCCTACCGATGCTCAGCAGCCAGCCAATCTGAAATAACGAGATAGAAGCAGACTTGATCGAAGGTGCCTGCCTCCTCGATGAAGCCGTCTGGGAGACGTCCCCACTCGCGGAAGCCGAGCCCACGGTATGCGTCTTCGGCGTGGGTTCCGCCACGGCAGTCGAGTTCGAGGATGCTGCACCCCCGTTCTGCGGCCCATCGAGCCGCCGCGCTTGTGAGCGTCCGTGCCAGTCTCTGCCCCTGAGCTGATGGGTGGATCACGAAGCCGCCGAGGTGAGCGCGATGACGCTGCAATCGATGCGCGTTGCGGGTCACGGAGACGTTGCCAACGATGTCGTCTCGTCGCACCGCAACCAGCGAGATTGCCTCGCCAGACTTCGCCTTCATCAACGCGGACTCGACGTTTGCGCGGGTCTGCTCAACCGTGTTGAGGCTGAAGCAGTTCCGCTGAAGCGACTCCACGTCCTCGAGCTCGACTTCACGAACTTCAATGCTCATGCCCAGATGCTTCTGATGCCAGCCGCCGACCGCAACCTGATTCCGTAGCCGACCAGATCGAGTCCGGAGCCCTCGCACAACCGAATGTCACCGTCCGATCTCTCGTGCGCTCGGGGCGTGACCGGACCGCCGATTTCGTTGCAGTGTTTCGGCGTCATCCGCCGCCGACTTCGAAGGGGTCAGGATGGTGTCGCGGGCCGAAGGACGCGCAGGATGTGGCGTGCGTGGACGGTGACCCCACTTGTTCGGTCGTGCCTCGGGCTGCATGTTGTCGGCGGGCCAGCGGCCATCGACGGCTCGACTCTCCAAGTAGGCGAGCGCCTCTTCCATTCGCTCGTCGGGCCGCGCGCCTGCCATGGCGAGCACCCGCAGTGGCTGAAGCCCGTCATAGCCGCCACCGAGGAACTCGAGCTTGGGTGGCCAGCCGTAGAGCGCGCGGCCTGACTTCTTCCGGGACCGGTGCACCCGATGCTGGAGGAGGAACTCGACGCCGCGTGCCACCGCGCGCTTCGGGGGACGTGTCGCCGAGGCGAGACCCTTTAGTGCGGCCATCGTCGAGAACAACGACGACTGGTGGTTTGGCCGGTCGAGTGAGCACTCATGGTCCATACGGATAACCCCGTCGGGCTGAAGACGGCCCTTCGGCCTGTGCGCGCAGTTCCATCCTCCATCGAGCATCTGGTTGGCGAGAAGCCAGTCGGCGGCTGCCTTCACTCGCTTGTCGGCCCCGTAGCCGAATCGGTTGGAGACGAACAGCAGCCGGCCCTGACGGCACTCATGCGGACCCTTCGGGTTCGTCGACTTCCATGCGAAGCCTTCGCCTGGCAGTTCGCACCGCTCGAGGAAAAGGTTGCATGCTGCCGACACGCTCGGGTGTCTGCTGGCATTCCCAGGCCGGCCAGCGCCGAGAGTCGCTCGGCAGTGGCGATGTAGGTCGTGCCCCGCTTCCAGGACCCGTCGGGCCGCTGGCCGGCGAGCACCGTTTGTGCCCACGGCGAGTCCGGGACCGCCCGCTGTGCATCGAGCACGTCGGGGTCGTCATCGGCGCGGTCGAGGAGTAGACGGAGCGTGAGCCACCGCGAGGTCGGGTTCTTCGGCTCGAGGAGCCAGTCGAGGACCGCATCGTCGACAGGTATCGTCACAACGTCGGCCCACCGACCGCCACCAGGCGGACGATGTTGCCGTCGGGGTCGGCGACACGAGCGACTCGTTCGTCGTATGAGTCGATGCGACCTCCTGCGGCAGCAACGGCTGCCAGAGTCGCTTGCAGGTCAGCAACCTTGATGCCGATTCCAAGGTCGACACCTGCGGCGGTTCCCGGCTCGAGCGCAATCGTCTCACCGTCGTCGCCGAGGATGGTCCAGCTCGGCGCGGCGGAGCGGACCGCAAGGCCGAACGCGGCCGCATAGAAGTCAGTCGCGCGCTCGATGTCGGTGACCGGCACGATCACCTTCGGGCCGCCTCGCAGTTCGGTCTGGGCGCGTCGCGCGAGTTGCGCCCGTGCCGTGCTGTAGGACTCGCCCGTGCGCGCCATGCGCGCACGGACGAGCGCCTTGAGGTGGCGTCGCTGGGTCAAGGCTGCGTAGTCGCCGACGCCGGCTCCGGGAACTTCGATGAGTGCATCGAACACCCACCGGGGCCGACCATCGTGAATCGGCTGCCTTCGGTGTCGGTGATCACGACGTGTCCGTGGTCGCTCGCCCGGTAGACCTTGCCTCCCGCTTGTTCGACCGCGGTGAGTGCCTGCTCGAGGTCCTCGACCTCCACCGCGAAGCCCGTGCTGATCAGCTCGCCCGTTCCGTTCCCCTCGATGCAGAACTCGCTCGGCCCGAGACGCATGACGCTCCACGACCCGTCCGGAGCCGCCCACGCAGTCTGGGCGCCGAGGGCACGCTCATAGAAGCCCCGGGCTCTCGCTGCGTCCTGCGCCGTCAGGATGAAGTTCAACTGCGGCATTCTTTGTGTCCTTTCGAGAAACGCGGTCGTACCGTCCCCAGCGACGAGTAGACCGCAGCAACGAAAGGACCTGCACCACGAGAGCGTCTACTCCCTTTGCCTTCCGGGCCGGCCCGCTGGGAAACCGGAAGAAGGTTCGGCGCGTGGCAACGCCGAACGCAACATATGCCGCGAAACACACGACGTCAACGCTTTGAAGCGCCGTGTCGGCGGCCATGAGATCCTGCCCGGTGGCGGTCATGGGACTGCCCGGGCGT
>CAZWDB010000123.1:0-12770 GCA_964632885.1 uncultured Acidimicrobiales bacterium | reverse complement strand
CAGGAGCGGGGGGGTTTCTGGTGACGGCGGCTGTGTGTCGGATCGGTCGAGAACGGTAGCCATTAGTCGAGCGTCTCCAGGTAGGCGATCAGCTTGGTGATGTCCTCCTCAGACAGACCGAGATTGGGCATCCCGGCAATATTGTCCGGATCCATGGGCTTCATCGCGGGCGGGTCGCGCAACCACCTTCGCAGATTCCGTTCGTTGAGGTCGAAGATCGCACCGGCGAAGGTCTCTCGAGACTGTAGGTGCGTTAGGTCAGGCCCGACGCGGCCCTCGGCGGCGTCGAGGCCGTCGACGGTGTGACACCCACCGCAGCCTCGCTGGATGAACAGCTCGGCGCCCTCGGCGGCCTCTCCCCCGGACGCTGACTCTGCGGGCTCCAACTGCTCGCTGAGCCACTGCTCGAAATCGGCCTTCTCGTGGGCGACTACGACGAGGCGCATGTTGGCGTGGGAGAGCCCGCAGTACTCGGCGCACTGGCCGGCGTACCGTTTCGGCTCGCTCGCCTCGATCGTCATGTAGTTGACCCGGCCGGGAATCACGTCGACCTTGCCGGCGAGCTTCGGCGGCCAGAAGCTGTGGATCACGTCATCGGAGATCAGCCTGACGTTCACCGGGGTGTCGACGGGGATGTGGAGCTCGTTGGCGGTGACGACTCCGGAGTCTGGGTACTGGTACTCCCACCACCACTGATGGCCGACCACGGTCACCTGGAGCACGTCGTCGCCCTCGGGCTGGCGGTTGATGTCGAAGATGGTCGCGACCGTGAAGAACCCGATCACCGCGAGGAGCACCGCCGGCAGGATCGTCCAGCCGATCTCGAGGCGGGCGTTGCCGTGAACCTGGGCAGGCGCGGTGCCGTCATCGTCGCCTCGGGAACGGAAGCGGACAACGATCGTGAGAATCAGCCCGTTGACGAGGAAGAAGACCGCGACCGCGATCCAGAAGACCGGCCGGAAGAGGTTGTCGAGCTGCTGGGCCTCCGGCCCTTCCGGGCGAAGGGTGTTCTGGGGCTGGTCAGATGTGCCGCAAGCGGTCGCGACCACAGCGAAGAGGCCCAAGGTCGCGATCCGAAACAGACCAGAGGTCCGGAACCACTTCGTCACGTCGTACCGCGTCAATGGTCGTCCCCGTCGCTCGCTTCGCCGCTGCCGGATCCCTCAGAGCCGTCGTCGCCAGCGGCCGGCTCGACCTCGAAGATGCCAAACATCTGGCGGGGATGCACATCGCACTGGAACCAGTAGCGGCCCTCGGCCGCCGGCGTCTCGAAGGTGTTCTCGATCGTGGCCACTCCCGCGACCTCCTCACCTTCGAAGACGGGATCGCCGCCGGCTCGGGTGTACACCGAAAAGGTGTGCGGCACTCCCTCGTCCTCGTTGACTAGATCCACCGTGATCTCCGCGCTGGCAGGCGCGCGCAACCGCGGGAGGTTGAACTCGATGTCTTCGGCGACGATCTTCAGGTGGAGCGCTTCGGCGCGATGGTGGAACTCCCGTTCACCTGCGACCGCACCCGCCACACCCGACGCGAGCGTCAGGACAGCGGCGAGGCCGGCCAGAAGCTTGAGCGCGGGCGCCGCCACGCGCTCTCGGGTGGACAACCACGCCAGGGCGGCCACGATGGCAGCGGCGGCGATGAGGGCGATGACCCACGCCGCGGTCTGGGACACCGCGAGCAGCACCCGCGAGAAGCTCACCACTGCTACCGCTACGAGGACAACGACGACGGTCGGGAGGACGAAGGGGAGCACGATGCGCTGGTTCAGGCGCTCCGTCATCGCTGGGGTCCAGGCCGGATGCTCCTGCCACGCCTGGGCGAGCCACGCGAGCGCAGTCACGACGAGGGCGATGAGCCCAGCGACGATGAGGCCTTCACCCGTTGCCATCCCTACGGCAGCCAGGCCGAGGGCCAGCGCGGCCACCGGCGGCCACGGACTCCGACGGGCTACGTCGGTCGTGTCAGCCGGGAGGTGGCTTTCGGTCTCGGTCTCGGGGGCGGTGGCGGGGCTGAAGGGCGGGGGCGCGGCATACACGACGTTGCCGACCGCAACGACGGCGAACGCGGCCCCAGCGGCGACGAGCAGCACGTAGCCGGAACGGTCTCCCGTGACGCCGACGTGCACGAGACCAGCGATAGCAGCAAGGACGGCAGCGCCGACGGCGACTTTGGCAGCGGAGTTGAACACGACTGCTCCTACTTGGTGACGAAGATCGCGAGCCATACCGCGATCCACGCCACACAGACGAAGTGCCAGAACCACGCGTTTGCCCGGAGCAACTGGGCGTTCCCAGCCGTGAGCTGTCCTCCGGCGACACGCAGGAGCGAGAGGATGGTCCATCCCGCGGCCGCGCCGACGCTCACTGCGATGGCGAGCAACATGCTGAAGGTCATCACGCCGTAGGCGTGATCACCCGCGCCGTAGGTGAGCCTGACGTCGACGAGGTACCAGAGCCCGACGAGAAAGGAGGCGCCGAGTCCGAGGGCGATTCCCAGGGCGGTCAGCGCCTGGCCGCGGAAGCTGTTGCGAACTGCATACATCGCCCACTCGTAGGCCAGCATGCTGAGCAGGACCGTGCCGGTGAGCGTGCTGCCGAGATAGTTGTCGAATTCGATGTCAGCGGGGGGCCACTCGTCGACACCTGCCCGCAAGGTGAGGTAGGCGGCTACCAGAGCGCCGAAGAACATCACGAGGGCTGCGCCGCTCAGTATCCCCACCAGAGGCTGAGCCACCCGGTCCTGAGGAGTGCCACCGCCGGACGGCAGCGCGAGCTGGGCTTCCTCGCTCATCAAGCCTCCACCGCCTCATCCGCGGCGTCGGCGCTATCCCCGGAGTCGGCCGACACTCGCAGGTCGTACAGGGGATACGCGCTCTTGATGGGCGGCAGTTCGTCGAAGTTGTACCGCTGCGGGGGTGACGCAGCCAGCCACTCCAGCGTGAGCCCGTCATAGGGATCGGCCGATGCGAGTTCGGCTCGCCCCGCCACCGACGCCACGAGGAGGAGCACGGCGCCGGCGAGAAACGCCAGACCGGCGGTAGTAACGAGCACCGCGTCGACACCGAAGGCTGCGAGGTACTGGCCGAGCGCGGCGAGAGCGACGCCTCCGAGCACGGCGAGGAGGACGAGACCGGAAACCGCGACCGGGGCGCGGCGACCGACCAACTTCGGCGCCCAGTAGTCGACCGCCGCGACCAGCCCGAGCAGGGCGGGTCCTACAACAACCACGGTCAGCTGGCCATTGGCGAAGGCGGCGGCTTCACCGGTGTCGAGGCCAACGAGAGCGGCCACGAGCGGCAACACCGATCCGACACCTAGGAGCGCGGCGAACGCAGCCGCGTGCGGCACCCCGGGCGAGAGCCTCGGCTGGCCCTGGAAGGCGGTGCCAAGCCACACCAGCACGGCGAGGCCGAAGGGCACCGCGGCCGCCACAGTGACGACGTTGTAGGTGGGCAAGATGGCGGCTTCGGCGACTCCGGTGTCCGCGATCCAAGCGGTGAGACCGGCCAGGGCGGCACCGGCGATCGCCACGCGGGCGGCGGGCGCGGGAAACAGCGGGCGGCGGGCGGCGGTGGCCACCACTTCGGAGAACACGCCGACGGCGGGTGCCACCAGCAGGTAGACGTCGGGACGCCCGTAGAGCCACAGGGTCTTGAGCCACACCGCCAAGCCGCCCTGCTCGGCGTCGGCGAACAAGGGACCCGCGTAGTGGTGATCGACGTACAGCAGGATGAGCCCCGCGAAGAAGACCGGCGCGGCGATCAGGGCGGTGAGCCCGGTCGCGAGCACCGACCACGTGAACGGGGCGAGATCCCGGACGCGCATGCCCTCGGCCCGACGGGTGAGGATCGTCGTGATGAGCCCGAGCCACGCCAGGCCGGCCGCGAGAGCGACCAGACCGAGGCCCACGATCCAGAGCTCGGTGGTGAGCAGCGGTTCGGCTTCGGCGGCGGCCGGCACCGGGCTGCCGAGACCACCCCCGGCCGGACGGTCGCGCACGTAGGCGGCGACAGTGATGGCAGCACCGGTCGCGTGCAGCCACCAGGCGAAGGCGCTGAGGCGCGGGAGTGCGAGCCGGGTAGCGCCCGTCTGGAGCGGCACCAGGTAGGTCGCGAGCCCGATCCACGCCGGCGCGATGCCGAGGACAAAGACCAGCGTTACCGCAGCCGATCCTGTGCGGGACGAATCCGCGGTCCAGACGTCGACGCCGTCACCGACCGCAGGCAGGGAGTGAACGAGGGCGAGGACCAGTCCCGCGCACAGAGCGGCAAGCGATGCGCCGAGGTAGAGCAGACCCAGCCGCTTGTGGTCGGCGGTGTCGAACCAGTTGTCGCGGCGCGCCTCCGGCGGGGGCGTAGACGCCGACGGGGCGCTCGTGGGCGACGCCTCTGTGACGGTCATACGGGCGAGCACTCTAGACAGCCGCGCGCGGCAGCTTCGAACTTGGCCTCGGAGCTCACTGACCCAGGAGAATCTGGTCGAGCGCCATCGCCGAGAAGAGCAGCATCAGATAGGTGATCGAGTAGCCGAAAAGCCTCATGGCGCGCCGGTTGGTTCCGTGGCGCCAGAGCTGGATCGCGAGCGCGAGAAAGACTCCGCCCAACCCGAGTGCGGCCGCCAGGTAGATCAGGCCCATGCCGGCGATTGGGGCGAACGCGAGGGACAGCGCCCACAGCACTGCGGTGTAGATGACGATCTGACGACCGGTACGAGCGATGCTGGTGACCGACGGCAGCATCGGCACTCCGGCGGTCGTGTAGTCGTCCCGGTACTTCACCGCGAGGGCCCAGAAGTGCGGCGGCGTCCAGACGAAGATGATGCCAAATAGCACGAGAGGGGCCAGCGACAACGAACCGGTAACCGCGGCCCAGCCCACGAGCACCGGGACGGCGCCCGCGGCGCCGCCGACAACGATGTTCTGGGTCGACGTTCGCTTGAGCCACAGGGTGTACACGAAGACGTAGAAGAGGGTGGCGCTGACCGCGAGCACGGCGCTCAGAAGGTTGACCAGAGCCCACAGCTCGGCGAAGGCAACCACCTCAAGCACAATCGCGAAGACCAGCGCCCCGGTAGGCGATACCGCCCCGGTGACGAGGGGTCGGTTGCGGGTGCGGTGCATCAACGCGTCGATGTCGCGATCGACATACATGTTGATCGCGTTGGCGCCGCCGGCCGCCAGAGCGCCGCCGACGACGGTGGCCACCATGAGTGACACCGGCGGGATGCCGCGCGCGGCCACGACCATGGTGGGCACGGTCGTCACAAGGAGAAGTTCGATGATTCGGGGCTTAGTGAGGGCGACGTAAGCCTTGAGCTTCGACGTCCTCGAGACGGTGGCCAGCATCCCTGGCCGCCACCTTAGAACGTGGCCTCCCGAGCGTCCGAACCGGGCGGCGCCGCAACCCCCGGCGCATACCATCGAAGCGTGCGACGTCTCCGCATGTCACCACGCACCTATCGTCGGGTCGCCGCTTCGGCGTTGGCGGCGCTCGCGTTCATCGTGATCACCGGGGCGGCAGTACGGCTCACTGGATCCGGCCTCGGCTGTCCCGACTGGCCGACCTGCTCACATGACCGCATCGTCGCGCCCCTCGAGTACCACGCCATGGTCGAGTTCCTGAACCGCACCGTCACCGGTGCCGTGTCGGTGGCGGTGATCGTGGCCGTGCTCGGCGCCCTGTGGCGGGTGCCCCGCCGGCGCGATCTCGTGTGGCTGTCGTTCGGCCTCGTCGCCGGCGTGGCGGCCCAGGTCGTCCTCGGCGGGCTCACGGTCATCTTCCACCTCGCCCCCCCGATAGTCATGGGTCACTTCCTGCTCTCGATGGTGCTGATCGCCAACGCGGTCATGTTGCACCACCGGGCGGCCCGACCCGACAGCTCCGTCCCCCGTCCCCGCGCCGAGCCCGGCATTCGCAGTGCGGCCGCCGGGATGATCGCCCTCGCCGCGGTCGTGCTCGTCACGGGCACCGTGGTCACCGCGTCCGGTCCCCACGGGGGCGACGCCGAGGTCGCCCGCCTGGGCTTCTTCGTCCCGGACGTCGCCCGCGTACACGGTGTGTCGGTGGTCGCTTTCCTCGTGGTCACGATCGCCACGCTGCTGGTTGCTCGGCGCCGCGCCGCTCCCGCGGTGACACGGAGCGGAACAGTGCTCCTCGTCGTGCTGTTGGCTCAGGCGGCGGTGGGCTACACCCAGTATTTCCTGGGAGTTCCGGTGCTGCTGGTGGCGATCCACGTCGCCGGCGCGACTGCTGTCTGGGTGGCGACCCTACGGTTCTTCCTGGCGATGCATGACCACACCGCACCGTCGGCAGCGCCGGCGGTCGCGTCCGCGATGTCGGTTCCGGCGGTCGCGCCATGACGTCGACGTCGTCAACTTCGGTCGTCCCCGAGATCGAGGAGGACGTCGTCGCCGACCGACCTTGGCTGGTGATCGTGTGGAACGATCCCGTCAACCTCATGTCGTATGTGACCTACGTGTTCCAGAAGCTCTTCGGCTACTCGAAGGAGAAGGCCACACGCCTCATGATGCAGGTGCACCATGACGGCAAGGCGGTCGTGTCGAGCGGGCCTAGGGAGACGGCCGAGTTCGACGTGTACCGGCTGCAGCAACATGGGCTCTGGGCGTCGATGGAGCAGTCCGAGTGAGCCCGGGGTGAGCGACGACGGTTTCGAGTTCGTGCTTCGCCGGCGGGTGGAGGCGCTGGCCGACGGCACCTACCGGCTTAACTTCTCCGACGACGAGCGGGGCCTGCTCCGTACCCTTCCGTCCCAGCTGCGCGACCTTCTGCACGCCGACGACCGAGGAGATCCCGCAGTCCAGAGGTTGTTTCCGCCCGCGTACCGCAAGAACGAGGACCACGAGGAGGAATACCAGGGGCTCATGCGCGGTGACCTGCTCGACCAGCGGCTCGGTGCCCTGTCGGTGTTGGAGGAGACCATCGACTCCGACACCCTGAGCGAGGACGAGCTCGTTGCCTGGATGGGCGTCGTCAACGATCTCCGCCTCGTGCTAGGCGTACGGCTCGACGTGACCGAGGACATGTACGCGGACGGGCTGCCGCCGAACGACCCCCGAACTCCGGCGTTCGAGCTGTTCTCCTATCTGGGCCTCCTGATGGAGCAGTTCGTGGAAGCGCTCTCGGGCGAGTAGCTACGACGATGCCCGTGGTCGACGTCGACGTCGTTCGAGTTCAGGCCGACGAGGGTGTGGAACTCAACGTCCGCATCTGGGACGGTGCGCGCGCCGGGGGAGGTGGCGTCGGGTTCCTGCTGGTGCACGGCCTCAGCTCGAATGCCCGGTTGTGGGACGGCGTAGGCCGCCGACTCGCCGAGCTCGGTCACTTCGCCGTCGCGCTCGACCAGCGTGGCCACGGGCTCTCGTCCAAACCTGACGATGGCTACGACTTCACGACCCTCAGCCGCGACCTCCAGGCCGTCGCTCGCCACACCGCACTCGACCGTCCCGTCGTTGTGGGCCAGTCGTGGGGCGCCAACGTCGTCCTCGACCACGCGGTGCAGCATCCTGACGCCGTGCGGGGGGTCGCCGCGATCGACGGCGCGACGGGCGACCTGCGGACCCGCTTCCCGACGTGGGAAGAGTGCGCCGCTGCGCTCGCCCCACCCGAGCTAGTCGGACTGCGGTTCGACCGGATCGAAGTCGGTGTGCGGAGGCGCCATCCCGACTGGCCCCAGTCCGGAATCGAGGGGGCGCTCGCCTGTTACGAGGTCCGAGACGATGGCACAGTTGCCCCGTGGCTGACCCGTGACCGCCACATGCGGATACTGCGGGAGTTGTGGGCTCACCGCCCCACCGAGCTCTACCCGCGGCTGCCGATGAACGCGTTGCTGGCACCGTGCGAACCTCGGGAAGAAGCTGGCCGCCGGAGCGCTCGCATCCGTGGCAAACGCGCCGCCGTCGAACGGATCGCGGCGTCGCACCGCCGCGTCCGCGTGCACTGGTTCCACGCCGACCACGACGTCCACGCCCAGCACCCCAACCAGGTCGCCGACCTGCTACATGCCCACGTCGACGAGGGCTTCTTCGCATGACGGGCGCTACGGGGTGACGAGCACCGGAGCGACTCCGCGCCTCCTGGCGATCATGGGTTCGGGTGAGACCAGCCCGACCATGGTCAAGACCCACCGGGCGCTACTCGAACGGTTGGGACCGCCACCGGTCCCGGCGGTACTGCTCGACACGCCCTTCGGCTTCCAGATGAACGCGGACGACATCTCGGCGCGCGCGGTCGCATATTTCCGCGACAGCGTCGGCCAGGAGATGGAGGTAACCAGTTTCCGGGGCGGCGACGCGGCCGCGATCGACGTCGAGCGCGCGGCTTCACGGGTGCGAGATGCCAGGTACGTGTTCGCGGGCCCAGGGAGCCCGAGCTACGCGCTGCGGCACTGGGCCGGCTCCCCGATACCGGCCGCACTCGAAGACAAGCTCACCGCGGGTGGATGCGTCACCTTTGCCAGCGCGGCGGCGCTGACGCTCGGCGCCTTCACCGTTCCCGTGTATGAGATCTACAAGGTGGGCGAAGCGCCCCGCTGGCTGCCGGGACTCGACTTGATGTCGGCGGCGGGAATGCACGCCGCCGTCATCCCCCACTACGACAACGCCGAAGGTGGCAACCACGACACCAGGTACTGCTACCTCGGAGAGCAGCGGCTCCAAGTGCTGGAAGCGGACCTGCCCGAGGATGCGTTCGTGTTGGGTGTCGACGAGCACACCGGCCTGGTGCTCGACCTCGACGCCGGCTCGGCGACCGTCGTGGGGCGGGGCACCGTGACGGTGCGGAAAGCCGGCCGGTCCGTGCGCTTCGACGTAGGTTCCGAAGTGGCGATCCGGGACCTCCCCGAGCTTGCTTCCGGTGGCGGGGCGGCCGGGACGGCGGTGTCGCCCGCGCCGGCAGCGTCGCCTGCGCGCTCGGGGCCGGCGTCGGGACGCTCGGGGTCAGGGCCGGGCGGCGGAGGCTCCCCCCTCCTCGAATCGGTGGCCCAGGCGGAGGAGGCCTTCAGGACAGCGGTAGACGGGCGCGACATGCGGGGCGCGGTGGAGGCGATCCTCGACCTCGACCAGGAGCTGGTCGCCTGGGCGGCCGACACTTTGCAGTCCGACGAGATGGACCGGGCACGCAGCGCCCTGCGCTCGATGATCGTCCGCCTCGGCGAGGTGGCCGAGGTCGGCGCCCGGGATCCCAACGAGGTGGTCGGCCCCTTTGTCGAGGCCATCCTCGAGGCCCGCCGCGACGCGCGGGACCAGCAGCGGTGGGCCGCCGCCGATGCCCTCCGCGACCGCCTCGCCGCCCTCGACGTCGAGGTCCATGACGCCCCTTCCGGCACCACCTGGAACTTGAGGCAATAACGATCGAATTCCGTGCGTTATTGCCTCAAGTTCGGGCTGCGAGGTCGGCTGCTATCGTGACGTCGCCCCCGCGCGAGCCGAGCCCCCATCGTCTAGCGGCCTAGGACGCCACCCTTTCAAGGTGGTAGCACGGGTTCGAATCCCGTTGGGGGTGCGTGAAGTTCTGGTCCTGTGGTGCAGTTTGGAGTGCACGCCGGCCTGTCAAGCCGGAGGTCGCGGGTTCAAATCCCGTCAGGACCGCGGTCGGGTAGCTCAGTTGGTAGAGCGCGCGCCTGAAAAGCGCGAGGTCACCGGATCGACGCCGGTCCCGACCACTCTTCTAAAGGCCCAGGTCAGCCAGCCGCGCGGGGACTAAGTGTCCGAGATGCTGTCACGCGCGGTTGTGCGCCTGTGGTCGTGCCAAGTGCCTTGGCGCGGCCAATTCACAGCCATCCTCGCACACCCGCCGGAATCGGTCTGCTGCTGAGGTTGGTCCCCCTCGGTTCAGGACCCGGGGTCAACACGCCGCCGGCCGGCGAGCCCAACGAGGTTGCCCTCGGAGTCACGGAAGAACGACATCTCCTCGGCTTCGCCTGGAGGTCCGAAGCGACCGTCGTCGTCGACGTGAATGACGTGGGGCTCTGACTCGATCGTGACACCTGCCAGCCGCAGCTGCTCGGTCGACGCCGCGACGTCATCGACACCGAGGTAGTGAATCGCACTAGGAGCGCCTGCCTCCAAGAGCAGCCTCGAGTGCCCGAGCTCGAAGAATGCGAGTCCTGGTGGATCGAACCTCGCGATGAGAGAGAGGCCGAGGACGTCCCGGTAGAACGCCACCGCTCGATCGAGGTCGTCCACATGCTGAGCCGCTTGCCGGAGGCCTGTCACCATCATGGACCGAATAATAGGTAGGCTACCTATTTGATGCAAGAGGCTCGCATCGCGGACGTCGGCGCTCGGCTCAACTCGGTCGCGATTCATCTCGTCAGACGGGCGCGAGCAGCCGATCGCGGATTGGGTGTTCCGCCCGGACAGCTGTCCGCCCTTTCCGTTCTGGTGTTCGGAGGCGAGAGGACGATCGCCGAGCTGGCAGATGCGGAACAGGTCAAGAGTCCTACGATGACGCGCATCGTCGATGGCCTTGAACGCGCTGGTCTCGCGGCGCGCCGGCCCCATCCTGGGGACGCTCGGGCGGTTGTAGTCCGAGCCACCAGCAAAGGCCGGCGACTCATGGAGAGGGGTCGGCAGAACCGAGTGGCTGTGATCGCATCACTGCTAGACGCGATGTCGGAATCGGACTTGGCGGCGATCGAGCGGGCGGCCGATGCCATCTCCCGCTCACTGGCTACTCCTGAAGGCTGAGGTAGGCGTGGACGTCGCGGAGGAACCGATCACAAACCTGGCGCAGCACGCCGAGGTCCCGATCGCGTTCGTGGTGGAGCGCATGCTCGACGTGTCGGTCGTGCACGGCGGACTCGGTGGATTCGTTCTCTCCGAGGTGGCCGTCGAGGATCCCTGGATCAAGGACTACGACGCCGTCAAAGGCGAGGGGCCCACCCGATGGCCGAAGCTCTTCGATGTAAGCAACTGGGGACTCATCGCCGCCCATGAGGACGAACGGCGCGAGGGTGGTGCCGTCGTAGCGTTCAACAGCCCCGCTGTGAACATGCTCGAAGGTCGCTCCGACCTCGCGGTCCTCTGGGACATCCGAGTTCGTCCCGAGGCCCGCTCGGCTGGGACGGGGACGGCGTTGTTCCGCGCCGTCGAGGCGTGGGCACGCGCTCGCGGCTGTCGCAGTCTGAAGATCGAGACCCAGAACATCAACGTCCCTGCCTGCCGTTTCTACCGCCGGATGGGCTGCACCCTCGGATCTATCGATCGCTACGGCTATGCCGAACTGCCAGGCGAGGTTCGGCCCATGTGGTTCAAGAACCTGTGAGTGACCTGATGAGGCGGGCGCTCCAGATGTCTTCTTGGCGCATCTCCAACTCTCTTACGGTGGCACCGAGCGAGACGGACGCGAGGGCGTCGCAGACCAGGCGTGCGAACATCCACTTCTTCACAGCCTCGGTGTCGAGGTCGAGTAGGGCGCAGAACGAAGCGATGGCGCCTGCCAACTCAGACTCCGGCGCCGACATGCTGCCCTTCCTGAAGAGGAGGAACATCACCGCGTCGTACTCACGGTCGCCGACGAGTGGGAGCGGGTCGATTGCCAGCCATGACTGGCGACTGGCCGAGAGGACGTTGTTGTGGTGGAAGTCGCCGTGAAGGAGCGTCGTCGACGGAGTTCTGGTGGCGAACTCCTCCAGAATCACGGCCGCGTCCTCGAACAAGCTTGAATCCAACGACTCCTCGTTAGTCCGTTGAAACACGGTCATTCGACGCGCCCACTCCCGCGCGAGGTCGGCGGTAGTCGTCAGGACGGGATCGCTCGGCGGCGGGCGCCACAGCGAGGTCAGAAGGTCAGCAGCGACTCTGTCCGCTTCGTCGAGAGTGGCGACGTCGCCGAGTCGAGTCCCTGGGACGCACTGCTCCAGAAGCATCGCGCCGCTGGCGGCATCGAAGTCCAGTAGCGCCACACTGCCCAACCCCGACCAGTGGCCCAGCGCGACCGGTTCGAAGTGCCGGTTGTTCCCTTGCGCGTGCGGGAAGTCCACCCCCTTCATCGGGATCTTGAGAACAGTCCGCACATCTCGACCGCGGACTGCTGGAGCGACGAACGAGATGTGGGAGGGGATCGGAGGGCCGACGTCGATGCCCCACCTCCGGGAGAGGTCGTCGATCGCGCGGGGAAGACCCGCGAGCCACTGCTCACCGACCGGACCACCCCAGCGTCGCGCCCGGTCGGTCAGGAGCTTCGGCAACTCGAGCGCCACTGTCATATCTTCGCGGTTCAGGCTTCCTCAGGAGGCGTCCTCTCGCCGAACTTGATGAGATCGCCATCGGCGTCGAGTACCGCGAACTCGCGGACACCCCATGGCTTATCTCTGAGGGAGCCGTTCGGGTGGACCAAGGAGCGAGTCAAGCCTGGGTTCTCGCTGGCTATTGTCGCCGGGTGGCTGTCGGTGGGGTCGGGGACGAGCGGGAGTTACTTGGTTCGACACTCGCGTTCTTGCGGGACGCGGTGCTCCGCAAGGCAGAAGGGTTGTCTGACGACCAAGCTCGGTGGACCCCAGAGGATGGCCTGCTCCCTCTCATCGGCATCGTCAACCATCTGGCCCACGTCGAGTGGCGGTGGATAGACGGCGCCTTCAAGGGAGCGCAGGTCACCCGGAGCGAGGAGGAGTTCGTCGCTAAGGATGTGACCGTTTCCGAGGCGATCGCCGCGTACCGCCAACGTGGACGGCTCACCGATGAAGCGGTGCGCTCAGCCAGCTCACTCGATGCCCGCGGTCAAGGCGATTGGGGCGGTGAGCGTGACTTGCGGT